>JBPCWA010000517.1:0-2582 GCA_051009975.1 Hyphomicrobiaceae bacterium
CAGAGATTTCTTTCGACACACGCCGCTATCTACAACACGTTCAACGTCCAACGCCATCTCATCTCACGTCGAACACTTCGGCAGTTTCGTTCTGCTGCGATGGAGAGATGGCAAAACGTGACAGCGGCGGTTTGAAATTGGATAGCCCTAGATCAACTGCGATCGATGGATGTTAATGTGACAACGCCCAGTCAAGATGCGGAGCTAGGATTTTTTTCCGATAAGATTGAGTAAATTGACCGGCAATGGAAAGACGATCGTTGAACTCTTTTCTCCAGCGATATTTGCCAGCGTGCCAAGATAACGAAGCTGCATGGACTCTGGATGCGCGGCAAGTTTTTCACCGGCAAGGACGAGTTTCTCTGCTGCCTGCAACTCGCCTTCTGCATCGATGATTTTGGCGCGACGCAGGCGTTCAGCCTCGGCTTGTTTAGCGATTGCGCGAACCATTCGCTCGTCCAAATCGATATGTTTCAACTCGACATTCGAAACCTTGATGCCCCAAGCGTCGGTCTGTTGGTCAAGGATCCGCTGCACGTCGTTGTTAATCTTCTCACGCTCCGCCAGCATCTCGTCAAGTTCGTGCTGTCCGACAACCGAGCGCAATGTTGTCTGGGCCAATTCGCTGGTTGCCTGGCTGAAGTCCTCCACCTGGATGATGGACTTTTCCGGGTCAATGACGCGGTAGTATAAAACCGCGTTGACATTCACGGATACGTTGTCGCGCGAGATGACATCCTGTGGCGGGATATCAAGAACGCGAGTGCGCAAATCGATCCGCACCATCTGCTGTACAACGGGTATCACTAGGATAAGGCCCGGCCCTTTGACCTTGTAGAAGCGGCCCAACAAGAAGATGACGCCGCGTTCGTACTCGCGCAGGATTCGGATGGCCGAGCCGATCAGGAACACCACGACGAGAACGGGCACGAGAATGGAAAATAGTTCGGGTGGCAGGTTCATACCCCACTCCTTTCTTGAGCATACTCCACGATCAACATTAAGTCGTCACGTACCTCTACGAACTTGCCTGCGTCGACCCAGGCCCGTGGCGCCGCGAAAAGTGTTAGCTAAATCCCAAGCCTCATCGCCAAGGCCATCACCAGAGGCTCTTTGATTTGTGCCGCGTTCTTTGCACGGCCCAATTAACAACTACCAACGAGATGCCATGTCTACATTGGGGCGCTGTCACATTAGCGGGACTCGATCACAGTCTATCTAAGACGATCCGATTTCAAGCTACCGCTGTCACCTCTTACCATCTCTCCATTGCCGCAGCACGAATCTGCCGAAGCGTACGACGTGAGATGAAATGACGCTTGATGTTTGATTAGTCCTTTAGCCTTCCGACCTAACGAACAACCAAGGCAGGAACCTTGGTATGGGTTAGAAGCTTTGTAGTTTGACTTCCTAGAAGTAGTCCTTCTATCCCCCGGCGTCCATGAGAACCAACGACTATAAGATCTGCGCCCACTTTTTCAGCTGCCTCGATTACCCCTTCATATGGCCATCGATTTTGTACATGGAGCACATCACATCCGATGCCCGCTGCTTCTGCAGCCGATGTCGCGACTGAGAGAATTTTATTGGCGCGTGCCTCGCACTGCTTGTTGTAATCAGCTGGAAGTATTATCACCATGGTATCAACAACGACGACAGTCTCATAGGGTTCTGTGACGGTCACCGCAGACAGTGTGGCGCTGATCTCTTTGGCAAGTTCGATGCCCTGGGCCATGGCTTTGCTCGCAATCTCGGACCCATCGGTGGCAATCAGAATATGCTTGTACATGGACGGCTGTCTCTCTCGATCGGAAGATTGGAGCGCTGCAAGCTCACTTGTTCCAGTTACATTATCTGGTCAAGAACCGCGAGGCATCGCTGATGTCGGTCAATCAAATCTCATGTTTTAGTAATACTGCTGCACCCGCACCGCCATCGTGGCTGTCCTTGAAGATTGAGAACGGCAGCGGATAGAACGTCAACGTGGAGTAGGCGATTACCTGGCAGATTAGCAGCATGGTTCCGACGCTAATTGCGTAACAAGTCCATCTGGAAGCACTGAACAGCATTGCTGAGCCAATCTGACCAGCTGCAATCGCCGTTATAAATGTCGCAATATCGAGTACCAATAAGTTGCGACCGACTAGTGCCGTATAGGTGTAGAAAATTGAAAATATAAGAACAGGTGCGATCAACAGTGCGTAGCCTTTCGCCGCCCAGAAGTGAGGCCACGAGGGGCGAAGCCAGGCATACACTAGGGCCGCCCAAAAGCTATAAGTAGATTGCCGCGTCTGCGTGGCAGGATCGAAAAAATAAAGCAATAGTCAGAGTTGAAATGTTTGCGTCTTTGTTCGACGATACCTGGATGTCGTCTGCCGTCAGTTCGGTGTTCGCCATTGTGTTTGTGGTTGCCGTATGCGTTAACAGTTACCAAGGCATGCAACAGCGCAGGAATACACGGAAAGTGAAGGGGCGAGAGCTTCAACGCCGTTAGTAGTCGCTGTCCAGCTGTCCAGTGAAAAATCCCAAACTTTTCTTTTCGGTATCTCTCTTTTTCTTTTTTCTAGTTTTTTGAGTGATTC
>JBPCWA010000518.1:0-7920 GCA_051009975.1 Hyphomicrobiaceae bacterium
CCACTCTACTTCCGAAATAGGTAGATTGGGCTTGACCATGCCAGGTGACCGTCCTCCTGGGTTACTCGGACAAACAAACGGGTATCACCTGTATCCGCTATAGGCTGCACAACGCGGTGAGAGAGTGACGTGTGACGCAGTCGATCAGGCAAACCATATAGTCGCACACGCCGATCAAGCCCGCCAGCCTCGAATAGCGTATCCGTTAGAAGTATGTCTTTCAGACGCACATTCGCCGCGACATGCTTCGTGGAAAAAGCGATTTCTCCAACACCCCGTTCGGCAAGTCGCAGATCTATGACGCAAGCATTACCGGTCGTGACGGCTTCCCAGGCCACGTTGTTTTCGGTTGCGCTCTTTATCCCGCGGTCCAGATTCCAGTTGTTGAGCATAGTGCAGCCGAGGATCCTATTGCCTTCGACAGTCAGTTGCCCGTCCCACACTGTGGCACGCGATCGCCCCCGATATTCAGCACCTTCAAACATGATGCGGTAACGCCCGCCTAAATCCGATGCACTATAGGGTCTTATCGTTTTCAAGTGTTGTAGTCCGTTGAACAGATCAACCCTCTCTATGGGAGCCGATCCGACAACATTAACTGTAAGCTGGACGTCGGTGTCAAAGACGCGTCCAATATCGCCCATCTGAAAGTGCCGCGTTGCTTCAAATGCAGAGGCTCCCAAATCGGGATCACGATGATAGAGTTCGGCCTCAGATCCGGTTTCCGCAACTACATTCAACCATAGTCGATTTCCGGTTGTAGCATAATGGTGTCTGCGCCGCATCGCCTCAAAAATGGCATCACGCTCTAGGCGCGGCGCGAGAAAGCAAGTCAGTCCACCTTGTGCTCCAAAAAAACTTGCACCCGGGAAACAGGCACCCGGTCGCCCTTTGTGTCCGTCTGAATTCGCGACGATTCCGACACGGTATCCTGCCTCAAATGCATCGCGCAGAATCCATTCGAAAGTGCCCCATGCCGAATGAACCTCGACGGAAGTTTCCAGCATTCCATCATGCGCGAGCAATATGTCTGCGTAGCGTCCTCCGATGTGTGCCATCGTCACACAATCCTTACCGCGCAGTTTATCGAAGAGCTCCGTAGCGGTATGTGCGTCATTTGCTTCATCGACCAAGTCGGTGGCGTCTGCAATTTGCGCATGGCTCGATCGATGGATCGTTTCGCCCTCACGACGATAGAAGACGTTACGATCGCCACCGACGGCTGTGTTTGCAGACCACTCGTATCCAGGAAAACAGACAAATTTGCCGGGCTCGTCGAAAAGCGCTGTGAGCCGGTTCAAATTACGCCAAAACGCACCTGTCATTTGAAAGTCATTGCCTTGATGGCTCATTACATCAAGGAATGCCTTGTCGCGACCAAAAGTGAAATAATCTTCCGCCGTATTGGTCCCCAGCGTTTCGTTGGATTGGCCATGAATATCGGCCCAGTAATGAACGACTGATGCGTCAGCCGCGACGATCCGCAGTGGGTTAGTTTGGGTTAACTCATTGCCGTCCAGCTCTTGCACGGAAATAGTTAGATCACCCTGTTCTGCGGATGCGAGATTATCAATAATTGTTGCGAATGATGACGCTTGCATTCTGGAAACACGTGGCAGGCCTTCGATCGCTCGGCTGGGAACCAGTCGCACCAACTTTTCCAGCTGATCGGTTGGATTTCCCCATTTGTCGTTGCCTCGAATTTTGAGCGCGAACGCTTCATTGACACGCCGCTGGGTTGGAAGAACGGCATGCCATGTTAGGCCAGGTCCCGGTACAATTGAGATTTTTGGACTGTCGACAAGCGGCACGTAGTCATAAGTTGCAAACGCATCGACCAGGACACGAAATTCGAAGAGGTCTTCGCAATACGTTTGCATGCGGATCCCGGGTGAGCCGAAACGCGTGTCTCCAAAACGAATAGTGATCGTATCACCGGGTTTCAGAAATCGATTCTGCACTCCGACATAGAGTGATCGGCTCCAAGGCCTAATGTTACGTTTGAACTCCCACTTTGCTTCCAACGCACTACGATTTGACGCTTCTACTGTTGTGTAACCGGGTGCGCTCGGGTCATCAAATTGCACCGGACCGAAGTCCGTTGCGAACCTAAAACCAATTTTGATGGAACCAGTGTCGTCAATACCAAATCGGCCCGCGGTGTAGACCAGTTCCAACGATTGGTAGGAGCCCGCCTCAAAGCTCCCATCTGGATTCAACATTGCTGAACCCATATGCTCGGAACGGTAACCGGAGTAAGGCATCTTGAGTGTCCTGGCCTGTTGTTAAATTTTCTCGCGCACGTTAGAGCAAACGGTTGGTGTTGCGCCGCCAACCATGAGCCACATTGCCACAACAGACTTGCCAATGGCCAGGGCACCCCGTGCTAGGTTACGTCATAGTTTGGAAACACGATGAGCCGCGAGCGCAATTCGCACGGGAGCCTGCACCGGTCATTCAACGTAGACTTCGCCCGCCATAGGAGAAGAATCAAGGAATGGTCTGTCGCTCGTGATTACTCGGATCGGCTCCCCCGCGAGATACGCCTTCAGGTTCTCTAGACTTTGCTGAAAAAATATTTCGTAATTTTCCAATGTTACGAAGCCAATGTGTGGCGTCGCAATCACGTTAGGCAGCGCGCGCCATACGCTGTCCCGCGGAAGTGGTTCAATATCGAATACATCTAAACCTGCACCGGCAATGCGATTGTTCCGCAGAGCCAACAACAACGCATCCTGGTCTACAAGTCCCGGGCGAGCGGTGTTGATCAGAAATGCACTCGACTTCATCAATCCCAACTCGGTTTGACCAACTATGCCTCGGGTCGCGTTTGTGTCGGGCATGTGGATCGTGACCGCATCCGCTGTCCGGAAAAGTTCCTCTTTACTAACGTTGCACACACCAAACCGAGCTGTGCGTTCTGGAGTCAAGTTTGGACTCCAAGCGATAACCCGCATACCAAACGACTGCGCAATTCGCGCGACTGGCTGCCCCAGTTTTCCAAGGCCCACAATACCGAGCGTCTTGCCTTCCAAACTTCTTCCTAACCCCCACTGCCAGGCGCCCGCACTGAGCGATTTGGTCTCGCGGTGGTAGCCCCGAAACAGAGCCAGCAACATCATCCAAACGATCTCAACTGTCGTGGTATGATGGACATCCGTCGCGCAAACCGTAATGCCTTTGGCATCCGTTGCAGCGAGATCAATTGAACGCGCGTTTCTCATTCCGGTCGCCAAGATCAATTTTAACTTCGGGAGTGCATCAATTACGGTCCTTGAAAATGTCGTGCGTTCGCGAATACGCATGACGCAATCAAATGGCGCCAAACGTGCGGCTATGCTTGGCTCGTCTTCGACATGATCCCGGTAGGGAACGACTGTCACATCACCGGCTTCATGCCAATCAACAAGCGTCGTACCAACGCCTTGGTAGTCGTCAAGTATCGCTATCCTCACGGTTGAACCCCCCACTGCAAAGAACCAGCCTAGCGGACCGCATCATTTATGCTTTTCGCTACTGGCTTGAAGCACCGATGGCGATTAAAGTCAAAGCGTAGCAGCCCGTGCTACCTCTCTGGCCCTAGTGCTCTCGTTAGGAGTTTCAAATGTCGTTGCGCGCACCTATTCCGCTTCTGGGCTACACCAATCAACTGTCGGGCCGTCCAGGTGATGTCATCGACTTCAAAGTTTCCTCACTATCTAATCGAGACTTCCACGCACGGCTGGTGCGGGTCATTTGTGCTGACCCAAATCCGGAAGGGCCTGGAATTATCGAAGAAGAAGTGGTCGCCGATTTTGCCGGTTCATACACATCACGGGAGCAAGCTTTCAGTCCTGGCTCGTATATCCAGTTCGACCGTCCTATCAACGTGCCCCAGGGCGATGGCCTCCGCTTAGATTCCATGATCTGGCCGACCCTCATCGGACGGGGGATGCAAACTATTATTGCCGTGGGCGAGTTAGAACTCGCCTTGAATACGTCAGGTGCTTTAGTAGCGCTATGGCGCGGTTCGCAAATAGTGGCCACGTCGGTGCCCCTGCAGGAGCGGAAATGGGTGAAGGTATGGTTGGCATTGGACACGCGCAAGGGATCTGTCGAAATCGGGTTTTCAGACATCCACTGCTCAGACATTCGGACTGATGCAACAGGGTCCGCGTCATCGATCGACGTCTTCGGCAGCCAGCCTATTTGCGTAGCCGCCAAAACAAATCATTCCGGGGTCGCACATCATTTCAACGGTAAGATTGAAGCTCCGACAATTTACGCGTCCCCCGATGCGCAAAGTGAAACGCTGCTCTCCCGATGGGATTTCTCGCAACAGATACATACAACAATGATCGAAGATAAAGGGCCGCATGGTTTGGGTGGACGTGTGATCAACCTACCAGCGCGGGCGATGACGGGGGCGCTTTGGGACGGGAGTGAGATGTGCTGGCGTCACGCGCCAGAGCACTACGGCGCGATACACTTTCATGATGATGACATTTACGATTTTAACTGGGACACAGACTTCTCGTTCTCGATCCCTGAAGATTTACCATCCGGTGTTTATGCGGCTCGTATTACTTGCGAGGAGCATGAGGATGTGATGCCATTTTTTGTTTGTCCCCCGAGCGGCAGGCGCACTGCTGATCTTTGCGTCATTGCTTCAACGTTTACTTACACAGTTTACGGCAATCACGCTCGACCTGATTATGCGCAGTCATGGCAAGACAAAATTAGGCGTTGGCGAGCCTACCCATGGAACCCCGCAGTTTATAGAGAGTATGGGCTGTCGACCTATAATTATCATGGAGATGGCTCTGGCATTTGTCATGCCTCGGCTCGCCGGCCATTGTTTAACCTGAAACCCGGTTATTTGACATTTGGCTATGGGCCTGGTTCTGGTCTTCGCCATTTCCAAGCCGATAGCCATTTGATTGCGTGGCTTCACCAGAAAGGTCTGTCTTACGACATTGTGACTGATCGAGAGCTTCATGAGGGGGGCTATGAGGTCCTGAGGGATTACTCAGCTGTGACAACGGGAAGTCATCCGGAATACCACACGGCGGAAACCCTCAATGCGCTAGAGACTTATCGTAATCAGGGTGGGAAACTGGTCTACCTCGGGGGCAATGGCTTTTATTGGCGTGTGGCCTGTCATCAAGAAGATAATGGAACCATCGAAATTCGTCGGGCGGAATCGGGTATCCGCGCCTGGGCAGCAGAGCCGGGCGAATATTACAATGCGTTTGATGGTGCCTATGGTGGACTTTGGCGACGTAATGGTCGCCCGCCACAGCGATTGGTTGGGGTAGGGTTTTCGGCGCAAGGTCAATTTGAAGGATCATACTACCGTCTGCGCATTGGCAAATCGGATCCTGACTTGGGTTGGATTTTGGAAGGGATAGACGATGAAATTCTGGGTGACTTTGGGCTGAGCGGCGGTGGTGCAGCTGGCTTTGAGTTGGACCGCGCTGATGTTCGGCTTGGAACACCGGAGAATGCGGTTGTGGTTGCGAGTTCGGAAGATCACGGATCGAGCTTCGTGTTGGTGCCCGAAGAAATTTTGACACACATTACGAATTGGCCTGGCAAACCAGCGTCGGATTTATTGCGCGCTGATATGGTCTACTTTGATGTACCTGGGGGTGGGGCAGTGTTTGCGACAGGGTCTATTACGTTTTGTGGCAGCCTGCCGTGCAACAACTTTGACAATAATATTTCCCGACTTCTGGAAAACGTCTTCAAACGTTTTCTCCGGGGGGATCGATAGCCCATGTTGTTTCTGCTTAGTCTTTTTTTGAGAGATGAGCCCACAATGTTCGACTTTTGTTCTTGACTGCTTGCGCCAAATTCTTTAGAACAAAAAAAGAACACAGGCTGTATGGTGAGACCGTGCCGTGGGGTGGGGCGATGAGATCAGCAAAGCATTGGCGCACGACAAGAGTGGAGAAACAATCAGTCTTCACCGCGATCATTGCGACAATCATTGCGACCTGGGATCTTCGAAGATCTTACACACGCCCCCCCAGTCACGGGCCGCAACGCTCAAACGTCTAAGGGAGCATATACGACGCATTGAAGACAGAGTGCCGGTGCTTGGTGATATTAGCACAACTGAGAATGACAATAATTATGCCACAAACAATAAAGCGTTAGGAAATAGAGCTTTAGATAGAAGTCTCGCAGCCGGCTCCCCATCCGGTCTGCTTGTTGAGGACGGCGGCACAAATCCCCGCAATGCCCATGCCCCCGTGCCGTCGTCCTCCCCCCAAGTTATTACGGTTCCCTCCCACCTGCCGTCATCTATTCCTATCGCAGATGATATGTCTGACGACGTGTCATCGACAGAAGGAATTCCCAATTACTGGACCTTAGGCGACTCAGCGCTAGATCATTTAACCGGCAAACACGGTCTTACGATTGGCGCGGTTCATGAAATAAAGCCGTGCACGTCCAAAGCATACTCAACTTTGGCACCGCATTCATCCTCGGCGCTGCATTGGGTCGCGGCTTGGAGTGCTGCACGGGCATTCTTATTCGCTCTACTAAGTCGAAGGTTGCGAACGCATGATCAAGCAGCAACAACTGAAGCTCGTGTTCTTTGGTGTTGGCCATCGCATTTTGCATCTGAATTCGGAGACCTTTATGCACCTGGTCTCATGGCGTGTGGAATCCATCCAAGCACATTCATCATTGCCAAACCATCACACCCCCAGGATGTTCTCTGGGCAATTGAAGAAGGCCTTAAGACATCTGGCCTTGCCTGTGTCGTTGCTCTTCTCGATGAGATTGCCTGGACTCCGGCACGCCGCCTCGCGCTTGCGGCTCAAAAATATCAAGTGCCTTGCCTGATCATAACACATCCAAGATCCGCCCCAATGATGGCCACAGCAACGCGTTGGCGAGTTGCACCATCTCCTAGTGCTCCGCATCCTTTCCTAACCTCTTTACCTGGAGCCTTCCGCCTCAACATTAGCCTCGAACGCCGCCGATCTGATCCCCTGACAAGCAGCACCATAGCGACAACTGTGGAGTGGCGTGATGAAGCGTTTCGTTTCCATTTGGTTCCCGACATTTGCAATCGACAGGCTGCGCGAAGCGATACGCTGGAAAACTCCGGCAGTTAGAATGCCGGCAAACATGTCAGCTAACGAAAATGGGGCAAACTCATCGCACATCGATGACGTCGTTCCAACGCATATTCCCTTTGCACTGGTCCAGTCCTGCGTGCGTGGCCTCGTCATTACGGCAGTCAATGAACGCGCGCGTGTGGATGGCATCGCGATAGGTCAGCCGCTTGCCGATGCACGAGCCGCATTTCCAGGTCTCCTTACTCGACTTGCCGAGCCGGAGCTTGACCAAGCTCGCCTACTTACCTTTGCCCATGCCGTCGGACGCTATGGTCCGACACGAAATGTTGAGGGGGAGGATGGGCTTTGGATCGACATTACCGGTGTTGCACATCTTTTCGGAAGCGAAGAGGCTCTGGCTCAAGACATAAGACAGCACTTTGCTCGTACCGGATACAAGACACGCATTGGCATCGCTGAGACTTTGGCTGCCGCATTTGCTTTCGCGCGCTACACACCACAAACCAAAATCGCCATAGCTGCGCCCACAAAGACAGCAATGGCTTTGTTTGACCTGCCAGTCGAAGCGCTGCAGCTCGAGCGGCAAACGGCGATCCTCCTCAAGCGGCTCGGTTTGCGCTGCATTGGCCAACTCTATAATCTGCCGCGCTCAGTGCTGAGCCGTCGCTTCCGAGACATCAAAAGGCAGGGAAAAGCCAAAGGCAGTCCTAAACTCGTAGATAACGCCAAATACGCCGGTAGCGCGCATGCGCGCGCGCATCTCGCTCAGGCGGTTGTTCAGCGCCTTGACCAAGCGCTTGGTCGCGCAGCAGATCCTCGCGTAACCTTGGCGCAACCGCCAGCG
>JBPCWA010000519.1:0-17417 GCA_051009975.1 Hyphomicrobiaceae bacterium
GCGCTATTTTGGTCGCCGATGGATCCAGAAGAGGAGGGGCGGGAGCAATAGCAAGTCTGTCATCAATGCTGCACCGAGTGTCAACGACGACAGTAGGCCAAAGTGTTGATTGACCAGAAAGCCCGACATTGAAAATGACGCAAATCCAGCACCTATCGCGAGCATCGTGATGACCACAGCTACTCCCACAGATCAAGCAATCGCCTCCCGCGGATCGGGATTTAGCTGGGGTGCCCTTTGATACTTCAGAATGATATGAACCGTATCGTCAACCACGATGCCGAATGTCAACGTCGCAACAATTGTTGCAGCGAAAGACCCTTCGGCAACGAAATACCCCCAGAGGCCAAAGGTAATCACAAAAGGTAGCAGATTTGGAAGCAGGCTTATGAGTCCCAATTGGAGACTCTGAACTGAAACGATTAGAAGCATCGACACGGCCGCGAGGACGACAGCTGTGGCGATCATCATCGTGCGGGCACTTCGAAGCGACTGATTGCAGACAGGATGGGTATGCCAGTGACGATGACTTCTGGTCCAAATTCTTTTTGGGCGTGCGCCTCAGTATGTTTGGTTATTGCAAGTGTGTCGCGCGAATTGACGCCATTCAGTATGATATCGACGCGACTGTGGCGCGCGTTGTCGTCAAACATCCGCGGAGACACTTCGGCGATTGCTGGATCGTCCGGCGTAACTACACGCGCAACGCCCGGACGGCGATCATGTGCGATGACATCGCCGAACGACTAGATGTGTTGATGATACTCGCGTAACGCCCCGCGTAAAGGATCTGTATAAAAATGCCTGCGATGGCCCGGCGAACATCAAGAGACAGATGCCCTGAGTTATCGCGATCTTTGGCCGGCGGATTGGTGCTCTGGTCATCAAATGTCCAGGAGGTTCTTATTGGTCAGCTCCCTGCTTGATGGCCTCGTAGATTAATGTGAAGTCGCTATCCGGCGGAAGTGACTGGGCAGCTTCGCTCCAGATATTCGCAACAACATTAGCGATTTTCTTCGGCGTGCCAGACTGATCGACGCTCTCGAAGTAGAGTTGAACATCCTTGTTGAGCAGACGTGCGAAGAAACCTGCATTAAATTGGGCTGTCAGAACTTGTTGGGGAAATTTGTCTCTTGTCGCAGTGTTCATGCCAGTTGAGACATTTACGACGTCCAAGATTGTCTTCATGTCCAGACCATGTGACAGGCCATAAAGCACCGCTTCACTGGTGGCCACAAGTGCCGTCGCCGACAGGAAGTTATTCAGGAGTTTGACCGCCTGCCCCTGCCCCGGACGGTCTCCGACGTGGAACGGATTGCCACAGAACATATTGATCACATCTCGGTGGCGCTCGAGTTCGGCCTTTGGGCCACCCCACATAAGTGTGATAGTTCCAGCTACTGCGCCGGCGCGGCCGCCGCTTACTGGTGCATCGACATAGGTGACTTCGGCCTGGTCGAGCAGTGCTGCAGCGGACTTTGCGGCCTCAATGCCGATCGTCGACAAGTCAATGACGACCGAACTGCGAGGTGAACGGGTTGATGCTATCTCATTGGCCACGGCGTTGACGGCCGCCCCATCTGGCAATGACAAGAATATCGTATCGCATGATTGCACGATATCGCTGAGACAGCCGCCCGCGGATGCACCGTCTGGCAGACGCTCGGTCGTACCGGCCTTGTCGAAGCAAATGAGCGTCGCGCCGCTCTTGGCGATGTTGGCGGCCATAGGGGCACCCATTTGACCGAGTCCTATGAAGCCCAAAACGCGTGGTCGGTGTGGCATTGATTCTTCACTTTCCATGTTGTTTGGGTCGACCTTCTCGCCGTTGGGCGCCAGCGTTCCACCAGGCGTTCAACGAACAGCGAAATAACAGGATCTGAAAGTCGACGATCGGTTCTCATTCTTGCATGGTAACTGGAAGCGGCGTCTATAGTGGACGGGCACAGCGCGCAATTCCAATCTGCGCCGCGAAAGTTCAGGTAGAGGATCGGACTCTTGGTGTACGAGGTTAACTTGGGGATTGATCTGGAAGGATAGTAAAATGCCGAATTTATCCAACCCGTTCGCGCGTAAGAAATTTGCCGATGTTCGCGGTATTCAAATGGCGTACATCGATCATGGCGAAGGACCGGCAATCGTGTTTCAGCACGGCAATCCGACATCTTCGTATCTATGGCGCAACGTGATGCCGCATTGCTTGGGCCTTGGTCGCTTGATTGCGTGCGATCTGGTCGGTATGGGGGATAGCGCAAAGCTCCCCGATTCCGGGCCTCACAGGTATACATACGAGGAACAGCGTGATTATCTCTTTGCACTGTGGCACCAATTGGCGCTTGGCGACGACATAATTCTCGTTGTTCATGATTGGGGGTCGGCGCTTGGTTTCGACTGGGCTCAGGCAAATCCTTCGCGTGTTCAGGGTATTGTTTACATGGAAGCCATCGTGCAGCCTCTGACATGGGATGACTGGCCCGAAAATGCACGCAACGTCTTTCAAGGTTTCCGCTCGCCAGCGGGGGAAGCCATGGTTCTCGAGAAGAATGTTTTTGTCGAACGCGTGCTGCCGAGTGCCGTGCTGAGGGATCTGGAAGACGAGGAAATGGCAGAGTATCGCCGTCCGTTCCTGGATCAAGGTGAGGCCCGGCGGCCGACGCTGACGTGGCCGCGGCAAATTCCTTTGGACGGGGAACCTGAAGACGTGGTCGCACGAGTAGAAACTTACGGACGCTGGCTGGCGACGAGCGACGTGCCTAAACTATTCATCAACGCGAATCCTGGCTCAATTCTCATTGGGCGACAGCGGGAATTTTGTCGGACCTGGCCCAATCAAAGGGAAGTCACTGTGAAGGGAGCGCATTTCCTGCAGGAGGATAGTCCCGACGAAATCGGTCGAGTTGTAGCAGAGTTTTCGCGAGGGCTTCGCCAAGCCTCTTAGCCCGTTCTTGCAATGTGGGCCATGCGAAAAAGTGAGGCGTATCGGCGCCTTTCGTCGCGAGCCTCGAAGAGATAGTTCGGTGACCATCTTGGGTTGATCTAAGTACTGGTCCATTGTCGTGAAGCGCGGTGCCCAGTACTCAGTAATCAGCACTCAGTACTCAGTACTCAGTACTCAGTATTCAGCAGCTTGGATGTTCCGCATTGGCGAACCTCCGAGCAAAATTCTTTGAATCGTTGAAAACACAGTACGATCGGGAGCGTTCGCACAGCCAATGGCATGCGAAAACTGCGATCGGTCTGATAGCGGACTTTGCAGGTGGATAGCGGGCACAAAGTGACTAGGCCGCTACCTGGTCTGTAGTTGTTGTATCACCGGCGATGGTCGTGCGGCGCATATCTCGCGGTTGCGTTTCGTCGTACTGACGAGCCCGATGCATGACCTGTCGGTTGTCCCACATGACGAGATCACCGACTCGCCATTCGTGGGCATAGACAAAACGACGGTCCGTTGCGAACTCATTCAAATTCATAAGGTAGAGACGAGCCTCGGCCAGCGGTCGGCCAATGATGGTTCCAGCGTGGGACGAGAGATAGATCGATTTTCGTCCTGTCACTGGGTGGACCCGAACCAACGCCTGACGCACCGGCTTCATGAGTTCCAACTCTTCATCAGTGAATGTGAATCCCAGTTTGCCACGCGAATAAATCTGTGAGTGCTCACAGACCAGCTCCTCGATGTCGGCCCGGGTTGATGCATCGAGCGCATCGTAGGCGGCGCGCATATCGGCAAATTCTGTGTTTCCTCCGCTCGTTGGGATTTTGCGCGCCGAGAGAAGAGAATACTTCGCCGGGACGGCACGAAATGAGCTATCAGAGTGCCAAAGATGGTTGCCGAGATTGAAGTGGCGCATTCGGTTGTCGCGCTCGAAGGGCTTATTCCGATTGTCCAGATTGGACACATCATTGATGAGCGTGTTGACTCGTTCTTCCGCACGAATATTGCCGCCCTTCTTGCCCTCGATCTCTCCGAAGTTCTGGGAGAAGTCGATTTGGTGCTCGTCGCTGATGTTCTGATCGCGGAAAACGAGCACCGCGTATTGATCCATACCTGCTTCGATGGCCGCAACGTCGTTGGCAGTCAGAGGTTGTGTGAGATCAACACCCGAAACCTCTCCGACGAAAACGTCATGGACCTGGCGAATTGCGATTCCCATAGCTTTCCACTCCTGACACAGCTTCCGTCACAGCGCGCCGATTGGCCGATTGAACGCACTTTGCGAAGAATGGTAAGCGTGCTTGCAGACAAACGCACGTGTTCTATCGGATTATTCCAAGCGTGATTTCGATTTGACGAAACACCGACCCGACCGTTGACCATGGCGCCGACTACATGGTCGAATCCGGTGAGGGCGTCATTTCTGGACGACGGCGGCGAACCAGGAGTTTATGTTCACCGTCCAAAACTAGGCAGCCATGCTGGTTGTGGACGGTTGCCTTCAACTCCATGACGCCCGTTGTTCTTTGCGGCGTCAATGCGCTGATCGTCAGGGTCGGATAAACGGTGTCGCCAGCGTAGACTGGTGCAAGGAATCGCGACGATTGCTCCAAAAATGCCACAATCGCATTGTCAATCTGGTGAACCAGAATAGTCGCACCGGGGCATGTCTGAATGAGCACTTGAAACCCGTGTGCGACAAGATCACGATGCCCCCGCCGCTGGCAATAGTGGCGATCGTAGTGAAGGGGATGATTGTCGGCTGAAGCCGCTTGGAAGACTTGAAAATATGCGTCCGTCATAGTTCGTGATGGTGCTCGAAAGACCTCGCCGACGGCAAAGTCGTCAAAATAGCGTTGTTCGACAAGATGATGGTGACTTGGATCGAATCGCGATTGCACGCTCGTCCTCCGTAACTAATTCTTGGCGCGACAGATGCGCGATCCACGACTTTTTTGCTGGCAGCGCTAGTGGCGCCCGCGGCATCCGGTTACTATCACTGCAGAACGGTATAGATCATAGGCTGATGGGACAAATTGGCTAGCCAAAATGGGGCGCGATTGCTCGCGATTGCCAATGCGGTGCGCTGGACTGACACCACAAGTGGTCGATCATTCGAACCAAATAACCAATTGATGGAATGTGATTGCGTGTGCTGCACGTGGCCCGCCCGCGTCGGCCAACAGTGAGAGAGAAAAGCATGCGACATTGGTCTCCGTGGTTTGCGAGCAAATGCTCGGCCCTATCTTTGGTGGCCCTGTCCTTGGTGGCAATATCACTCGTGGGGCTGGGCAGTTTGGTCCAGTCCACAGACGTTCAAGCATCGCCGGTACAAACCTTGCTCGGAGCATGGGCGGGTCGCGGTACCGCGAGGTTTGAAGGGAATCGCAGTGAGCGGATTAAGTGCAATGCCTACTACACGGGGGGCGGTGCGAAGCTCAATATCGCAGTTCGTTGCGCGAGCCCGAGTTACAAAATTGAGATCAGGAGCAAACTAAAAAACTCTTCGGGCCGACTAAGTGGGACTTGGGAAGAACGCAACTTCAATGCCGCAGGTCAGTCAAGTGGTTCAATCAGCGAAAAACGATTAGATCTATCGATCAATGGTGGGGGGCTCACCGCGTCGATGGCCGTCTTATTCGACAGCAAAAAGCAGAAAATTGACGTGCGCACCGGAGGGGTAGATCTCAAATCGGTCGCCATTGATCTACGACGCGCGCGTAGGAAGTAATAATACCGCTGCAAGCATAGAATGGGTACATTACAAGTCTCAATTTCCCTAATGCCTATTATGCGCTCTCACCTGCAAGTTGAGCGATGCGACAACCATTGATACGCCATTGTCCTGCGATCGCGATGACTTCATAAATCGCGGCGACAGAACTTCCGTTGGGACCGACGACGATGACTCGCTGGTAGGTGCGACCCTCAATCGTTTTCAGTTCAGCGAAAGAGAAAGACCGGGGCCGGTAGATTTGCGGATAGCCCCGCGCCACCATGTTGAGAAAGTTTTCGGCGGTACCGAAACGCCCCTGAATGAGGGGGGAAGCAAATGAGAATGCCGTAGCGGCATCATCTTTGCGAAATGCGTCGATCTGTTGAGTTATTATTTTTTCTATGCGGGTGGCATCATCGCGGGCGTCGGCACCGGTAAGCGCGAAGCAGAAGGCCACTCCGATAGCAATCAATAGCGTGCGCACACTTATCTCCCACGTCATTTCTTCCCAGCTGTCATAACGAAAAACAGGGGGATTTGGTTCATGAGCCCGTTCTGCTCCTACCGGGGAATTTGTTGATGCCATCACAGAGCGCACTTTCGGCCTTCTGGTCGCCGATTCTTGCAGTGTCTCTTCTTAGCGCAAATCGCTAGCGGTCAAATCTAACTCCGGTTGCGACGTTAAGGGTGCAAGAAAACTTGTAACCATGTCCTTGGAAATGTCGTGCATGTGTGGCGGCTGCCATCGAGGGGTCTTATCCCGATCGACTAAGAGAGCTCGGATACCCTCTATGAACTCGCCATGCATGAAGAGGCGAGTTGTGAGACGGAATTCGAGATTGAGAGCATCTTCCAGAGCACCAAGCCGCCGGGCCGCGCGGATGGCGGCCAGTGTCAATTTCATACTCAGTGGCGAACGTGTCGATGCTGTTTGTGCGCCAGATTGGGCCCATTCCTCAGACGATGTTTGTAGGTCGCCCAGAATTTCTTCAAGCGTGGGCTTGCTGCAAAAAGTGTCGATGTCTTTTTGGCGTGGCGCAAGAGTCGCTGCAGGGGGCGCGCTCGCATAGTGCGCCAAAGTTACACTCAAAGCCTCACCTTCCGAGTCGGTGAGTGCGCTAACGAGAGGTTTCAAATCGGTTCGTCGAACAAAGGTATCAGCGAAGCCGGCATAAATGGCGTCAGCTGCTGCCATCCTCTCCCCAAGAAGCCCCAAAAACTCGCCCAGGCGACCTGGTGCATTGGCCAATAGCCACGTTCCTCCAACATCAGGAACAAGTCCAATACCGGTCTCCGGCATTGCCAGTGAAGAATACTCTGTAACTATGCGATGGCTGGCGTGAGCGCCCAAACCGATACCACCACCCATGACGATACCATCCATCACAGAGACGATGGGTTTGCAATATCGGCTAATCTTAGCATTCAGCCGATATTCGTCTCGCCAAAATTGACTTGCAAACTCGCCACCATCGCCGCGGTTTTCGTACATAGCCAGTATGTCGCCACCGGCACAAAACGCACGATCTCCAGCGCCATCTAAAAGGACGAGTTTGATATTGCCATCGTTCGCCCAAGTGTCCAAAGTTTTTTCAATAGTTAGGATCTGGTTGTAAGTTAATGCATTGAGAGCCTGGGGGCGGTTGAGCGTGATCCGACCGGCTCGACCATCGCGACGGGCGATCAAATCTGAGTCATGTGCCGAGGGAAAAGTCATCGATATACCATTCGCGCCAGTTGCACCACCTGTATAACCCCAGGAAAATCTTCCTTCGATTCAGCCGCGATTGCCACCAAGAACTTTGCGTGACACCACGACACGCATAATCTCGTTGGTTCCTTCCAAAATTTGATGCACGCGGAGATCCCGAACGAGTTTCTCGAGACCGTAGTCCTTTAGGTATCCGTATCCGCCGTGTGCCTGAAGCGCCTGATTGCAGATCTCAAACCCAACATCTGTCGCATATCGTTTGGCCATGGCCGAATAAACGGTCGCCTGTGCGTCGGCTCGATCCAGGGCGTCAGCCGCACGATAAATCATGAGGCGACCGGCTTCCAAGTCAGTCGCCATGTCGGCGACCTTGAATTGCATCGCCTGAAAGCTGGCCAGTTCCTGGCCAAATGCCTTGCGATCAAAGATATAGTCGCGGGTTTTGTCGAGTGCAAACCAAGCGGCGCCTAAGGAGCAGGCACCTATGTTTACTCGACCGCCGTCGAGCCCACTCATGGCGAAACGGAAACCACCGCCCTCCGGACCAATCCTGTTTTCCGCAGGCACTTCGGCATCGTTCAAGAGCACTTGGCGGGTCGGTTGGGCATTCCAGCCCATTTTGCGTTCGTTCGCACCGAAAGTTAGACCTGGTGTATCGCTTGTTAGCGCGAAAGCCGAAATACCTTGCGCGCCATCGTCGCTCGTGCGCGCGAATACCAGATAAAAATCCGATGCGCCGGCACCAGAGATAAACTGCTTGGTACCGTTGAGAACATACGTTTCGCCATGTCGGTCCGCGCGAGTTTTGAGTGCAGCCGCATCTGAGCCGCATCCGGGTTCAGTCAAGCAGTAGCTCGCCAACCACTCCATAGTGGTCAGTTTCTTCATCCATCTTTGCCGCTGCTTATCATCGCCGAATGTACACACCATCCATGCAACCATGTTGTGGATCGAGATATATCCTGCGACCGTCGGACAGCCGTAGGCCAACGCCTCATGAATTAACGCGCCGTCGAGGCGACCGAGTCCTGCTCCCCCATGCTCTTCTGGGACATAAATTGCAGCCATACCGAGCGGCGCGACTTCGCGAATCACATCTACGGGAAAGTGACTTGTTTCGTCCCAAGTGCCGGCATCTGGTGCAATTCGCTCTTTCGCGAACTGCAGTGCCATGTCCTGTATCGCGGATTGCTCTTCGGTCGGGGCGAAATGCATGACCTTTGTCTATCTCTCTGCTGAGTTGCTTTGGCCCTCGTCCAGGTGCTTGCTTAGGAGTGAGCCCATTCCCAGTATAGCTTGCGGGCTTCGGTTCCTATCGGACCGGGTTGAAAATTCACGTTCTCAAATCTAATGACTGGCACGATCTTGGAGTGATTGCCGCTTGCAAAGACCTCATCTGCGCTTTTCAAGTCTTCGACAGTTAAGGTCGTCTCTTTGACGACCGTTCCAGTCTCTCGCAAAAGGGCAATCGTCCTTTGTCGGGTAATGCCATTCAGGAAACATCCGTTGGGCTGTGGCGTGAAGACGACGCCGTCGCGCACCATGAAAATGTTAGACGTTCCAGTTTCGGCGACGTTTCCAAGCATATCTAGGACAAGCGCGTTATCAAATCCACGAGACTTAGCCTCGAGTATTGCTCGTGCATTGTTGGGATAGAGGCAACCCGCCTTGGCATTGACCGGCATAGTCTCGAGTGTGGGACGTCGAAATGGTGACAGACCCAACGAGAAGCCCTGCGGTGGTATCATGGCAGCAGTATGTAGGCACAACAGATGCCGTGTCGATTCCGGATCGGGAGGGACACCCATGTAACCGCCATGTTCCGCCCAATACATCGGGCGGATATAGATTGCAGAATCGCTTTCGAATTTCTTGAGACCATCGGCAACTAGTCCGAGCCAGGTCTCGACCGCAACGGTCGGCTTCAGGTGCAAGGCTCGGGCCGACGCGTTGACGCGATCGCAGTGACGGTCAAGGTCAGGAGTGACACCTTCGAAGGCCCGGGCGCCATCGAAGACACTGGAACCCAGCCAAAATGCGTGTGTGCGCGCGCCAAATAGCGGCGCGTCGCCTTCGTGCCAATCGCTATCAAAGTAGGTCCAGGTCTCGTCATGGGCTGTCATCGTGAAACTCCCACTAACGCTTGCACAAACGTCGGAGCGAACGGCAAAGCAAAGGTCTGTCAATAGATCTATACATGTGCGGCACGGATGAGGGAAGCAAGCCAGATGACTAAGTCCAACGGCGCCTATTTCCGATCACAGTTGCAATGGGCGCGTCTCAATCTTTTGGGGCTGGTGGGTTGCCAGGTACTGGTTCGCCCTGCATCGATGGATGAGATCTCGCGTATTGTGCAGGAAAAGTCGCCTCCGCGCGTAATTCTGCAGCGGCATGCCAGGGCCATCTTGGATCGTACAGCATTCCCCGTGCCATTGCGATCAAGTCTGCCTGGCCCGTTTGCAAGATTGTTTCAGCTTGATGTGGCTCGGTAATGCGGCCCACGGCCATCGTTACGACGTCTGTTGCCCGGCGAATATCTTGTGCGAAGGCAGTCTGATAGCCCGGGGCAGAGATTATTCGCTGCTGTGGCGCTAACCCGCCGCTTGAAACGTCAAAGAAGTCACAGCCAAGTGCCTTGAGTTGCAGGGCATAGGCGATACTGCTTTCGACATCCCAACCACCCTCAATCCAGTCTGTCGCGGAAAACCGGACGCCAAGCGGCCTATCATCGGGCCAAACCGCGCGTACGGATTCGAAAACTTCCAGCGGAAATCGCAGCCGATTCGCCAAATCGCCTCCGTATTGATCGTCGCGCTTATTAGAGATTGGTGATAGAAATTGATGGAGAAGATAGCCGTGTGCGCTATGGATCTCTAGAACGTCGAAGTCGAGACGCAGAGCGCGCTCCGCGGCTTGTACGAATGCCTGTTTGACCCGGGCCAGGGCGTTGTTGCCAAACGCCTCGGGAATGTGCCAGCCAGGCCCATAGGGGATGGCCGACGGTGCGACCGTTTGCCAAGATCCCTCCCGCGCGGTCAGTGCGGTGCCGCCGTTCCAGGGCAACTTTGCGGAGGCTTTTCGGCCTGCATGGGCAAGTTGGATGCCAATTTTCGCGTTTCCGTAATCCCGATAAAACTTAACAACGCGGGCGAGTGCACTCTCATTCGCGTCACTGTAGAGGCCGATACAGCCAGGTGTTATCCGGCCTTCTGGCTCAACGCCACTTGCTTCTACGAAGACAAGACTCGCTCCGGAAACGGCGAATTGGCCAAGATGCATCAGGTGCCAATCAGTCGCCGTTCCTTGGTGGGCGGAGTATTGACACATTGGGGCTACAACAATTCGGTTTGAAAGTTCTACAGCGCGCAATTTTATGGGTGAAAACAGAAGACTCGGCATGGTTGTTCCGGCTCACAATCTGGTGGTTTCGGCTCGCAATCTCTGCAGGGGGGAAGGCGGCCCTATGGCTGTTCTGAGCTATCGCACGTTTCGACGCCGACGGGCTAGTACCACCATCCACATTGCGGCAACAGCGTCATCAAATTCAAGATCCAATTCAGGATCCAGTTCATGTTACGACGTTGCCGAGTTTCGTTCGAAGGCAGATAGATGCCGCGAGCAACAGCGACGTGACAATCGTCAATATGCCCAGGCCAGCTGCAAAACCGCCTGTGGCTGAATGGACTGCACCCAGCATAAGGGGGCCACCTGCCCCGCCCACCTCTGCGGCGGAGAAGAACAGTCCGCTAGCTGTCGCCGCGCGAGCCTCTCCAATCTCGCGCATCTCAACCAGGATCAGTAGCGCGATAGTCATCATCGAAGAGCGCGCGACCCCTTGCAATATAAGGCCGCTGGCAAGGGCGGTACCAGGTTGCGCGTGGATCAGGAGCGTGGCGATGACCGCGCCTGCGCAGAGTGCAATGAGCATCGCGTTTCTTCGTTCGGCGGTTGCTAGTCGCGGTATCGTCAGTGACCCGATTAGCCCAATCACTGTTGGGACCGACGCCCAGTATCCTGCCTCCACTGCTGTCAAGCCCTTGGCGCGGAGAATCTCTGGCAACCAGTTGTTGAGCGCGTGATTGAATGCAAAAATCCCTACACTCATGGCCATCAGAAGCTGGACCGCGGGCAGTTGCAGGAGTTCTTTTATCGTACTGAGTTGTGACGGCTTGGTCCCTTGTCGTTCTCTTTGCTCTGCATCGCGCATGCGCGGATGGGCTGCGATGATCAACCAAAGCATGCCGGTTGTAACTGCGCAAACGGCCCAAAGCCGTTGGACGGCCCGCCAATCGTTATCAAACAGCGGAAGCAGCAGCGCGTTGGTTAGAGAAAGACTGATAATGCCGCCGACTGCTGGTCCAGTTACGTAGATACCCATCGCGAACCCGCGCTCTTGGCCAGCAAACCATTGGGTTACGATTTTCGGCGCCCCGGTTGATACGATCGGGCCCCCAAGACCAAAGATCGCAACCGCGAATAGAAGCGCAATGTCACTGTTGGCGTAACTTCGCATAAACGCAGAAAGCGCGACTGCAAATGCCCCGAGCAAGAGACCGCGCCGAACGCCAATGTGGTCTAATAGCGCGCCGCATGGAACCGCAGCAATGATAAACGCTACCTGCCACGATCCGAAGATCGCCCCCATCATGGTGTGACTGACAGCCAAATCCTGCATGATCTCGGGAACAAGCGGAGCTAGGCTGACAATTACAATACCAAACGAGCAGTAAATTAACCAGACGCCGAATAGGACGAGCCAACGGAACGGATCACGGCTGCGATCATAACGCCGTCCCCCGCGCCCGCAAGGATCAGGACTGGTAGCTGCGGGAGTACTTTGCTTGGCGGCGTTCTGCACCTGAAAATTTGCGCCTCAATTCTGCTAAGAGCCTGGTACTGTGCCAGTCGGCAGGTTGGCGCAGTATTCGGCGATTGCTCCGGGAGTGGTGACCCAGATTTCATCTCGCCTTCTCAAAATCTGATCCAACGCCCGGCGCAGGCTGGCGAGCCGGAAAGGTTGTGCGATGACGAACGGATGACAACTGACGCCCATGACAAGTGGGTATTTCTCCGACAGGCGCAACATTTCGTCGAATTGATCCAAGATCATATTCTCAAAATCACGATGTGGCTCCTGACGGGAAACCATTGCCGGTACATCATTTATCTCGATTGGATAGGGCACCGACAATATCGGACCCGATCGTGTTCGCATCCAGAACGGCTGATCGTCTGCAGGCCAATCCATGACGTAGGTGTAACCGGCCTCTTTAAGCAAGTCGAGTGTCACGGAGCTTTGCGCAAGAAACGGACCCAACCAACCGTTAGGCGGTTTCCCGGCATGTTCGGCAATTGATGCTGTGCACTCAGCGATGAGACGGGCTTCATCCGCTTCCCAGAGGTTGTCCTGTCGTTCGGAGTTTGTTCGACCGTGACCGACGAACTCGTCGCCGCGAGTGCGGATACGCTCGGCTATCGCCGGGTAGGTATCAAGAACCATTGAGTTGACGTTGTGCGACGCTGGTAGGTCGTAGGAGTCGAGCAAATCGAAATAGTACCAAATTCCCACACGGTTGCCGTATTCTCTCCACCCCCAATTTCGTTGGTTCTGCTGGGGAGCGATACTGACGGCCGCATCCGCGCCGAGTCCTCTGCGATAGGCGAAGTATTCGATATTATTGTAGATTGAAAAAGCTAGACGGGTGCCGTTGGGCCACTCGTAAGTTGGGCGTTCTGGTAGTGGTACAAAGTCGAAGCGGTCGTGGTGCGGAAGCTTCATACGTTTACTCCAATCGTGGGCGCTGTCGCAGCCAAGTGGGGATCAAGAAGAGACCGATAGACAATCAAGTTACAGCCAAGTTGCTGCCAAGTCACAGCCAAGTCCACTCGATTCCCAGTCGGATCCTAGCTAAGTCACTATGATTCTCCGGCGCGTCTACGATCGCTTCAATTGACACCCGAGCGGGACGCTCGAGCGTTTCGGTACGGCCAGATTGTGGTAAGTATTTCGTGTCAAGGCTATGAGGACTATCGACCAAGTGGGGCTGGAGTGGCGAAATCTGTTACAGTGATAGGGGCAGGCATTATCGGTGTTTGGCAAGCGCTAATATTGGCGCGTGCCGGCCATAATGTACGCGTATTTGAAAGGAGTGTGATGCCATTTGCCGACGCGGCAAGTCAGTACGCAGGTGCCATGATAGCGCCATTCTGCGAAGCGGAAGCCGCGGAGCCGATTGTGCAGAGCCTTGGCCTCGAGGCCGCACAATTGTGGCGCCAGTATTTTCCAGGTTTGCACGAAAACGGTTCGCTGGTGGTCGCGGCGGCCCGCGATCAGTCCGAGTTGAAACGATTTGCCCGGATGACGAGTGGTCATGAAGTCGTTGATGCTAACCGCCTTGCAAGCCTAGAGCCTGAACTCTCGGGGCGTTTTGCCACGGCTCTTTTCTTTAAAGATGAGGCGCACATGACGACTCCGGATGCATTGTCTGGGTTGCTAGGGTTGGCAACCGATGCGGGTGCCGACTTCTCATTCGGTACAGCGCTACTGCCCATGGCTGCGATCGACGAGGCGGATGTCGTTGTTGATTGCCGGGGACTTGCGGCACGTGACAGCTTGCCGGAACTTCGTGGCGTCCGAGGCGAGCGCCTGGTTTTGCGCAGCCGCGATGTTCGATTGAACCGCCCCGTGCGTTTGTTGCATCCACGAATGCAACTCTACGCCGTACCCTGGATCCAGGGACGAATTCTGATTGGGGCGACGTTGATCGAAAGCGAAGATACAACGCCGATGACAGTCAGATCAGCGCTTGAGTTGCTCGGCATGGCGTATTCACTTCATCCGGGATTGGGAGAAGCAGAGATTATGGAAATGAGCGCGGGGATCAGACCATCTTTTCCTGACAATGTTCCTCGGGTGATCGTGCGAAGGGGTGGTACTCTAATCTTCGCGAATGGCGCCTACCGTCACGGCTTTCTGTTAGCACCGAAGTTGGCCCAGATCACGCGTGATTTCATCGAACAAAGAGAACTTTGCCATCCACTCCTGCACATTGAGAACTAGTGCATCGCGTTTGTATTCGACAATTGCGAGGTGGGGGCTGTAGCTTGGTTGTCCGCACTTATGACTGACGATGATTTTGGATTGACTGACAATGATTCTGGATGGGAGACGGCCAGTGTCGAATATTACGACGGATGACGGTGTGCGACTACATGTTGAGGAGACGGGGGCAGGTTCCGCGGTGATATTCGTCCATGAGTTCGCCGGCGATCACCGAAGTTGGGAGCCTCAGGTTCGCTTCCTCTCCCGGCGTCATCGATGCATCGCATATGCAGCGCGTGGATTCCCACCTTCTGATATACCAGATGACCAAACCATGTATTCGCAAGATCGCGCTCGCGACGATATTCGTGCCGTGCTTGATGCCCTTGAGGTTTCCAAGGCCCACATTGTAGGTTTATCTATGGGCGGATTTGCAACGTTACATTTCGGGCTTGGTTATCCCGAGCGGGCTTTGTCATTGACGATCGCTGGTTGCGGATACGGTGCCCAAAAATCAGAACGCGAGAAATTTCGGGAGGAAGCAGCAACTATTGGGCAATTCCTGTTGGATGAAGGTATGGCTGCTTTCGCCGAAAAGTACGCCTTTGGGCCGACGCGCGTGCAGTTTGAGAACAAGGATCCGCGAGGGTTTTCTGAATTCAAAAGATTTTTGTCCGAACATTCTCACGTTGGTTCTGCCCGAACCCAGCTTGGTGTACAACGCGAGCGACCTTCTCTTTACGATTTAGAAGATGAGATGCGCGCCTTGCGCGTGCCGACCCTAATTGTCAACGGAGACGAAGACTGGCCATGCCTACTGCCTGGCGTTTTCATGAAACAATGTATTCCCTCGGCTGGGCTCTTCTTGATACCCAACACGGGCCACACCTGCAATCTCGAAGAGCCGGCTGCCTTCAATAAGGCGGTCTCAGAGTTCATCGCGTTAGTTGAAGCTGGCCGTTGGCCAAACCGCGATCCGCGCGCCGTGAGTGCCAGCATCACGGGCATGACCAAATAGGAACGAGAGCGCCCATAAAGTTATTCCGTCAACCGCAGAAGGACCATCGCTTGACGACGTTTCTGTAGAACATGGCCTTCGCCTTGCCTGGCATCATCCGCCATCCGTCAGAGCCGGGCGGTCACTCCACCGTCAACATAAAGCACGTGCCCCGTTACGAAGCTCGCCGCGTCCGACGATAGGAACACGGCTGCACCGACTAACTCGTCCACGTTGCCCCAGCGACCTAGCGGGGTCCGGTCGGCGAGCCAATGGGAGAACGATTTGTCGGCGACTAAAGCTGCATTGAGCTCAGTAGCAAAGTATCCCGGTCCGAGCCCGTTGACACGTATTCCGTGCGGTCCCCAGTCGATTGCCATGCCTTTGGTTAGCATTTTTACAGCCCCTTTCGATGCTGTGTAGGGCGCTATAGTTGGCCGTCCGAGTTCGCTTTGAACCGAACAAATATTGATTATCGAGCCATGCCTACGGGGAATCATGTGGCCTACAACCGCGCGGGCCACATAGAACACGCTGTCGACATTAGTGTTCATGAGTTCGCGCCATGTTTGCGTCGGGAAATCTTCTAGTGGTGCCCGGCGCTGTATGCCAGCATTATTGATCAAGATGTCAATCGGCCCGATGTTTTGCTCGACTTCGCTGATGGCCGCATCGACGGCATCTGGCTCCGTCACATCGAATGGCATCTCGTGAATCGAGTGACCCGCCGCCCTTAACGGAGCTGCCGCCGCTGATACCTTGTCGGCAGATCTTCCATTCAATACGATCCGCGCTCCGGCTTCAGCAAGACCTTTTGCAAGCGCCAGACCGATGCCGGCCGAAGAACCAGTAATTAAGGCTTGGCGCCCGTCGAGCTTGAATGTATCCAAAGTCATGTTCACTCCTTGCGCGCTTGCAACACTCGTCCCCATGTGAGCTCTATAGCGCTTCGTGATGTCTGCGCCCAGCGGCCAGCGAAATATTCGAGATATTGCGAAGCCTGGCAAGATGATCAGATGACGCTTACGCCTACGCCTACGCCTACGCCTACGCTTACGCCTACGCTTGCGCCGATGAAAAAAAAACTGCAGAGCACTAGTTTGGAGGAATGAATCAATGCGGGCGGTTGTCATCCATGGACCACGGGACCTGCGGATTGATAAAAGGATCCCCGGTGGTCAAGCTGATCAAGCCTTGGACGCGGAGCAGGTTCGGATCCGCATCGAGGCGGGTGGCATCTGCGGATCGGACTTACACTATTTCAACCATGGCGGTTTCGGCAACGTGCGTCTCAAGGAACCGATGATACTCGGGCATGAGGTGTCCGGGTTGGTCGAAGATGTTGGTAGCAAGGTCGACAATCTCCAAGTGGGAGAGCGAGTTGCGGTTTCGCCCAGCCGAGCTTGTGGTCAATGCAACTATTGTCAGGCCGGTTTACAAAACCACTGCGTTGACATGCGATTTTATGGCAGTGCGATGCGATTTCCACATGTTCAAGGTGCGTTTCGCGAGTCGCTTGTGGCTGATCGAACCCAGTGCTTCAGTGTTGGCACAGAGATGAGTGCGGCTGAGGCGGCGATGGCCGAACCCCTGGCGGTTTGTTTGCACGCGGCACGTCGCGCCGGACCGCTACTGGGCAAGCGGGTGTTGGTGACAGGTTGCGGTCCTATTGGAATTCTGTGCGCCATGGCAGCGAGGCGGGGGGGAGCAATTGAAATTGTAGCAACCGATATAGCGCCGGAACCCCTCAAAGTGATGGGGCAACTGGCTGCCGACATAACACTGGATACGGCGATGACGCCCGATGCTCTGTCGACCTACAGTCGTGTCGGTGGGACTTTCGATGTCATGTTTGAAGCGGCCGGTCAAGCAGCCGCGATTGTCCATGCGATGGTCGCCCTCAAACCGCGTGCGACCATCGTCCAAGTCGGTCTTGGCGGTGATGGCAACTTGCCGCTTAATGCTATTGTAGCAAAGGAACTCAATTTGAAAGGAACCTTTCGGTTTCATGAGGAG
>JBPCWA010000520.1:0-25190 GCA_051009975.1 Hyphomicrobiaceae bacterium
GACAAAATCATAGCCTACGAAGCTGTGCACGAAATTAGCGGTTGGGAGGATCTGCGGCGGAGGCTGGAGCCAAGTGACCGGCGATGTTTTGCTTTCTTTCATCCATCGTTGGTAGATGAACCTCTGATCTTCGTTGAGGTCGCTTTGATGGATGCTATCCCCACGAACATTGGGAGTGTTTTGAAACGAGAGGTCACGGACGCGGAGGCGGACAAAGACCACACAACGGCGGTATTTTACTCGATATCAAACTGCCAAAAAGGTTTACGTGGTGTGTCTTTTGGCAATTTTTTGATTAAGCAAGTTGTCGAAGAATTGACACGCGAATGTCCCGGTCTCAAGACATTTGTGACGTTATCTCCAGTGCCAGGTTTCGCGCGATGGTTAGAAAAGGTGCTTTCCGACGAGCGAGATAGTGCTCTCGATGACCGGCAACATGATGCTGTTGTTGCACTTAAAGGCGGAGGCTGGCTTGATGACGAGTCTCTTCGCACGAGTATGGCGCCGCACCTGCAAACTCTTGCTGCGACGTATTTTCTCACGGAACGGAACAGTCGAGGCCATCCAATCGACCCAGTTGCACGTTTCCACCTCGGCAACGGTGCGCGGCTTGAACGGTTAAATTGGCCAGCTGACCTGTCGCCTCGCGGGATGCGCGAAGCACATGGCCTGATGGTGAATTATCTCTACGAATTGTCCGAAATTGAGAAGAATCACGAGGCGTACGCAAACGCTGCAACGATAGCTACCTCGCGTGCTGTTCGATCGCTGATTCGTGGGCGGGGGTTCAGTCGCGAGACAGCCTCGGCTGTAGAAGAAGTTCCATCGGCGTTGTCAGCCGGTAGTGACAGCGGTGCTGAAAACCATGGACGACGCGCCGATGATGAACACAACAACGCCTCTAACCAGGTTGTCCATGATGTCTCGGAGGAATCGGAATTGGTCTCAAACAATGTTTCGAATGATCGTGAAGTAGACGGTGCGATGGCGAAGCTAGAACCGTAGGCTTGCTGAGTAAGTGGGCGTTCTGGCGATTGCAATATCATCGTGACCGTTGCATGAATGCTCGAAAGCTACGCCGAGATTAGGCGCCTTGCACTATCCGAGTTCAACGAGAAATGTTCGAGTTAGCAGATGCGTTACGATAAGAGCGACCGCGAAAGCAGAAATGTTGAAGACCGACGCGGACGCGGTGGCGGATTGGGTGGAATGTTTCCATTTCCGGGCCGGCGCAGAGGAGGTCGCGGAATTCAGATTCCGTTTCCCACAGGACGCTCGCGAGGTGCGCGCGGGGGAGGGCTGAGCCTGATGTCACTGCTGATCATTGGTGGCATCATGTTGTTATTCGGCATTAATCCTTTGAGCATCCTCACTGGCGGCGGAGGTGGCGGCGGAGGAGGAGGCGTCAATCTCCCGGATTTTAATAAAGTGCCGCAGATGCCCAAACTGGATCGATCACCTCAGCCGCGTGGCAGTGGTAATCCATTCGAGATTCCAGGTTTGCCGGGCAGCACCGGAAAGGCACCTTCGGGCGGCACCGACGAACTGGCCACGTTTACGAAGCGAGTTTTGGCCGACACGGAGGACGTTTGGAACCGTGTCTTTAAGACATTCGGGAGACAGTACCGGGAACCGAAATTGGTTCTTTACTCAGGCTTGACGCAGACGGCCTGTGGAACGGGGCAATCAGCTATGGGACCATTTTATTGCCCACTAGATCAGAAAATATACGTTGATCTCCGTTTTTACGAGGAGCTTCGCCGCAAATTTAGAGCGCCAGGGGATTTTGCCCAGGCTTACGTTGTTGCCCATGAAGTCGGCCATCATGTTCAAACGCTGCTAGGTATCGCCAGTAAGGTCCAGGAGATGAAACAACGCCATCCCCGCGCAGCAAATCAGATTCAGGTGCGGATGGAATTGCAGGCTGATTGTTTGGCGGGTGTTTGGGCCAACCTAAATGATCAATTGAAGGATCGATTGGAGCCGGGCGATATCGAGGAGGGCCTCAATGCAGCGAGTGCAATTGGTGACGATATGATTCAGCGACGCACCACCGGTCGCGTCGTTCCGGATGCCTTCACGCACGGCTCATCGGAGCAGCGTGTGCGCTGGTTTCGAATGGGATTTGACTCAGGTCGCATGCAAGATTGCGACACATTCAATTCCGAGCGGCTGTAGCCACATTGCCACGGTGAGACGGTGAGGCTAGTCAGCAATCCTGTCCCACGACGGGCTTTTCGAGCCACTCGGGGCGTGCAACTCCACTAGAGTGCATTGCCTACGAATGCCGCCACGGCACATCGAACGTCGTGAGCGCGCAAGGCTGTACATAATCGGTCGGCTTCGACGTTATCGGTAAGGGGACCCGCAAGGAGACGATAGGGTCCACCCCGACCCATGGCGTCGTACCGTGGCCGCAGGGTTCCCAGTAGGGCAGGATGAAGGGTGGCCAATTGATTCCAGCTTGCGCGCAAGCCTTCGATTGACGCGGCAGCGGAGAGCACCACGGCGGCTCTCGGCGAAGCGGAAGCCCGATTGTAATCGTTCGGTGAAGGACGCGCGGTTACCACGCGTGTATTCGAGACCATTGAGCGATGTTGGGGGTCCGACTGATCCAAACCGGAATACCGTGCAGTCGGTCGCCTTTGAGAGGAATATCCTTGTTGTGAAAGGCTCTGTTCCACTCCTGTGGAGTTCGGAGATTGAGCAATACTACCGGTCATGATTTTCTGAGCAGTATTGTCCGCGACGCCGATTGGCGCTTTAATATTGGTCAGCTGGCGGCGTGTTGGCCCGCGTTGGGGAAGTGGCGGTTCACCAGACTTTCGTCGTGCACGATCGGCGAGTTGCGTGTTGCTCGCGGCGCGCTGCACGATGCCGGCGGCTCGCGAAGATGCGCTCAAGGGTTCGCCGGTGGCGAAGGCTTGTGCCGGTGATTCGGCCGGAACGTGAGCTCGAGCATGGGCCTGAGGTCTATTCGAGTTGTCTGGTGCGGCTTGACTTATCTGATTTGCACCGGAAATCGATCCATTTCGTGAATTGGCGGCTACAGAGGGCGTTTGATGACGTTCAATCACTGCCGGATTGGACGCATGAGGTTGTCCTAGTTGCGCCTGAAGCGAGGCAGATTGGTCGAAGCGCGGTTGGTCCAATTGTGATTGGACCAAGTGCGAACGTACAACGTCAGATTGGGCGTCGTCTGTTTGTCCGGTGTGTGATCGCGCCGTGTCATGAGGCGGGACGACGTTGAGACCAGGTATGTTGCTTGTGGTAACGGGCACAACGCGTGGAATCGGTGCCTGATCCGAAGAATCTGTCTTCGCATTGTGCGTGGCCGTCGCTGATGCCGATTGCGCCATCGGCTCCGCGTTTGCAACGACGCGCTCCTCCATTTTGCTCAGCTTGCTCTGCAACGACAGAACTGTACGGCGGAGGACTTGGATCTCCTTCGTCGCGCGCTCGTCTTCGATGGAGCGTTGATCACGGTGCCTACTCTGTTCCACAGATGCAACTTGTGGCGTGGCAATGAGGCGGTCAATGGCTGTTGGCCGCGTCAGGGCTGATGACAAATAGGCTGCCGCAATGAATGCGCAACCCAACCAAGTCACCAGGTAAGCGCGCCAGAATAGGGAGCTTTTGCGCGCTGCTCCGCTCGATTTCGCCATCGTCTAGAACTCCGGACTGTGTTTGGAAGCCCAAAATGACGCGAGCTGATGCACAACGCGTGCAACGTAGTCACAGTTTTTGTTCTGTGTCGGTGGGGAGGTCAACGATGCACGCGCCAAATTTCACCAATGCCTGTGGACACTGCATACTTACAACACTCAAAGCTGCTCGATTGCGAGGTTGAAACGCAGTTTACCGCATTTTGGACGAATTCGCTGCACAGGAACTGCGGCGCACGAGCCATGGTCACAACAGGTACAATTAGAAGAGCGATCGTCAAAAATAATGCTGCCACAACAGTCGTTGTCCCAGCATGTCTCATCCGTTGAGGGAGTTATGTGGCTCGTGGAAACAGTTTATCCAGGTTATCGACACAATGCTAGGCGCAAAGACGGTGAAGTCATCCCCAGCCGGTTGTCGAACCAAGATCGAATCACCGTCATAGGTTATCCTTGGATCAATTGCTGCAATCGGGGGGCGTCACCATGACAGCACCACACGTACTCTCAGTGGTTCTGGCTGCCGGGCAAGGAACCCGTATGAAGTCGCACACGCCGAAACCTCTGCACAAACTAGCGGGGCGGTCGCTTCTCGGTCATGCTCTGGCACTAACGACAGCTGCGAAGCACGATCGGTCTGTCGTCATCGTAGGACCAAACATGGAGACGGTGCGAGCCGACGCGGAGGCACACCGTCCAGATGTGGAAACGTTTTTGCAGCCTCAACAGAATGGTACTGGAGGGGCCGTCCTGGCGGCGAGATCCGTACTGCAGGATCACCACGGCGATGTCTACGTGTTATTCTGTGACACGCCACTTTTGCGTGCAACAACACTTGGCCGGGTTGCCGACGAGTTAAACGATGGGGCCAATGTCGTCGTTTTGGGATTTGAGGCGAAAGACCCGGCGGGTTATGGACGATTGGTGCAAGACGACCGCGGCGATCTGGTTGCAATTCGCGAACATCGCGACGCATCACAGATCGAGCTCGGCATTTCTTTGTGCAACTCAGGAGTGATGGCCCTTCGCTGCCCGAACCTGGTGAACTTGCTTGAGCAAATTGGCAACGGCAATGCCAAGGGGGAGTACTACCTGACAGATATCGTTCAGATTGCACGCGACTCGGGGTTGTCGTGCCGGGTTGTGACGTGCGGTGAAGACGAATTGCTTGGTATCAATGACCGTATTCAGTTGGCCGAAGCTGAAGAGCAACTCCAGCGCCGCCTGCGAGAGACCGCGATGCGCAACGGGGCAACATTGATCGCACCTGGGACGGTTTGGTTCAGTCACGATACATTGCTGGGGCGAGACGTGGTCGTTGAACCCAACGTCGTCTTCGGACCTGGGGTAACCATAGAAGATGGGGCTTTGATACGCGCAAACTCGCATATCGAGGGGGCCCATATTGGTCGTGGTGCACGAGTTGGACCTTTCGCGCGCCTGCGTCCAGGCGCGCATTTGGGGGAAAATGTACACATCGGCAATTTTGTTGAAGTCAAGAACGTTGCAATGGGGGACGGGGCCAAGGCCAATCACCTGTCTTACATCGGCGATGGATCCATTGGCGAGAAAGCCAATATCGGAGCGGGCACGATTTTTTGCAACTACGATGGCTTTAGAAAGCATCGCACTTCGGTCGGGAAAGGAGCATTTGTTGGCTCAAATTCTTCATTGGTTGCACCGTTAAACATTGGCGAAGGCGCGTTCATTGGGTCGGGTAGTGTGGTGACGAGAGATGTCCCCGCGGATGCATTGGCACTTGAGCGATCTGACCAAGTCGTACGCGAGGGCTGGGCTGCAAAGTTTCGACGATTGATGATGCGTAATCAGAAGTAATGCAGAATGCGCATGCATCCTAGCAAGACGGTGAAACACGGTTTGACTTGAGTGCGTGAGGCGAACAAGTCAGTTCCTTGGATAGCGACGATAGTGGGAGATCAGACGATGTGTGGGATTGTCGGCATTCTCGGTGCGAAACCCGTAGCGGAAAATATCGTCGAAGCGTTGCGTCGGCTGGAATACAGAGGTTACGACTCAGCGGGCCTTGCGACGGTGCACAATGGGCATCTGGAGCGCAGAAGGGCCGAAGGCAAGCTGAATAATCTGGCATCGCGACTAGTGGTTGAACCAATAGGTGGGCGGACGGGAATCGGCCATACCCGATGGGCAACGCATGGCAAGCCAACTGAGGGCAATGCGCATCCACATATGAGCGATCGCGTCTCTGTCGTGCACAACGGGATTATCGAGAATTTTCGGGAGCTGCGCCAGGAGTTGATGGCTGAGGGGCGCAGGTTTGAGTCGGAGACAGATACCGAAACGGTGGTCCATCTTGTGACGTCGTACTTGGACCGGGGGCTTGAACCCGATGAGGCGGTCTATCGGTCCCTTGGACGGCTTCGCGGCGCTTTTGCTCTTGGCTTCATTTTTGTTGATCACGACGATTTGATGATAGCTGCGCGCAAAGGTAGTCCTCTCGCAATTGGGCACGGTGAAGGTGAAATGTATCTTGGCTCAGATGCAATTGCGCTGGCACCGTTCACATCTGAAATTACGTATTTGGAGGAGGGTGATTGGGCTGTCATCACGCGGGATGGCGTGCGCATTTTTGATGGAGATCGTAACAGTGTCCAAAGACCGGTGACGACCTCTGTGGCGAGCGCGCTGACGATAGACAAGGGCAATCATCGTCACTTCATGCATAAGGAGATACATGAGCAACCCGAGGTCATTTCTCATACTCTCACAAATTATATCGACATGGCTGCGCGGCGGGTCGATTTTCCCGACTTAGGAATGGATCTGAAGCAGATTGACAGGGTGACGATTAGTGCATGCGGCACCGCCTATTATGCGGGGCTGATTGCCAAATACTGGATTGAACGTCTCGCTCGATTGCCTGTGGAGATCGATGTTGCTTCGGAGATGCGTTATCGCGATCCCCCGATGCCAAAGCGCGGGTTGGCAGTTTTTGTTTCGCAGTCTGGTGAAACCGCTGACACTCTCGCGACCTTGAGACACTATAAGGCGAGCGGGCAGCGTATCGCTGCGATTGTGAATGTCAGGACATCGACGATTGCACGTGAGGCGGATGCCGTTCTGCCAACGTTGGCGGGCCCTGAAATAGGCGTGGCCTCAACCAAAGCGTTTACATGCCAGTTGGCGGCATTGGCTTGCTTTGCGCTTGAGCTTGGGAGAGCGCGGGGCACCCTGAGTGAAAACGATGAAGAAGAGATCGTTGCAGCATTGACGGAAATTCCGCGCCACATGGCGTCAATGTTGCGAGCGGAGAATGAGTTCGTGGCGTTGGCGCATGATGTGGCACGGGCGAGTGACGTGCTCTACCTGGGCCGGGGAATAAGTTTCCCGATCGCTTTAGAAGGAGCACTCAAGCTCAAGGAGATCTCTTACATACATGCTGAAGGGTATGCGGCAGGCGAACTAAAACACGGCCCAATCGCGTTGATCGACGAGAATATGCCCGTTGTAGTGGTGGCTCCTAGGGATGAGCTGTTTGAGAAGACTGTGTCCAACGTTCAGGAGGTCGCGGCGCGGGGTGGTCAAATTATTCTCATATCTGACGCGGACGCGACGGACATCGGTTGTGAAGTGATGTGTCATATCAAGACACCGTCGGTGCATCCGATCGCAATGCCATTGCTACAGGCGTTACCGGTGCAACTCATCGCTTATCACACTGCTGTGATCATGGGGACTGATGTTGATCAACCGCGCAACCTGGCAAAATCCGTAACCGTGGAATAGCAGGGCATATCATGACTTCGCGCTAGCCAGTTGCTTGGCAGATCGCTTACAAATGGTGCGACGGTATCGCTTTGCATGTTTCTGTAGCACCGTTCGGCACTGTATGCGGTCCGCTCGAGAAGATTGGAGTTCTGTGGGCTGTCAGTTGGTCTTGCGTTTTGGGGGTGTGCGTATCTTATTCCGGTCAAGGATGTGTGTTTTACGATCAGGGGTGATGAGGCCCCTGAGCAACTTCAAAATGCGTTTTGCGTCGCCGATGTGCGGGGATGTCACTATGCTACGAGACGTTACGGGATCTCCAAGACAAAACGCAAAATGGTTGGCGCACGTCTTTTGCGCTGTGCTTGCCATTAGCCTTTGCTTTGCAACGAATTGTGGGGTTCGGGCAGAGGATGCCGCGAGGGGCGGTTCTGACCTCACACGAAAGCAAGCGGAAGCCATCCTGCGGGCAGGCTATCAGGCTTTGCAGGCCAAGCAGAACGCGCAGGCGATTGTATCGCTGACGCGGTCGTTGCAGTCAGGGCAATTGCGACGCAACGAGATTGCCCGGGCCTTTTACTACCGTGGTCTAGCACACCAAGCGGCTGGCCAAACTGCAGATGCGATCTCGGATTTGACCAATGCACTGTGGCTCAAAGGGGCGCTCGGCAAAAAGGATCGAGAGAAGGCTGTCGCAGCACGGAAGCGAGCCTACGCATCGGCAGGTGTTGGAGGCGGATCGAATGCGACGGTGCCGAGGCAGAGCACCGCGGCGGTTTCGGTCGCCGAAAGCAGGTCGCAATCGGCTCAAGCAAGTGGCGGTTCGGCGGGAGGATCGAGCAACGGAAATTTCGGACTGGGTTCATTCTTTGGTAGCTTGTTTTCTGGCAGTACGACAACTGGCAGCACACAAACCTCATCGGGCAATGCGGTTTCTCCAAAACCGCCAATTGTCTCTCCGCGTTCCCCGGCATCGTCTGGGGTCGGATGGGCGACGCGCACAGAGCCTGCCAAGCAAAGCGTGGCCGCTATTGATCGGCGTCTGGGTTCGCAAGAGGTGGAGAGCGGCAACTATTTTGCACAAATTGCTTCATTTCGCACAAAGGAACGAGCCGATAGACTTGTAGCTCGGTTGGTTCAGAAGCACAGCGCTGCTCTTGGCGGACGTCATCCCGCAGTCAAGTCGTTGGTCGTTGGGAGCATGGGAGAATTCTTCGTTGTGAGGATCGAATCTTTTGCCTCGCGCGACAGTGCTCGACCGATGTGCACAAAGTTGATCGCCAGTGGTCTGGATTGCTTGGTAAAGAAGAGGAACTAGGAGTTACGCGCCGGATTCTGCGATCAGGCCGCATGTGCCAATCTCTATCCGAGTGTCGATCTGTAAATTCACGATACATATATATACCGGTATATGTCTCTTATATACCGGTATATGTCTCTGACCCTTTCGGTCAAATACAGTGAATGATGATCGGGAGGTTAGAGTTTGGCCAAAAACAAACGGCAAGCCGGCAGACGTGGCTTCAAGAAGGTTAATGTGTCGCCGGCCGATCGAGAGGGAGGTAAGAGTAGAAAGAGCACCCGTATGCGTATTGGACTTGGTGCCCGCTTTCGAAATTATTTTCTGACGGGTCTTGTCGTCGTTGGTCCCGTTACAATTACGATCTACATCGTGTGGTGGTTCATTAGAATAACTGATGCGTGGATCAAGCCCTTCGTACCCGCGCCATACGATCCAGATACCTATCTACCCTTTTCTATACCGGGTCTGGGGCTGGTGATCGGGATTGCCGCGGTTACGCTTATCGGCGCACTTGCAGCGAATCTTTTCGGGCGAACGATCATAAGTTTTGGCGAGTTGTTTTTGGGCCGAATGCCAATCGTCCGCAATGTCTACCGCGCATTGAAACAGATTTTTGAATCGGTCGTATCTGCATCTGACGCCGGCCTGTTGGATGGCGCGAGCAGCAACAGTCCCCATCGTGTTGGACTGATAGAGTTTCCCTCCAAGGGCATTTGGTCGATTGTTTACGTTACTGGTGAGGCCGCCGGTGCCATCAAGGAGGCAGAGCCAGGAGGGGAAAGTGATCTCGTGGCCGTCTTTATGCCAACTGGCATGGTTCCTCCAACAGGATTCGTTTGCTTTTTGCCGCGGCGCGACGTGATATTTCTCCCAATAAGCATGGAAGATGCGGCCAAGACAGTTGTCTCAGCCGGCATGTTTATGCCAGAGCAACAGGCACACATTCGCGAGATGATACGGGAGGCCGCGTTGCGTTTGAACGATCGCATCTAAACGGGTCGCGAGTGAGCAGAGGCCCGCAACGATCGCGGCGCCTAAGCTGCTCGAAACAAGCGCACCGCCTCGTCGCGTTCAAAGAGATAGAGAAGCAACCGCAATGCGCTGCCTCGTGGGCCTTGCAATTCTGGGTCAGTTTCAAGGACGGTTTGCGCTTCGTGACGTGCCATTGAGAGAAGCTCCTCAAAATTGGGAACGTCGGCGACGCGAAATGCCGGCATTCCTGACTGGCGAGCGCCTAGCATTTCTCCTCCTCCCCGCAGCTCGAGGTCTTTTTCGGCGATCAAGAAGCCGTCTTCTGTATCGCGCATCATAGTCAGGCGTTCCTGTGCCACTGGACCGACAGGCTGCTTGTACAGCAATATGCAATAGGATTGGCGCTGTCCACGCCCCACACGACCGCGCAATTGGTGGAGTTGTGCAAGGCCAAAGCGTTCGGCATGCTCTATCACCATGATCGTTGCGTTTGGAACGTTGACGCCAACTTCGATGACCGTGGTCGAGACTAATATATTAAGTTTGCCCTGAGAAAATGCTGCCATTGCATTGTCTTTCTCCTGTGAAGTCATTGCTCCGTGGAGCAAGCCGACACTATCGCCGAACGTCTGAGAGAGATGTGCTTGGCGTTCTTCGGCTGCCGCGAGTTCTGAGGCGGCAGTGCTTTCGATCAAGGGGCAAACCCAATAGACTTGTGCGCCGAGGCGAACGGCCCGCTGAAGGCCGTCGACCACATCTGTAATTCGCTCGAGTGCCACCAGCGTTGTTTTGACTGGTTTTCGCCCCGCAGGTTTCTCTGACAGTTTGGAAACATCCAGATCTCCATAGTGAGTCATGAGGAGTGTCCGCGGTATCGGCGTCGCAGTCATTGCGAGTAGGTTGGCGCCGCCATTGCTTCCTTTTGCTTGGAGGGCCAACCGCTGGTGCACACCGAAGCGGTGCTGCTCATCAACGACTGCGATTGCGAGATCTTTGAACTGTACATCAGGCTGAAAGAGCGCGTGTGTGCCAATGACAATGTCGGTCTCACCGGTCAAGATACTTGCTAGCGTCCTGGAGCGGATTTTACCTTTCTCGCGACCAGTGAGGATTGCAATTGTGAGTCCAGCTGCCTGTGCTAGTGGCATGATAGTTTCGGCGTGTTGACGGGCAAGTACTTCGGTCGGTGCCATCAATGCCGACTGCGATCCAGCTTCTGCGGCAAGGGCCATGGTCATCATCGCAACAACTGTTTTGCCAGAACCAACATCACCTTGCAGCAATCGCAACATACGAGTCGGTGCGGCCATATCACGTGCGATATCTTGAATTGCGTTGGTCTGAGATGCTGTCAGTGTGAATGCCAGTGCACTGCGAAGTCGATTTCGGATACTCCCATCTCCTACGATCGAACGTCCAGGTTGTTGTCGGTTGCTCTGTCTGACAAGCGCTAGTGCAATTTGACTGGCTAGCAATTCATCGTAGGCTAGTCGCTGCCACGCAGGTCCGCCGGTTGAAACGGAGCTTACGTCTTGCGGGCGATGAACTTCTCGAACGGCGGCGGCAAAAGCGGGCCAGTGCTGGCTTGCAACAAATTGCTCAGTTAGCCAATCTGGGAGGTCCGGAACAAAGTCGACGGCATTGCGATTAATTTTGCCCATGGCTTTTGCCGTCAGACCTGCCGTCAAGGGATAAACGGGTTCCAACATAGGCAACTCGCCGCGAGCTTCCGGTGCTAGAATGTAGTCCGGGTGTGTCATTTGTAGTCGGTCGGCATACTTCTCAACTCGTCCGGAAATGAAACGCTGCTCGCCCACCGGCAATTGACGTTCGACATAGGTTCTCTCCGTGTGAAAGAAAATCAGGTCGATCTCCATACTGTCGTCTTCGCAGATTACTTTGTAGGGGACTTTGCGGTTGCCGCGTGGAGGAGGGCGGTGGCGGATGGGACGAACAGAAAATGTAGCAATTGTCCCTGGCGTGGCATCTGCGAGGTTTGGTTCTGCACGACGATCAATGACGCCCGTTGGCATATGCCATAGCAAGTCGACAACGCGGGCTTCTTGGACGCCCGGCGGCAAATCCAGCGCTTTTGATAGAAAAGTGAGAACGCGAGGGCCGACGCCCTTCAGAACAGTAGCAGAGGCAAAAAGAGGATTGAGCACGCTGGGCCGCATGGGCCGCTCCATTTCTTTTGAACACTTTCGGCTCGTTCGAAAACCTGAGTGCAAGCGTGGCTTGGCCGGACGCCAACAAGCCTCTATATAACGGTATTGCGCGGCCCGCGAACGTGTGTTGTGGAAAATCTGCTATTAGGGCATTGGACCTTTGTTTCGCAAGATTGCAATTTCTCGCAAGGTTGTGATGTCTCGCAAGGCTGCGATGTCTCGCGAGGTTGCAATGTTGAGCAAAATGTCAACGGATCACACGAGGCTAATTTGTTGATGGGAGCCAGACGTTGACATGACTGAGAAATCTTAGACTTGGAGCCCATTGTAAGAATGTCTAATAGCGCAATCGTCGACTGCAGGTGAGCATGTTATGCATGGGAGGATCATGACGGCCGGTTTGGAGGCGCGAAAACGACGCGCGATATTTCGTGCGACGCATCGCGGTACGAAGGAGATGGATTGGATGCTCGGCCGGTTTGCTCACTCAACGGTGGGCGACATGGACGCAATTGCGCTCGCCACCTTTGAAGACCTATTAGTTCTGCCAGATCCGCAAATTCAAAACTGGGTTATGTGGCCCGATCAGAATGTTGATTTGCGTTTTGAGGCATTGGTCAGGGAGCTTCGTGGGTTTCACGGACTGATTGACGGTGAAGTGCTTAGGACCAAAAACGAAACAATTTGACGGCGACGACACTTCATCATGAGTATGGCTGAGACAGTCTCTGCTGGGAGCCGACAGGCTGTAGAATTTGCACGTGCGCCTGAGGGGTACGATGCTTTAGCGCTTGTTCAAATCCTATCTGATCGCGCTGGGCAACCTAAGCCGGCTGTTCTTCTTCACGTAGCGCGCGATGACCGTCGGCTTGACGCGTTGGAAAAAACGCTGGCGTTTTTCGCCCCACGCGTCCGAATTATCAGTCTTCCTGCCTGGGATACTGTGCCGTACGATCGCATTGGACCCAACGCGGAGCTCGTTGCCAAGCGGATTGTATCGCTCGCGCGGCTGACATTGGCTGTTGGTCGAGAGCCTATTATTGTTCTGACGACGGTCAACGCCATACTACAGCGCCTGCCATCGCGACAGTACATCCGTCAAGCTATGCGCCAGGTGGCACCGGGACAACGGATCGACCTAAACCGATTGGTGCGTCGTCTTGAACGGGGCGGATACCTGCGGACCGGAACTGTCATGGAACCGGGAGAGTATGCCGTTCGGGGCGGTATATTGGACCTCTTTCCTCCTGGTCGCGGGAGTCCTGTTCGGTTAGACTTTTTCGGTGATACGATTGAGAGCATTAAGTCGTTCGACGTGCAAAACCAGAGGACAATACGCGTCGTCCAGAAGATCGTTCTGTTGCCGGTTAGTGAGATACCACATAATGAGGCTGCGACGAGTTGCTTCCGTAAGAAATATGTCGAGTTATTTGGCGGAGCAACCACAGATGATCCACTGTATGAAGCGGTCAGTTCCGGTCAGCGGTATCCCGGAATGGAGCATTGGTTGCCACTGTTTCACGAAGGCGTTGAGACACTATTCGACTATGTCGGAGAGGCGGATGTCACGTTCGATCATATGGCCGATGATGCCGTGGCAGGACGCTTTGAACAGATTGGAGAGCACTACGAGGCGCGTGTCGATGCGCTTGAAACTGAGGCCTTCGGCGCCCCACCCTACAAGCCCGTTCCTCCGGAGCTCTCTTTTCTAGACCAGGCCGAGTGGAAGGAGCGCTTGAGTGAGCGCTTGGTGGGTCGATTCAATGCCTTTGATGCACCCGAGTCGTCGCCCACTCGAGATTTTTTGACCACCCTCGGTCGAAATTTCTCACCGGAGCGCCAAGCACCGGATGGTGACCTCTTTTCTGCGGTGGTTGGCCATATCAAATCCAAGCAATCGCAAGGAAAGCGAGTGCTTATTGCTGCGTGGACTCCCGGCTCGCGAGAACGCCTTCGCAATCTACTGATGGAGCGCGGTTTGAGCGATGCACGGGGTGTCGAGAACTTTAAGGCTGCGCTTGCGCTTCCAGGTGAAGTAGCGGGAATCTGCGTTCTAGAAATTGAGCGTGGATTTGAGGCACCAGATCTTTGTGTCGTGGCCGAACAAGATATCCTTGGCGATAGATTGCTTCGCTCCCGACGTAGGAAGGCGAAAAAGGCGAGTGATGTCATCACCGAAGCGACGGCTATGTCGGTGGGAGATCTCGTTGTCCATGCCGATCATGGCATTGGCCGTTTTGATGGATTAAAGACGATTTCCGCACTTGGCGCCCACCACGATTGTGCCGAAATCTGTTATGCGAGTGGCGATAAACTTCTTTTACCTGTCGAAAATATTGAGTTGTTGTCGCGCTACGGCTCAGATTCCCAAGGTGTTCAACTGGATAAGCTTGGTGGCGCTGGGTGGCAATCGCGCAAAGCGCGACTGAAACGGCGATTGCTTGAAATGGCGGCCGAATTAATCAAGGTGGCAGCAATGCGAAAGGTGCGTGCCGCGCCGGTCTTGAGCGCTGCCGACGGTGCCTTTGACGAGTTCGTGACCCGATTTCCATATGAGGAAACCGATGACCAATTAGGCAGTATTGAAGCGGTTGTGGATGATCTGAGCTCAGGTCAGCCGATGGATCGTTTGGTCTGTGGCGACGTGGGTTTCGGCAAGACAGAAGTTGCGCTGAGGGCAGCCTTTATCGCTGCAATGAACGGAGTGCAGGTGGCGGTTGTGGTGCCAACAACATTGTTGGCGCGTCAGCACTACCGGACATTTCAGGAACGTTTTGCCGGATTCCCGATACGGATTGCCCAAGCCTCGCGTCTTATTGGAGGCAAGGAGTTGACGCGGGTGAAGGCGGGCTTGGCAGATGGCACGGTGGACATTGTCGTCGGAACCCATGCGTTGCTCGGAAAGTCCATTTCGTTTTCTCACCTTGGTCTTTTGATAATCGATGAAGAGCAGCATTTTGGGGTGGCCCACAAGGAGCGACTTAAACTGTTACGCGAGGATGTCCACGTACTGACGCTTTCGGCTACACCGATTCCGCGGACGTTGCAGTTGGCTCTGTCCGGCGTTCGAGAATTATCGCTTATCACGACACCGCCCTTGGATCGATTAGCTGTCCGTACCTATATCTCACCTTTTGATCCCGTAATCTTGCGGGAAGCTCTCCGTCGGGAGCGCTATCGAGGAGGGCAGACGTTCTACGTGGTACCTCGGATCGCAGACCTTGAAGATGTTTCGGAGTTCTTCACGGAGTATGTGCCCGAACTGCGGGTTGCCCGCGCTCATGGTCAGATGCCCCCAAGTGAAATTGAGCGAATAATGACCGCGTTTTATGATGGCGAGTTTGATATTTTGCTGTCGACCGCAATCGTTGAATCTGGCTTGGACGTTCCTAACGCGAATACGATGATTGTCCATCGGGCAGATATGTTTGGATTGGCCCAACTTTATCAGCTGCGAGGTCGAGTGGGCCGGTCAAAGAGGCGCGCCTATGCGTATTTTACAACACCACCTGACAAACGACTGACCGAAGGAGCGGAAAAGCGTCTTAAAGTACTGCATTCACTGGATACTCTGGGTGCCGGATTTTCTCTTGCTAGTCATGACCTGGATATCCGAGGTGGCGGGAATGTGTTGGGTGAGGAGCAATCGGGTCACATTAAGGAAGTTGGCTTCGAGCTCTATCAGTCGATGCTTGAGGATGCGATCACCTCGCTTAAGGACGGGCAGGGGCTTGAGGCGAATGATCATTGGTCACCACAGATATCGCTAGGCACTGCGACGCTCATACCCGAGGCGTATGTGGCTGATCTGCAGACGAGACTTGGTCTATACCGCCGCTTGTCTGGGTTGGAAACACGCGCACAAATTGACGAATTCGGGGAAGAGTTGACTGATCGTTTCGGGTCGTTACCCGCCGAAGTAACAAGTTTGCTGGATGTAATGGAGATTAAAGGCTTTTGTCGGCTCGCTGGGTTGGCGCAAGTGGACGCTGGACCAAAAGGGGCGGCGATCAGGTTTCGAAATGATACCTTTGCCAATCCAGAGGGTTTAATTCGGTTCATTCAGCGGCGTGGGGCGGGAGCGAAGTTGCACGCGGATCATAGATTGGTGTGCGGCGGTGAGTGGACTAAAGATGCCGACAGGGTAAGTGGTGTCCGCGACATTGTACGAGAGCTAGCGAAACTGGCCTCGCGAGGGGAGGACTTGGAAAGCAGCTAAGGTGCGTACCACCAGGCGTTGAGTTGGGCTCCAAACAGCGGTATCTGTGCAGGGTGGCGCAGTTGAGCACTGGCTGCGATCCATTGCTTTGGGTCGTGAAAAAGTGGAATAACATAGTCGCCTGAGAGAAGAACGCGGTCGAAAGCACGCACCGCATCTTCGAATGCAACGCGGTCATTGGCCTTCAGCATCGCACTGATCATCGCGTCAGCAGCAGCGCTCTTGACGCCGGCGAAATTAAGACTGCGCTTTATGTCGGCGGCCTTACTGCCCCAGCGATTGATCTGTTCGTTTCCTGGCGATAGGGACGCGCTGTAAGTCCACTGTATGATGTCGAATTCGAAGGTCCCTAGTCTTTCCCAATACTGCGCCGTTTCCATTTGTCTGATGGTTGCGGCGATACCAATTCGCTTGAGGTCATCGGTAAACGCGAGAGCCAGGCGCGATTGCTCGCGTGTGCGGACGAGAAACTCGACTTCAAGAGGCGAATTCGTAGCAACATTGACCAAAGACCGGCCCTTTAGACGATATCCGGCCTGATCGAACAGCTTCAGCGCTTGACGCAGATTGCGGCGCAGCTCTTGTCGATTTTTCGCATCGGGCGGTGTCCATTTGCCAGTTAAGATGTTCTCTTTCACGGAGCCTGGGAATGGAGCGAGAAGAGCCTGCTCATTTTGGGATGCGGGTTGTCCGGTCGAGGCCAGGGTGGAGCGCGCGAAATAGCTCGTCGAGCGGACATAGCGGCCGTGAAACATTTGTTGATTGATGCGGTGAGCATCGAATGCGAGCAAGAGGGCCCGTCGTACACGGGGATCTGCAAATTTCTTTTTTCGAGTGTTGAAAACGAGTCCGGCCATTCCTGCGGGCACGCCAACAGGGAAACCGTACTTCTTTATGATGCCCGTTCGTACAGCGGGAAAGTCATAGCTATCAATCCATCGCGCCGGGTTTTCCTCCAGGCGGAATGATACTTCGCCGGTCTTAAACGCCTCAAAAAGCGCAGCATGATTGCGAAAATGTTCGATTCGAATTTCATCAAAGTTGAAGAGGCCGCGACGCGAAGGCAGGTCGCGCGCCCAGTAGCGAGGGTTGCGCATAAAGCTAGCCCTTCGGCCGGGTTCAATTTTCCCGAATGTATAGGGACCGCTGCCAATCATCGGGCTCAGGGTCGTTTGAGCGAATGTTTCTCGTCGAATGGCGTGGCGAGGCAGGATCGGCATGAGGGCGAGAATCAGTGGAATTTCACGATCACCCCGGCCATCAAAGACAAATGTGATAGTGTGAGACGACGGTTGCTCGATGCGAGTAACCTTGGCGTAGTGGCTGCGTAGGAACGGTCGACCCAAATCGCGCAAGAGGCGATGGGAAAATGCAACGTCATCAGCTGTGATGGGGTGATCGTCTGAAAATCTCGCATCGGGATTGATGTGGAAGGTAACTGAACTCCGATCATCAGGTACTTCAATTCGTTCCGCGATCAGAGCGTACAGTGTGAAAGGTTCATCTGCGGAGCGTGCCATTAGGCTGTCAAATATGTACTCGCGGACGTTTCCAGGTGCAGTTCCTTTGACAATGAACGGATTGAGGTTATCGAAAGTTCCCAGAAGGCCAAGGGTTAGCAGTCCACCTTTGGGTGCGTTTGGATTAGCGTAAGGAAAGTGTTCAAAGTCGGGAGGCAGGGCAGGTTGCCCGTGCATCGCGATGGCGTGCACTTCCGCTGCGCGGCTGGCGTTGTGGCCGAGCAGGTTTGGAAAAACAGCTATGTGAAGGGCAGCTAGTGCGAGCAATGCAATGGTTCGACGCATAGCGGGTCCTATCCGCAGAGTACTGGTGACCGGAAGCTTATCATCATTGTCCATAATCATGGCAAAAGCGCGTGTGGGGGGTGTGCCATTTGCGAAAGGACCGGCAACGCGGGGTTATTGGTCGGGTGGGGGTATTTGTTTGGCCGACGAGTGGAGTTTTTTGTGGGAAGATTCGCCAGCACAGGATCGCCATCGCATTAGCCTTGGGATTGCCTCAATCCCCCCGTTAGTCCGCTTTGGTTACTATTTGAACATCCAGCGCCCGCGCGATCTACGCGACGATGCGGCTGGTATTTGGGGTGATCGTCTCGCGAATGGACGGAGTTCATTATGAAAAGGATCGATAACGTGATGGGATGGGGGCGTGCAGTTCAGTGCACGATCGGTGCAATCGCGACGGCAGCGGTGATTTCGATGGTATTTGGCGCGGGTGATCCAGCGGCGGCCCAAAAATCTAAGAATAAGAATGCGAAAAAGCGACCGCAGAGTGCGTGGGTCAAATTATGTGAGAAGGCGAAGGTGCCTCAGCGCGGCAAGGATGGGAAGAGAACGACCGTTGAGAGAGACATTTGCCTCACTCACCATGAGCGATTGGATGGTTCGACGGGCCGCGTGATCGTTTCCGCCGCCATCCGTCAAGTTGCGGGACAAAAGAAACCGAGTTTGATGGTGATGGTCCCACTGGGTATGGCCATACAACCGGGTTTGAAGGCGGCTGTTTATAGCGCCAAGCAGTGGAAACTGGCGCAGCAAAAGAAGCCCGTCAATGACAAAGAGCTTAAGGCGATCGGTTTAAGGTACAATCTTTGTCACATCGGCGGTTGTACTGCAGAAATCATTGCGCCCGACGGATTGGTGGACTCCATGAGAAAGGGGGGTGGGCTGATGGTGTTGGCTCTTGCAGCGAACGGCAGACCTGCGGCTTTCCCGATACCTCTGACGGGGTTCACGGCAGCATTAAAAGGCAAGCCTGTAGACAACAAGGCGTATAGCAAGGCCCGTGCGCAGCTCATGGGGCAGATACGTGAGCGCATGCGCCAGCGAATAGCGGCTCAACGCGCGAAGCAAAATGCGAAAGCGACCAAAAAGAATTAGGTGGCGCCACATCAATCTACAGTTTGGTGAAAGTGAACACATTGGCCGAACCAACTTCATAAGCCAAACGTGAGAATATCGTAAACCCGCCAGCCATCTGAAACAGGTGGCTGGTGGGTCTTCGAGTAAAAAGCCGTTCGCACTTTGTGATAGCGGGGATATGGACGATTTTCGTCGGCAGTCCATCTGAGATTGGGACGGTGGCGCAGAGCTGTCGCGTCAACGCCCTCTACTTCTCAACCAAAACTCGACCGGTCAACTCAGCTCATGCGACGTGCGTGATCCGGAAGCCATGAACTCGCGTTTCATGTCGCGGGACAGCACTTATCTCATTCTTGCCAGCAACATGATCCGCAGATACAGCTTTCACAGCACGTGCGAGGCAGAAGGATTTATGGTCTTGCCTCTTCTAATATGATCGCTTGTGACTAATGTTCTTGCAAATAGAGGGCGTGGAGGTCACCGTTGTCGTCAACAGCAAACATTTCTTGGACTTGCGGATGTCGCGGCGGAGCTCCACTCGTATCGGGTAGCAGGTTCTGTTCAGAGACATAGGCGATGTATTCTGTTTCGTCATTTTCGGCCAGCAGGTGATAGAACGGTTGGTCCTTTCGTGGTCGGACGTCTTCCGGAATGGATTGCCACCACTCGTCCGTATTCGCAAATTCGGGATCGATGTCGAATATGACCCCACGAAAGGGATACATGCGATGACGCACGACTTGCCCGACGGAAAATTTGGCCTGTCTCATCATGTTGCGGAATCGAACCTGTTACTCGGCATATTATCTCATGACATCTGATACCACGACGGTGGGCCCGGTAAGTCAAGTCTTGGAGACTCGAATGCGGGAAAGTGTCCGTCGTTTATACGAACTGCAATCACTGCTTCAACGCTTCGGAATGCTTATATCGTGCCCCGAACTCCGGATCGCGTTGTGATACCAATTCGGCGAGATCCACGAGAACCTTCGCTTGTTTCCAGGTGGCATCATCTTGCATCTTTCCATCAATCATGACGGCACCTGCCCCGTCGGGCATTGCTTCGATAATGCGTCGTGCAAATGCGACTTCCTGCGGATCGGGCGAAAAAACCCGTTTGGCAATTTCAACCTGTGTTGGATGGAGGGACCAGGCACCAACGCAACCCATCAGGAATGCATTCCTAAACTGGGACTCGCACGCGGCTGGATCTGCGAAGTCACCGAATGGTCCATAGAAGGGACGGATCCGGTTCCGCTGACAGGCGTCGACCATCTTGGCAACTGTAAAATGCCAAAGGTCTTGCTGAAAAAAGTGGCGCTGCTTTTCTGAACCGACGTTGTCGGAATCGGCAAGAACGCCATAAGCCGGGTGGCCTCCGCCAACACGGGTTGTTTTCATTCCGCGCGATGCCGCAAGGTCCGCCGGACCAAGGCTCAAACCATGCATGCGCGGACTTGCCGCGGCAATTTCCTCAACATTTGATACGCCTTCGGCCGTTTCGAGGATGGCATGAATGAGAACGGGCTTGGAGATGTTTTGGCGGGCTTCAATTTGGGCGAGGAGCTGATCAAGATAGTGAATATCCCAGGGACCTTCGACTTTCGGCAGCATGATCACGTCCAAAGTATCGCCAACCGCCGTTACGATCTCGGTGATGTCGTCGAGCGCCCAAGGTGAGTTGAGGCAGTTGATCCGCGTCCAGAGCGACGTCTTCGAAAAGTCGTTTGCCTGCGCCATCGCAATAAACCCTTGGCGAGCGGCAGTTTTGGCATCGATTGGGATGGCATCCTCGAGGTTGCCAAGCAGGACGTCCACAGTTGGCAGTATATTTTGTAGTTTTGCGGTGATCTTTTCGATGTGGGGCGGGATGAAGTGAATCATCCGCTCAAGTTGCAGGGGTAGCTGGCGAAACGGTGGGGGTGCGCCAATGGCAAGCGGCTCAAAAAATTTGAAGGGTGTTCGGGTCGCTGGCATGTCTGAGCTGTCCTTGTGCGGGGATTGTCAAAGGGTGGCGATAGCGCGACGTCCCACACAAGTAATGCGCCATCTGTCACTGATTTGTCGCGTCATAACGTTGACGCGGGTCAATGCCACCGTCGGTTCGACCACATCCATTGTTCGGGATGCTCGCGGATCCAAGCTTCAAACTGCTTTTGCATATCAGACATCATCTCGCGGACATCGTTAGATTGGTTGGCGCTGCGCGGTACGCGCAGTTCTCGCAATTGTATCCGAAACCGACTTTCGGTCCCTATCCTCAGGCACCGAGCCATCCAGACGCGCGCGCCAACGCGTCGCGCTATCATAGCGCCAATGGCCTGGGTTCGTGCAGGTTTGCCAAAGAAGGGAACGGGGATACCGGATCGGTCGTAGAGATCGCAAATCATACCGAGGTGACCACCACGCCTCACGAAATCAGTGATCATTCGCGCAGTTCGTTGATTGTCGCCGTGATCGCCATCAACCTTGCCGCGTCCGAATAACCCACCAGGGTAAAGATTTGCTCGCTGATCGCGAAGATACTTATCGACATAGGGGTTGTTGACAGAGCGATAGACAGCCGCGGGTTTCTTGCCGCCAAAGGTCATCGGCCAAATTGCCAATTCCCAATTCCCCATGTGGAGGGAGACACCGACGAGAGGGCCCATTTTATTGATGTAGCGAGTGAAAATATGCAAATCTTCGACGACGACGCGGTTAGGATCGGCCAATATCCGATCAAGCTGCATTGTTTCCGCCATCACCCGTCCCAGGTTTTCCCAGTGTGCGAGCACGATCCGCTCCCGCTCTTCTGGCGGCATATCGGGAAATGCGACTCGGACATTATAGAGCGCCCGCATGTGGCGCAGACGGGAGATTCGTGGCGCTAAAAGCCGCCATGCCGATGCGGACCAGCGTACGCTTGTCTCCAATGGTAGGAGCCGGACGCTAGCTACGACAAAGCGTAGGAGGCCATATTCCAAGCGGAACTGTATATCGCGCAGCCAAGTGCGAGCAGGGGGAAGTGGCATGGACGCTCGAATGTCCTGCTGAGATGTTGAAGATACCGCGGCAGAAGTTGAAGCAACGGGGCAGATGTCGAAACCGTCTTTGCGGCTCAGGCCTGACACTCCATTTTAAGCAATTCCCGCGCTAATTCTAGTCATGCAGAGTGTGATTCAGCACGTGTTCCATGACATCGTGGATCGCGTTTCGTCGCGTCCATCTGTTGCCTTTATCGTCGCCATACCACCCTCGATCATGAGTTGGCGCAGGAGTGGTACCGCATTGGCCGCGTGCAATGCGAGCCCGCGCGCAAGATTCACAGGCAGGATGGTGGTGCTCAACGAACGGTTCAGGAGGTCGACGCCATGCGTTCGCAGCCACACATCTTGTCGGCGGCGCTGATGATATGTCTCTGTCACGGTCGTCCCTCCAATATCGGTTGTCGTGCGCAATGCGTTCTGCACACAGTCTGACAGTACGGCGACATCCCTGATTCCGAGGTTTAATCCCTGTGCTCCGATAGGCGGCAAGACGTGCGCTGCTTCACCCGCGAGAATGACTCGTTTTTGGGCGAACGTATCGACCAACATGGCTGACAGGGGCACAGAGGTTCTTGGGGAAAAATCTGCTGTTGTTCCGAGGAGGCCCTGCAGTTTTTCTTCTAGAGCGGCTGCAAACTGCTCTTCGGACAATTTTTCCAGACCTGCCATCTCGTCGGTGGTTGTGACCCAGACGAGGCTGCTCCTTCGGCCCGCCATTGGCACAACAGTCAGCGGGCCGGATGGGCGATGGAATTCGGTTGAGATATCGTGGTGAGGGCGAGAGTGTGCGAACTGAGTGGTTAATGCGCGTTGGTTATAGGTCCAATCTGTAGTTTTAATGCCCGCGCCTAGTCTAGCGCGTGACCTACGCCCATCGGCTCCAACAACGAGTTTTGCGCGATAGGTTTGGCCATCAGAGAGCTGGATGACGGCATGAGATGGCGCACATTTGACTTGGTCAACAAGGATATCTCGGATGATCTGACAGTTCTGCGTCCGATCCGCAATGTCGTGTAGTTTTTGTGACAGCTGACACACGATGTCGGTGTTGGAAATATTCCAAGCCAGCTGCTCTGCATCGACGTCGGACGCTTGAAAGAGTACCTCGGGCGCCCGTGGTAATCGCCCGAGGTCATCGACAAGTCGGATCCCGCGGACAGGGCTGGCGGTTTCTCCGAGGGTTGACCACAGGTCGAGTTGACTAAGAATCGTGGCACTCGTGTTGAGGAGAGCGGCGGTACGGGAGTCGTTCTTTGGGTCGCAAGGAGCTCCGTGAGCGTTTTCCTTTCGAGGAAATGGACCACACACGGCTATTTTGAGGTTAAGCCGTAACAGGGCGAGAGCCGCCATGAGGCCAACCGGACCTGTTCCAATGATGATTGCATCGTAGTCGTATTTTGGAGCCATCACTTACAAATCGTGAGTTTTGCCGATTTTGCAATTGATCGAGGTCGAGGGTGGGCGTGGCGACACTGCCGGTAGGGTTGCTACTCGCAGCCCAAGCGCAGCTGGCTTGGAGAGCGTAGTGTGTTGATCTGTATTGAGCCAATTTGGGGATGATAGCAACATCGCCGTTATTGGGCAGTCGGCTGTTTTATCGGTGCGGCTGACCCTTGCAACTACCGGACAAAATGTTCGAGAGTGTTTTGCGAGTGTTATATCAGATCCGTTTAAATGTGGAATTTGGCAGGTCCGTGGTGGCTGCAACCGTTTGCGCCTGAGCGTTAATCGACTGTGTGCTCGAGGCCTGATTTCTTAATGATTTCATAACGATTCGCGATTGCTGGTTCAGGTGTTCAGGTTTAGCGCAAGCCCAAATGTAGCGAAAAGCGTGACATCGGCGACACAGTCCCTCGAACAATTGGAGCTGCCAGCAGGATTGCAGTTGCGCGTCTTCAGTCCGATCCGTTAAGCCATGGGATAAGCAAGTCAGTAAGCCGCGTCGAAGTATTTAGTTCGCTTGCAGACTTAGCCCCAGCGTCGACTGGGATCGCGTTCTCAGCGGTAGTTGCTGGGTTAGAGTTCTGTAGCGTGTCGTACGGAGTAGAGTAATGATCGGGGGACTGTTGAAGTCTTCAAGCCGGTTGGCGCTTATCGCGGCTGTCGGTTTGGTTTCAGGGAGCTTGGCCGTGCAGGCCGGCGGTTTTGATGATCTTGGGGGAGATTGTTGCGCGGATCTGGAGGAGCGTGTTGCCGAGCTCGAAGCAACGACTGTCCGCAAGGGCAACACCAAGGTTTCGCTGACGATTTCTGGAGCCTTTGCCCAGAACATTTACTGGCACAATTCGAAAGCGCGAGATGCCTATCGCCCAGATAAGGTGACGCTGACCGGATCTGATGGCAACGACAACGATTCCTTCATCAAGTTCTCTGGGAAAGCACCGCTAACGGCGGATATCTCTGTTGGTTTCGTGATCGATATGGATATTGACCCGAATGGTGACGGACCTGGTGACAGAAGTCAGATCCAGATGGATGACTTCTATGGTTATGTTCGTAGTAAGACGTACGGCACGCTGAAGTTCGGTCGCGCTGACCAAGCGCTGGACAACGTCTATAAATTTGCGAGCTTCGGTACAACGATGGACGTTCTGCTTGATGACCAAGGTGTTGTTGACTGGGTGGGCCATCGTGTCGCCGGCGATAACAACTTTGACGGCGCAGATGATCAGAACGGTACTCTACGTTACGAGAGCGCACCGTTTGCCGGCTTCCAGTTTGTTGCGTCGTGGTCGAACTGGGATGAAAGCGCTGTCAATAATCCAAAGCGGGATACGAATGAGACGTGGAGTCTTGCGCTGAAGTACGCCGGTGAGTTCGGTGACATTCGAATATTGGCAGCTGGCGGTTATGAGGAAACGGCCGGTCAAAGAAACCGACGCTTTGATTCGATACTCGGCAGATTTGTTGGTGATGAAGTGTCAGCGGCTGACACTCAGGAGTGGGTCGTTTCAGCGGGTTTGCAGCACACTCCAACAGGCTTGTTTTTGAGTGGTGCGTATGGTGCAGAAAAGAGAAAACAGAGCGTCGGGTGTGGCGGGGCTTTCATTGGCGGTCCAGTCAATGGTCTTGGAGCGGTGAGTTGTATTGAAAATGCCTTCGGTGTTGGTCGGACGACCTTCACAAGTGGAGACGAACAAGGCTGGGGCGTCGTCGGCGGTATTGAGCAGCGTTGGAGTACGCTTGGTAAGACCACGCTCTATGGTTG
>JBPCWA010000521.1:0-5552 GCA_051009975.1 Hyphomicrobiaceae bacterium
ACACCGTTCATGCCGCCGTAGTTCGCAACACCAAAGCCTTGCGCGGAGCACCCCCAATCCCCTTTTAGATCGGCTGCACCGGGGTATGGCTTCTGATGCGGATATTGAGCCGCAGGCAGAACGCCAACCATTGGACAAGTCTGTTTCTTGGGATCTCCGGTCATCGGATGACACCAGCCGGCAGCCATACGCGGCCAACCATAGTTCTCGCCACCCTTAGAAGATGCCGGCTGATAAATTATCTCTTCCCAATGGTTCTGACCGACGTCGGCAATAAAGAGCGCACCAGTCTTCCTGTCGAACTCAAACTCATAAGGATTGCGAACGCCGTAAGCCCAAATCTCTGGTAGCGCTCGAGTTTTGATTTTACCGAACTGTTCCTCGGTGATTCCGAAAAGTACCATCAACCGTTCTTTCGCGGCATTAGCGAATGGATTGTCGGGTGGAATCCGATATGGGCGGGAATCGCCTTCCGGCACATTGACATCAATCCGAAGGATCTTTGCCAATGGCGTCGAAAGATCCTGGCCGGCCTCAAAAGGATCGCCTTCCCAACCGCCGTCGCCGGAGCCAATGTAGAGATATCCGTCCGGACCAAACGCGATCTGGCCGCCATTATGATTGTACCAAGGTTGCTCGATTCGCATCAGTACCTTGGCAGTCGAATTCGCGCGATCGGCGTCGACCACATTAGGGCTCTTAGGATCGACCGTGAAGCGAACGATAACTCCATCGCCGTTAAAAGGCAGCGAGGCGTAATGCACGTAGAAGTGTCCGTTCTCCTTAAATTTGGGGTGAAAGGCGACTGCATAGAGCCCTTGCTCCACGAAGCCCGTTTGCACGTCGTTGCCGAGAGGATTGATTGAAGTGAGATCAAGAAACGGCTCCTTGTTCACCGTTCCGTCCTTGTTGACGATCTGGATCCGGCCAATGCGCTCGACAACAAATATCCGGCCGCTACCGTCGCCAGCATTCGCTACGTTGACCGGATCTTTGAAGCCGCCGGCAACCTTGACCAGTGCGATTTTTGGATCGCCAGGCAGCTTACCGCCAGGCTCTGCGATTTGATCCCTTGTAGCCGGTGCCTGCTGAGCGGCAACTGGTGCCGAAAGCAAACCTGCGGCTATCAATGCAATCGCGAATTTCCTCATTAAGTTTCCTCCAATATTGGTCGCTTATGACGCGACGAGCAGCATTGTTGCATTCGTTAACCGTACATTCAATTGCTTGGACGGATGCGCAGTTGCTTTGCTCGCAACAACAGAACTCTTAGAAGTCGGTCGCCATCGAACCGGGAATAGCTCATTGGATCGCTGTTTCGCGGTGGAACGAGCTTTGTGCAACGCACCATCAGCCCGTCCGGCGATGACCGCTATTGGCCCATCTCGGACGTGGATTGTTGCACCTGCTTACGTCCGCTTCTGGGGGCAAAGCGGTCGTAGGTTGCTGCATCTGCTCAGGTCTGCTTTTGACCCTGGCTGTTTCAAAAGACGAATGCTGATAGGATTCCTTCGCGGCTTTGCGGGGGGCTGAGCATGAAGCGGTTTATCGAAGGTCAGTCGCGGGACCAGGCGACGCTTTTTCCAGAGCACCTTCAGGATTGGATTGACGAAGACAATCCGGTTCGCGTGGTCGACGCGTTTGTTGATGGCCTCGATCTTGGTGGCTTTGGCTTTTGCGGTGTCGATCCAAAGTCAACCGGACGACCTGCCTATCATCCATCGGTGCTGTTGAAGCTCTACGTCTACGGTTATCTCAATGCTGTTCAGTCGAGCCGCCGGCTGGAGCGTGAGGCAGGTCGCAACGTTGAAGTGATGTGGCTGCTCGGCCGCCTCGTTCCCGATGACAAGACGATCGCCGAGTTCCGCAAGAGCAACGGTCCTGCCATCCGCAAGGTCTGTGCGCAATTTGTTGAACTATGCCGCCGATTGGGCCTCCTGGCGGTGGCGAGCGTTGCGATCGACGGTTCGAAGTTCAAGGCAGTCAACAACCGCGACCGCAACTTCACAGCCAACAAGATGAAGCGGCGCATCGCGCAGATCGAAGAGAGCGTTGCGCGCTATCTGCATCAACTTGAAAGTGCTGATCGCCAGGAACGCTCGAAGGCGCGGGCCATGCGGATCAGTCGCCTTCACGAGAAGATCGACAAGCTGCACGAAGAGATGCAGCGTCTCGAAGCGCTCGACAAGGAACGCAAGGCGCAACCCGATGAGCAGATTTCCCTGACCGATCCCGATGCACGTTCAATGGCCACAAGCGGTCGTGGTTCGGGCGTTGTTGGCTACAATGTGCAGGCGGCCGTTGATACGACACACCACCTCATTGTGGCGCATGACGTGACGACAAGTGGATCGGATCGTTCCCAGCTCGCGCCAATGTCGAAGCTGACCAAGCAGGTTCTGGAAGTCGACAAGCTCGATGTCGTCGCTGATCGCGGCTACTTCTCAAACGAGCAGATCCTCGAATGCGCTGATGCCGACATCACCGTCACGCTGCCGAAACCGCAAACCTCGAACAACAAGCTCAAGGGGCTCTTCGTCAAGGCTGACTTCCGATACGTTCCCGATCATGACCTCTATGTCTGCCCAGCAGGTGAAGTTCTGATGTTCGCCTCGCACAAACGAGACGGCGACATGATCTTCCGGCGATACACAACCAGGGAATGTGGCGGCTGCAAACTCAAGAAACGCTGCACCACAGCCGCGCAACGCGTGGTCACCCGTTGGGAGCACGAGCATGTGCTCGAAGACGTTCAGCGCCGGCTCGATGAGAACCCTGAGGCCATGCGTGTGCGCCGCGAGACGGTCGAGCATCCGTTCGGGACGATCAAGGCGCGCATGGGCGCAACGCACTTCCTGATGAAGCGATTGCACAACGCGAAGACCGAGATGTCACTGGCCGTGCTCGCCTACAATATGACCCGCGTTATGAGCATCGTTGGTATCCAGCCCCTAATCGCCGCGATCCGGGATTTTTTGCGCCGGATCTTGTCGAATTACGCTCAGTCGATCTCTTGGGAAGCCGCTGGGCCCTCATGGGCATTGATCTGGGATCATATCGGCAAATCCAGCCGCTATGACCGATCTATAGCTCTAGGCCGAACTTGATCTGGAGTTTCGTAACAACCAAGACCCAACCCGGTCCTGAGCACGTGCAGCATCACTGGTCGCGGCAACGGCAGCTATGATCAATTTCCGGACATTTTCGATTGCACTCGCCCTATAGTCTTGCTGTCGGTTGGCGTTGGCCGTTCCGGCCCCGAAAGCGGGACAAACTACCATGGAAGACATGCGTCAGTTCTGGGTCAGGCGGATGTTGGCAGCCGCCAGACTTCTGTTTTCATCCAGGCGTTGAATGTTGTGTTGCGTCAGTCGAAACTGAACTGGTCGAATTTAGCCCGGAGTGCCGGAATGAAACCTATCTGCTTTGCCTGGCTTTGCCTCATGTTCGGAATTGTTGCTACGGCTCATGCCCAAACTGCTGACACCGTCTACACCAACGGCAAGATTTACACCGTCAACGAGAAGTACCCTTGGGCCGAAGCTGTTGCCGTCAAGGATGGCAAGTTCATAGTCGTTGGTTCCGCAGCAAATGCGAAAGCTGTTACCGGCAGTAGCACCAGGGTAATAGATCTGAACGGTGCTTTCGTGATGCCGGGCGTACAGGAGAACCATGTTCACGCATCGAGTGCGGGCGCGACGATCCTCAAGTATGCTAACCGCGCAACTTTTGCGCCCGATAAGAGTCCGGAAGAGATCCGGAAGATTCTGCAGGCGTACGCCAAAAAGAACCCCGGCGATGGCTGGATTTGGGGACAGCAGTGGGATCCTTCGCACTTTAAGGATGGACGGGCGCGCAAGGATTTCCTTGACGACGTTTTTCCGAACCGTCCCGTTTATCTGGTGGATTCGTCAGCGCACAACGCCGTGGTGAACTCTAAGGCTCTTGAACTGGCAGGCATCACAAAAGACACGCCACAGCCGGAAACAGGGATCATCGAAAAGGATCCGAAAACGGGCGAACCGACCGGTTTCTTAGCCGAAATGGGCCTTTTCCCAATCGGCAGATTGCAGAAACATCCGGACGTGACAACCTGGAAGAAAGCAATTCTTGAAAGCCAGGAAATACTCCTAAGTTACGGCATCACTGCAATCACAGACTCGGCTGTCTCGACCAAGGCTAACAAGGCGTGGAAGGAACTGGCCGACGAAGGCAAATTGAAGATGCGCGTTGATACCGCGCTCATCATGAACGACTACTTCGGTGAAGAAGCCAATCCGCAGGAGGCGGTTAGGCGGCTACCGGAATTTCAGTCGCGTCTACTGGATCCAATGACTGCGAAATGGGGAGCTGATGGGACACCGCTGACTCGTACGTCGGTTATGCTGAAGCCTTACGCGAATAAGCCGGACAGCCATGGCATTTTAACAATCAGCAAGAACATGATGGATCAGATGCGCGAGAATATGCGCGCCGGCCTCAAGCTGATGATTCATTCGATTGGTGACGGCACCACCCGTCAAGTGCTCGACTTGATTCAGGAAGGCCGTGAGAAATATCCTGCGTTCAACGCACCGGTTCAACTGGCACACCCGCTTTGGGTCCACCCCGAAGATATAGACCGAATGGCCAGGCTGAACGTAGTTGCCGACATGTCTCCACCCGTATACTTCCGGTTCCCCACTGGCGATCTGTACGACGAAATCCTCGGACCCAAACGCGCAGCTGCACGTGCACCCATCGCAGAAATGCTGCGCCGGGGCGTAAAAGTGTCCTATGGCAGCGATTGGCCTGCCTCGGCTCCTAACGCTAACCCGTTTCGCAACATGGAAGCCATGATTACGCGTGAGAATCCAGACGATCACAGCTATCCGGGTGGGCCGTTGGGAGAACCGATCAGCCTGGAAGACGCCATGAAGATTTTCACAATCAATGGCGCTTACGCCATGGAGCATGCGGATATCACAGGGTCTATTGAGGTTGGCAAGTTCGCTGACATGATCGTACTGGACAAGAACCCTTTCGAACTGGTCAAGGCGGGAATGGTCAAGGACATTGGCAAGATCAAAGTCAAGCGCACGGTCTTCGAGGGTAACCTCGTATACGGCACCGATTAGCTCTTTCCGAATTTCAGGCTGGGTCATTTAAAACCCCAAGCTGCTACAGCATACCGCCGCCGGTCTCCCCCTGTCAGCGGACATCAAGGATTGGTGTCTTCAACGATGAAGTCAGCTTGTGCTAAACGTCAGCAAGGTGGACATCGCGTTTGCCAGACGGCCTCCTCCAGCATGCGAATGCATGTCCGCTTTCCATGATGAGGCTCTGGATTTCCATTTCGAACAGATAGCGAACTACGAAACGATCTCGACGTCCGCAATTGGGATGTTGCGTCGGTTCACGGGCTCAAGCAAGAGGCTGCGAAAGCGGCGTGATCTTACTGCACGTATGGCCGGACGACAGGGAGGCCTTTAACGACGCAGCTGGACAACCTTTTCTTCGGAAGCTGATGCCTGGTCCGTGATCTGCCAAACGTGATCGGCCCACATCTGAAA
>JBPCWA010000522.1:0-7220 GCA_051009975.1 Hyphomicrobiaceae bacterium
TTGATTGCCGACAAGCTTCTCGCTACGTCAGCCGCGTTTCAAGTTTGCTTTGGTTTACTCATCGCCGGTTGCGCGTGGTTTCTTTGGTTGCTCGCGGCTCAGATACTCTGTTGCTCACGATCATAAACATGATCGTAAGCTATTTGGGTTTTCTCGTGTTGCAAGGCAACTGTTTCGCTCTGCTTCAAGAAATAGGAACGCCGCGCCGTTCACCGAGGTGGCGGGGGGGGGAGAGGTTTTGGTTGGTTGTCGTCAAATATTCTGGATTCTCATCGTTATGTCGGCGGGCGGATGGGCGGCTGCATACTGATTGCAGTGGTTTAAGCCAGTAAGTGGACAATGACGATCAAACCAAAGAGCACAAGAGAAGTCCATTTCGGTTTCCGTGTTACGTGGCCTCGAGATATGACAAGATTGCCTAGATAGGCATATTTCGGGTTCTGTCACTTTGAGGGATATCGACATTGGTTGTCTCACTTGATCTCGCCGTATTTCTGACTTTAGGCTGGGTATGTTTGCCTCGGCGGATGTGGGCGGCAGTCAGCGCAGGCTGTTCAGCGGTCAGAAAAAGCAAACATTCGGTTGTTGAAGAATTGGCGATGGTAAACGTCGGCAGACCAGATCGAATGTCGGGTAGGTGGACCTCGCGTCTTTTTTGCGTTGCAGCACCCTGAATTCTGGCTACGGCAGAAGCTGGCATGCCTCGAAAGCCCTCCGTCGGAGCACAGCATGCTCGCAGCTTAGGGCACTGCGGAATTGCTATGTCCTGGGTGATCATTTGGGCCTGTTCCCATAGCGAACTTTCTCGTCAAGCAGTTTGTTTCTATCACCAGTGTTGATGCTGCAGAATGTTGAGCCGATTCCGAAGTATGAAGGACATACCGACATGACCTATATTCTTCATGGGCACCGGAGGTCTGGGTCACTGGCTGTGGAGATGGCTCTGGCAGAGATTGGTGCGAGGTATGAAGTTCGTGATGTGGATTTGGAGGCTGCGGCCCAGCGTCATGAAGGCTATACATCAATCAATCCTCAGCAAAAGGTCCCCGCTCTCATTACGCCCTCCGGGGAGACGCTTACTGAGTCGGTTGCCATTCTTCTGACCCTTAGCGAGCGCCATCCTGAGGCTGAACTTTTGCCAAAGGACACAACTGACAGAGCTCAAGCGGTCCGTTGGTTGATGTTCATGGCGACCGAGATTTACCCTGTCGTAGAGATCAACGATTATCCTGAGCGGTTCTCACCAACCAAGGAGACCGTGGCGGGGGTGCGGGACATCGCCCGATCCATTTGGCGCAAGCGTTGGTTACTTGTCGAACACGAAATTGCGGGAACCCCATACTTCTTGAGGTCGGGTTTTTGTCTTGCCGACATATACGTTGCTGTCGTGAGTCGCTGGGCTCAGCAGAATATGTGGCGAATTGATAATTTGCCAAAGGTTGAAATGCTTACGGCGAAGGTGGCAGCGAGGCCGGCGATTGCGCCTGTGTGGTCCCGGCATCAACCCGAGGTAACACCAAATCGCTTTTGCTAGGCGGTGCGGGGTGCTAGCCGAATGCCGCTTCTGGCCCAGAAGATTTGAGCTCTCGGCAAATGCGGGGCGTCCGTTGTTTTGGGCATGTTGGAGCAATGGTCGCCAGTCACGAAAGTGACCCTTGACGTTCGTCACGTCAATGATGTTGGAGCTTGGTGAGTAGAATACCAAATTCCCAACGCTTCACGGACTTCCTGATTACCGACAATGCGGCCGCGCACTGGGGTTCGCCAAACAATTTGACCACCGGCCTCGTTAACAACCTTGGTTGCGACCCGAGGAATTCGTTGTAGAGAGTACCGTCAGGAAAACCCGCTTGTTCGATACGAACAGCTCGTCAGTGGCCCAAATATGTCGAATGGGAGAGGGATGGGCCAACTTGGCGGGGATCGTCTCAAGAGGTTCCGAGCCTAGTTTATCAACTCGATTTCACCGGGGCGCAAGGTCTTGTCGAACCAGTCTTCGGTCGGGCTATAGAGCCGAAGCAGGCAAAACCACCCCTTATTGGGACGCGTCTCGATCCAATTTGCTTCTTTGCCCTTCGGCGGCATCGGACTAAAGAAGATGTCGATTGATCCGTCTTGGTTGACATGCAACTTGTCGCGTTTGTTGTTCTTGCTTGGGTAGCGCTGACTGGTTTGGATCATCGAGCGGGTTTGTGAATCATAGACCACAATTGACATAAACTTTTCGGCAGGAGCATTGGCTGGCAGATTCAATTTGTAGGACTTTCCGCCATCCAAGTACCTACCGTTGCTGTCGAGATATCCCCATGCGTACTGTGATCCTCTTCCGATAAGTTTCCACACCATGGCGGGGGAGTTAAATGTCGCCATGTAGAAGTATTGGGCTCGCGCATCAATATTACGGCCACCTAGCCCTTGATCCTTTAGGTATTCATGCGAATTGCCGATCATGCCGCGCTTCCAGTAGCTGCCCTTGTAGAGGAACTCAGATTTGTCGCGTTCGTACCAGAACAGTGCCCGTACCGTCGCATTACCCAGCCTTGCGGATTGTTCCAGGATCTTCTTCATCCTGTCATCCGGCGCAAACGGTTTGCCTTTTTCAATGCCAATGGAAGAAAAGAGGCCCCGAAGCTCAGGATCGAGGAATTGGAGAGGCTCGCGATCAATCACAGAGTGGAGCTCTTCGAAGAAATGGAAATTGGCAGAATGGATGGTGTTGAAATCTTTCCCAGTGCCTTCGATCCATTCCATCTGCAGAGGGTCGGCAGCTGCTCTAAGCGGGTAGACCTTGATGCCTTTCCTGAACAATTGGCTGGAATAGTCGGGCTTGCCATCCTTGAGAAAACCACGGAGCAGCACCCAGACTGCATAGCTACGTGAGCTTGCGATCGTGTAGACCCCCTTGGGTACGATCCCCTCAAAATCCGCCGCCACATAGCCTGGAGGCAGGACCAGGAACTTCCCGCCCTTCCCACGGTGAGGACCAGGCGGTCCCATATCGATGATGTTTCGCGAGAACGAATCAATCATGATGCCGGGCCCGCTCCCACCAGGAATTTCGACCACCGTGGGCCCATCCCTTTCGAGATCAAGAAATGATGTGAAATAAACTGTACCGGCATTGCCGGTTAAGAACAGCGAGTTGCTGTCCATCAAGCCATCAAAAATGATCGCCTGGTTGGCATTTTTTTGGCCAAGCGCAATGTGACCGCTGCGGCCTGCCTCGAAATTGGAGGCTGGCATTCCGTTCAGGAAGGCCTGTACACCACGATTGAGATCTAGATTGGCAAAGAGCGCCTTAGCAGACTTTTCATCGGGGATGCCGTCGAAGAATTCAAGAGTGCCGATTCTGGTCTCCACCTTGTCTGGGGTGAGAACTGATTCTGGAATTTTGGTGTTGAAGCCAGGCGTCGTATTCTGCGCAATTGCCGACTGGACCATGAACGTGCAATGCGTGATTGCAGAAAGAGCCAGAAAAAAAATCAACAATCTTGGCGTCATAACTTACTCCTAGATCCTAATAGCTGCACCAGGCGAAGAAAAATCGGCGACGGGCGGGGGCAACCGCGAATGTTCAATGAGGACACCAACGTACTTCAACTAGCGCGCCGGGCAACCTGTAGCGACGAAAACGACGCGCGGGGAAGCGCACGTACTGGGATACCAGGGTAGTTGGATGTGGCGTGCAACATTGGGAAGCGTGCTGTGTTCCGTCAAAAAATACGGTTTGTCTTGTGCGAATTACGGTCGAGCTTACGGAGCTTCGCCTTGTCGTGGCACACTGTCGGTTCGACGTTCAATGGGACTAGGCATTGTTATTGGGGAGGCTCCAATGTTTGACAGACGTTCATTTCTTCTTGCGACATCGGCACTAGTGATCTGGCCGAAGGCTGCCGCAACTGCGCCTCGACAAATCGTAGTGACGCCCGCCGGTGCGCTCAGCGAAGGCGACAGACAGCGCCACGAGAAATACATGCAGATGGCCATCGATCTGATCGATGGAGGTCCGCCCCATGGGACCGTGATTGTGGACAGCACATCGGGTGAAGTCATGTGCACCGGAAAGAACAGACGCAGCCGGAACAGAATTTACCACGGCGAGATGGACGCACTCATAAATTGTGGCAACCAACATCCTGAAATCGATTGGACTAAACTGACTGTCTATGCGACGGGCGAACCTTGTCCCATGTGCATGTCTGCTCTCGTCTGGAACCGGATTCCGAGAGTGGTCTTCGGAACATCCATTCGAAAGCTGACCGAAATCGGCCTAAACCAGATCGGTCTTGCGTCACCTGTCGTCGCCGGGGCGGCGCCATTCTACGGCGGAGAGATCATTGCTGGCGTGCTGGGCGACAAGACCGACGGGATGTTCGAGGCCTGGCGGTTAGCCCGCTAGACCTTGCGGACGGCACCGTCAGAGCCCAACCCAACTTGCGACTTTTTGTGATTGTGTTCCAACCGGAACAAATAAGAATGCCAAACTATTCTAGAAGGAGATCAAGACGGCGAGATAGCAAAAAATAACAATTCGCGGACACCAACTCTGACAGGAGATGATTGAGCACCAGTCTGTTTCCCCCGAAGTTTTCGTGGTTTCCTCCCGATCGTCACGACCCAACCCGATAGTCCCTCCATTCGGGCCTTTTCTTTGCCTGCCACCGTTGCGTTTCATCAGTTGAAGTTCCAGAGAGATTCGACGCGACAAAAAGCTCGACGCAGACGGCTGAGACCTCGTCTGTTGTTTGGGGGACAGAGGTCGTGGTGTTGCGGTGCACTTGAAGCCCACTTTTGAACCCAACTGGTCCTGAAAAGATGCAGCATCGCTGGGCGGGGTGAAGGCCGCAGTGAATTGGCCTCAAGTCGACCTTAATCAAATTTGTTGTCAAAGGCGCGGAGCCATCGGCGAATAGTGAGACGTTTTCGAACGCGCGCAGGACAGCGCAAAAACGCCAATCCGTATTGGGGAACCGACCCGCAAATATGTGCCGCGCAACACTATTCGCACAAAGTTATTCAAGATGCTGGCTTTCCTGCAGTGCGGCGGGCGCGCGCAAGAATGCAATCACGATTAAGGCAGCGGCGAACGGCATAAGGGCAAGGAGCTGCAACGTCAGGCCTGCTTCGCCAAATGCATCGAAGGCCCAACCAACTGGCAACGGCCCGAGTGACGCACCGACAACTCCGGTCATCTGACCTGTCCCTTGGATGCTTCCAAGATGTTTCCGCCCGAAGTAACGCGGCCACAGATAGCCAAACATTGTCATGCTGAAAGCGTTATTGAGCCCAAACAGAAGTGCATAGTAAGCCGCTGAGATGGCGTCGTCGGTCATCGTTACCGCGATGAGAGAAAATCCCGTAATGATCAGGCCGCTAGCAAAAACATAGCGGGTACGGAAGCGATCAAATGCCCGCCCGACCAATGGCATTGCGCATGCCATAGCGATTGCAGAAATCGTGAACACCTGCGCTGCAACGTCGGCAGCAACGCCCTGTCTCGTCATCACCGTGACCTGCCAGAAGTGCAGCGTGGTCACCAGCATCGAAATCGTAAACCAACCGGCTGACACGATATAGAAGCTAACAGTAGAAAGCGCTTCGCGTAGGGTCAGCCCCTGTATCTCAGTCGCTGTTTGCACGTTGTGGTCGGCTTCGACTGCGGTTCTATCACCATCGGGGTGCAGCTTGAGTTCTTCTGGAGTGTTATAGACGAGGAGCAGAAGCGGTGGCAGGAACATCAGCCACGTTAGTGCCCCCAGTATGAACCAAGCCTGCCGCCAGCCTATGGTCTCGATCAACCATTGGCTAAGCGGCGGATGTACTGCCATGGAGACACCGAATCCCAGCGCCATGAGGCCCATGGCATATCCACGGCTTCTGGCAAACCACTGTGATACTAAGTTGGCGCTGCCAAGCATGAGCGAGCCCTGGCCGAAGAAGCGCAACATGGCGAATCCAAGTGCAAGCCACATGACGTTGGCTGCCGCACCGAAAAGAATGCACCCCACTCCCAGCAAGACAGTCACGACTAACATAGCCTTTCGCACGCCGAACCGATCGACCAGGCGCCCGGTTTGTGGCAGCAGAAATGCTGCCACCAAAGTGGCAGCGCCGTAGGCTGTGGCAATCGATGCACTGGAGACTTGCAGGTCGCGGCTGATTGGTTCGATAAATACACTGAATGTGTGCGATTGCCCTGCCCCACTAACGAATACGCCAAGGCCCGCGATGGCGACCATCGCCCATCCATAAAAGAAGCGATCAGCGGCAAAAGATGCGGCGCTGCGCCGAACAACTTCGATCACGAATTCCCCCATTTCAAACGGCTGAGCATACCACGCCATTCGCTATTGCCGGACCATAGTCAAGTCGCTCAAGCGCAACAAGATCCAAAGCTGCGACCGGCGCTCGCTATCATATGGGATGGTTCGTGCCTCCTGTCACAATTAGTGCTATCAAGGGGTTGATTTATCCGCATTCTTACAGCCAGCCGTTGGAGTTCGATCAGAGATCGACCCGGGCTGGTTTCGATAGGCAATCAGCGCTCCATTACCAATGGCTTGTTGGGCTGCGGGGCTGAACGCTGACGAAACTGAATGGCTGCACGGTGAACAGGATGACGGCGCTGGTCGAGTTCGATTCAATCCTTAGCCTTTGAACTCCGCCCCAAACTTGACCTGGCTCTCGTCTAGGCAGGAAGGTCGCTCGACCTGAACCACGTGCTTGACGAACTTGGACAGTCCACAAATTAGAGAGGTTGGATTGTACGTGGGATCGAACCTTTTCTGGCCCGGTGAAGACTATGCGCGCGCCGCAAAATTCCGATCGCACCGAGTTGCCTGAAGGGCAGCTTATGGTCCAGAAGATTAGAATTCACAGCGAAGATAGCGTCCGTCATCTGGGACATGGTCTGCCGTCGTGCAGCGCCGGTCGCCACTCACCCAAGTGATCGCAAACTGCCCTGAGCGGGAGTATCATCGTCATCTCGGGCGACGGTTGCGATGATGAAGAAGTGGATCAGTTTGAGCGACATTGGCGCGTGCTTGGCATTCTGTTTCGATATTATCGGCGCCGATGCTACCTGCTCTCCAACCCGTCACCTTGGTTCCTCCTCCGTAACCTCAGTGGTCTCCGTGTTGGTTGACGTCGTTTCCTCTTCTGTGCAAGCCTAAGGTCTTCATCAGCCCAAGCGATGGCAAAAATCTAACGCCGTCTCCTCG
>JBPCWA010000523.1:0-4617 GCA_051009975.1 Hyphomicrobiaceae bacterium
AACGGTGTCTTATCAGCGATTTCATTGACCACGATGCCGGCCTTCTCAACGTCTTTGCGCGCCTGGGCGGACTGGACCTTCCAGAGTTCACGCTGATAGAGAGAAGCCTTCTCGGCAGCGTCTCGGACCGCAGCCTGCATATCGGCCGACAGCGCATTGAACTTCTTGGTGTTCACGCAGATACACTCAGGAATGATCAAGTGTTCGCTTAGCGAGTAATTCTTGGTCACTTCGTAGTGGCCGACGTTTTTGAACGAGGGAAAATTGTTCTCAGCGCCATCGACAACGCCTGTTTTCAGCGCTTGTTGAACTTCCGAAAATGCCATCGGAGAAGGATTGCCGCCCAATGCCGAGATCATAGATGTGTAGAGGTCATTGTTCATGACGCGGACCTTTAGGCCCTTGACATCAGCCGGGACATTGATGGCCTTCTGCGCGTAGAAAGACCGGGCCCCGGCATCAATCCATCCTAACGGCTTGATGCCGGCCTTTGCCATCGCATCGGCGATAACCTTCCCAGCCTCACCATCAAGAACGCGAAACATATGTGGGACGCTCTTGAAAATGAATGGCAGCGAAACAAGATTGGCTTCTTTCACCATCGGGCCGACGGGGCCAAGGTTGAAGTTGCCAATCTCGATCGCTCCGCCGCGAACTTGCTCGATCGCGTCAGGCTGCGAGCCTAGAACCCCGCCATGGAATACCTGTACGTTGATTTTGCCGTCGGTGTTCTCTTTGACGAGCTCCGCAAAGCGGTCCATCGCAGCCGTGTTGGGGTGGCCTTTGTGGTGGATGTTCCAAGCACGCCACTCGGCGGCTGCAGCGACGCTGCACATTAGAGACAGCGCCGTCGCAGTCCCGAGCAGTTTTGCTGATAGGTTGCTATACATGTTTTCCTCCTTGAGTAGATGTTGTTGGACTTATTGATATACCGGCATGCGCCGATCAGGAAAAGACGAGACCACCGTTGATGTCAATATTGGCGCCTGTGATGAATGCGGCGTCATCGGATGCCAGGTATGCTACCAGATTGCCGACATCCTGAGGCGCGCCCTCGCGCTTTAAGGGCGTGATGCTCGCGACATGGCTGCGCACTTCTGGTTTCGTGAAGAGGTTGTGGAAGTCGGTGCTGATCATTCCCGGACAAACCGCGTTGACCCGAATTGTCGGTCCTAGTTCCTTTGCTAAGCCGCGCGTCGCCGTCATCATTGCACCTTTTGAAGTCGCATAGGCGATCGCGCCGGGGCCGCCGCCATCCCGGCCGGCCTGGCTTGCAATACTGATGATTGTGCCTCCTGGCGGGATCTTCGGCAGGGCCGCCTTGATGATGCGAATGTAGGACGTCATGTTGAGATCCATCACTCTGTCCCAGTGATCAATTTCCATTTCTGCAATTGTCTTTCGCGCCAACAGGCCGCCGGTGACATGGACAACGATGTGAATGTCCTCGCAAAACCGTTCGCAGGTCTGCTTCACGAGAGCGGCCACGTCGGCGTCGGAGGTCATGTCTCCTTTTAAGGCGAACGCTCACTAACAATGCACGACCTACGTCAATGCTCACATGCTCGCTGACATGTTCTGGTGGTCTCGTTGGTCTGGTCGGTTTCGTCGGTCTCGTCTGTCTAGTCCGTCCCGAGCAGCACAGTGGACACCAATGGGAGACTAGGATACTAGTATTGTCAAGTGGAAATACCTCGATGCAGCGAATCTCGAAGTGGAATGCACATCCTCATGCATGAATTGCTGGAGATCAACGAGCGACGAACCACCAGCGACCTGGTCTTCGATCAGCTTCACGACGAGATCGTTTCGCTGAAGCTTCAACCAAGGATGAAACTCTCTGAGGCTGATGTCGCGCGCCGATTTGGTGTCTCGCGACAACCCGTGCGGGATGCGTTCAATCGATTGAGTGCAATGGATCTTCTGCTGGTTCGCCCGCAAAAGGCCACGGAAGTTCGCGGGTTCTCGATGTCCCGCATCGAAGACGCGCGGTTTATTCGCCTGGCGGTCGAGCTCGAGGTTATGCGGCACGCGTGCAAGATTTGGGACGAGGTGCGGGCAAAGGCGCTACAAAAAAACCTCAATGCGCAGGCGCGTTGCGTCAAAGAAGTTAATCCCGAGCGCATGCGGGAGCTAGACTATGAATTTCATGGGCTGATCTGTGAGCTTGCCGAATGTCCGATGGCGTTTTTGACCATCAAGCAGCAGAAGCAGAAAGTCGATCGCCTGTGTGTTCTGGAGTACGATCGAAGAGTAAGCGAACTCGCCTCTGTTCTGGAAGACCATCGAAATATCGCCGAGGCCCTTAAGACGAAGTCTGTCGATAAGGTCACGGCTGTTGCTCGCAAGCATTTCGCTCACCTGGACGAAACCGTTGAGTACATCCACTCAACCCATTCCGAGTTTTTTGAGCGGGAATAGCCAACCGCTGAATATTGGAGACTGAAACGCGATGTCACTCGAACACTCAATCAAGGAAAAGCTGCAGCGAGTCAGTACAGCTACGATTAGCACTGCGTTATTCAAGCTGGGATTGCGCAACCAGATGGTTCAGGATGTGCGACCATTGTCTCCAAGCCAACCTACCATGGTCGGAGAAGCGTTTACTTTGAGATACATTCCGGCGCGTGAGGATTTAAACCCCATCGGGGTATTTCGGGATCGGCAACATCCGCAGCGCAAAGCCGTTGAGGAGTGCCCGCCCGGAGCGGTATTCATCATCGATAGCCGTAAGGATGCGAGAGCCGCATCAGCTGGCTCGATCCTGGCGACGCGCCTGATGAAGCGCGGCGTTGCAGGGCTTGTAACTGACGGTGGGTTTCGCGATGCAGATGCCATTGCTGCTTTGGATATGCCGTCGTTTCACCATCGCCCATCGGCACCCACCAATCTGACTTGTCATCAGGCTATCGAAATTAACGGCCCAATTGGCTGCGGTGATGCACCTGTGTTTCCGGGCGACATTGTTGTCGGTGATAGCGATGGCGTGGTGATCATTCCTGCCCATCTTGTCGAAGAGATCGCAAATGAGGCAGTCGAAATGACAGCATTCGAGGACTTCGTAACCGAAATGGTCGAAGCCGGTCGGTCAATCCTTGGTCTTTACCCGGCAACCGACGAGCAGACGACGGTCGACTTTGCTAAGTGGCGGGAGGCTAATGGTCGATGACCGTGAATAGGCCTCCAGCGAACGTTGCCCCGTGCGCTTCTGCCAACCCAACCACCGATCCATGATCGATCCATGATCGATCCATGGTTACCGTTCGAATAAACGCATCGCCTGTCAACAATGCGAACACATCAAAAAGGAAGCCAAGCGGAATCTCCACTTGGCTGATCAGACGTCGCTATGATGTGGCCACTTTTTTTGCCACCGCCCTTTGGGGCGTTCCTCCCCAGACTTTGGGCCGCCTGCAGAGGCGGCTTTCTTGTCCGGTTGGGAGACTGTAGCAAGAGCAGGCAGCGCACAAGTCTTTATTTCTTAATGCATAAATTTCACTCAGCAAAAGGTTCTGCATAAATCCTGGTCGCCCAATGTGCCAGGGCGTTGAGGGGCTGAGCAGGCGGCCCGAAGAAGCGAAAGTAACCTGTGTGACCAACAATGTCGGCGGACCCAGCTTCTCATCATCGCTTTCTAGATCAGGTGATCTGGTCGGGAGTCTGCGCGGCGCCGAGAGCCGCGCATTCCCACTCCTTGAAAAAAGTATTTGCGGGTCGTGCTGCCAAGTGCCGTGAGAAGGAACTAGGCCTGGCAATGCCAGAAATGCACCACGGAACACGTGGAGGAGATATTCGGCATGCCTTGAGTTGGCGCAATTGTGCTTGCCGCTGTCACGGCTTTCGGCTCGACCGCGGGATGTGCAGGCGGTGATAGCGAGCTGATGTTGGTAATTTCCTTCGACCGCCGTGGCAACGCGGACCCCTCATGCGGGCTTGTCGTCAAGAGACGTCGGACGATAAGCGCTATTGTGCATCGAATCTGCTTTTTGGGGTGAGACGTAGTCCCTTAGCGATCCAGCTGGAGCTTCCATCAAACCTGATTTCAGTTCGGGAGTACCACCTGAAACCTCTCGATCACGCCGCAATAATTCAGTCTAGGTTCCTGCTCGGGGCCGCAAGCAGAACCTCAGCATGGAATGAATGGTGAGGAGTCGCTTCCAGGATGTTCACCCCACCAAATTGAAGCCAATCTCGGTCGATGCTATTCACGTTTGCTATGGGTGGACGTTAATGACCGAAATGATCGGCTTGTAATCGGTGCGCGTGCCTTGACCGCCCTACTCCGCGGCCATGAGTTGTTTTTCCAGCTTCTGCCCCTCGATAACCCGCCCCGGCAGCACGCCGGTGGCCTCTCCATCCCTGTAGGTAACCTGTCCCGAAACGATTGTCGCCTCAAAACCTTCAGCCTTTTGAAGCAATCTTTTTGCGCCGGTCGGCAGATCATAGGCGACGTACGGCTTGCCAAAGGACAGATTGTCATAGTCAATGATATTGATGTCAGCCTTCTTGCCTGCCTTCAACAAGCCGCGGTCAAAGAGACCCGCTGCGGTAGCAGTGTCCGATGTCAGACGCCTAATCGTTTCACCAATGCGGAATTTTTGGCGTTCTTTCTGCCAG
>JBPCWA010000524.1:0-3084 GCA_051009975.1 Hyphomicrobiaceae bacterium
GCATTGTCTCTGGGCGCTTGTCATAGAAGTGCTTTGGATGGAGTTTGCCAATAGTAGTTATGCACCGGACCATTCCATAGACAGTTGCTCCGCGTCGGAAGAAGGAATGGTCAGCGCCTCCGTCCAATGAAACTGTCCAAGTTCAGCAGCGAACGCTCCGGTCGGCGATGTCGCACATGCTCAAGGCAGTTTCGGGTCAAAAGCAGACCTGAGCAACTGCAGCAACCTACGTCTGCTTCTCACCCGCAAGTGGACGTGAGCAGATGCAGCAATGAAGGTCCGAGAAGGGCCAACAGCGGCCATTCCAAGACCGCGACACGACAGGCACTTGGCCCCTTCCAATTTTTGCGCAGTCACAGCAGTATCAACTTCTAAAGCTATCGTATGTCACCGAACTGCGCGCGCCTCTAATAGGATGACAGAGTGAACGAGCTAAGGACACAATGCCCCTAATCCCGGAAACTCGATATACCCAGAGCGGTGGTGTAAACATCGCGTATCAGGTCTTTGGTGATGGGCCGGTCGACGTGGTAATGGTGCCGGGCTGGTTCTTTAACGTCGAATCTGCATGGGAAGTGACTAGGTTTGCTCGGTTCTACCGGGATATCTCTGCGTTCGCTCGGGTGATCACGTTTGACAAGCGTGGCACCGGTATGTCGGACAGAGACGGCCAAGCCTACGTACTCGAAGATCGCATGGACGATGTTCGGGCGGCAATGGATGCAGCCAATTCGGAACGCGCTATCTTATGCGGCTGGTCAGAAGGCGGGCCGATGTCGTTGCTCTTTGCGGCGACCTATCCAGAGCGGACCCAAGCACTGGTAATTATTGGCGGATATGCTCGCAAGATCGCAGCGCACGATTGCCCGGCTGGCGCGGAGGCCACCGGCTACTCTCAGATGATACAGATGATGGAGAATGATTTCAGCAAGGCGATGGAGGTGGGCCCGCGTGCACCCTCGGTGGAGTCCGACACCCTTTTTCAGCGCCAATGGTTGCGATGCATGCGTCAGTCAGCCAGCCCAGGTACAGCGGTCAAATATGCCCAAATGAATGGCGACATTGACGTTCGCGCCATACTGCCCTCAATCCAGGCGCCCACTTTAATGTTGCATGCCACAGGCGATAAGAATGTTGACGTTCGCAATGGTCGATATCTGGCTGAGCGCATTCCAGGAGCCCGTATTGTTGAGATCGAAAGCGACGACCACATTGTCCATTGGACGGAAGGCGCAGAAACGGTTGTCGAAGAGATCCGGAAACTTGCGACAGTCGACGACCGGGAAGCCCATCTCGACCGCATCGTTTGTACAGTGCTGTTTACAGACATCGTCGATTCGACAAGGCTCGCTGCGCAGATGGGCGATCAACGCTGGGGCGATCTCATTAGTGAGCACCACACGGCTGTCCGGGCGGCGTTAGCCGAACACCGCGGACGTGAAATCAAGACGACAGGCGACGGTTTCCTGGCGATATTCGATGGCCCTGCACGTGCTGTGCGATGCGCTGCCGCGATCAACTCGGCGGTCGCTCCTTTAGGGCTCACTATTCGAGCAGGTCTTCACACTGGCGAATGCGTTGTGAGAGATGATGATGTTGAGGGAATAGCGGTGCATGTGGCGGCGAGGGTTTCGGATATCGCCAAGCCAGGGGCCGTAGCTGTATCCCAGACTGTGCGTGATCTCGTCGTGGGATCGGAGCTTAGATTCGAAGGCTTTGGTGTCCACACGTTCAAGGGCATTACGGACCCTTGGCACGTTTACGAGCTTGACTTCTAGCGACCAAACCTAATGGGCCTTAGAATAGTTACGGCTAGTACGAGCCGTTGGTCAATCTTCATGCTTTTGGATTGTCACGCGTCGCTGGTGTAGTTCGGTCAGCTTTTGGTCTGCTGAGTTTAGTATTGCGTTGCGAGGGAGGTGCATATCGTGACTTCGATGATTTCGTTTCGTTCTACTGTTGATCCGTCAGACTGCGATTTCCTTGGGCATATGAATGTTTCGAAATACTTCGCTGCATGTTCTGACGGGGTCCTAGCCATCCAATCCGAGATGGGCTTAACGGCCAATGATATGCGCACCGGTCGGCGCTTGTCTTGCGCCGTGGTGCACGCCTCAAGTGATTTCAGATCCGAGCTGTCTGCTGGCGATGCTATTCGACTTGAGACGCAAATTTTAGAACTTGGTGGCAAGTCGATAACGTTGCGCCACCGTCTTATCCGGTCAGAAGATGACGCAGTTGCGTTCGAGACGAACTTCAAGTGCGTAATGCTGAATCTTGAGACGCGGCAGGCGGTGAAGGTGCCGGATTCAGTTCGGGAAGCAGCCAAACGTTGGATGGCCGAGGACTGATAGCAGCGATGGGGCACAACTGGTCACAAACGGCAGAAGAGGGTCATTGGCGGACCTGAGCAATTGCAGCAATCCTAGTCCGCTTTGTACCCAGAAGCAGGCGTGGGTAGGCGCAGCAATCTACTTTCAAGATGGGCCATGACCAGACTCATACAGCGCAGCTCAATCGAACGAAATGTACTCACTTACTCTCGCTCTAGGCCGTAAGCTTTCTGAATGCGCCGACAAGTACTCAGCAAGCCTTTATTGGTCTTAGAGGCTGCCCGCAGCTCATCCAGCTTGGCTATCAGCCGATCCTTCGCATCCGCCCGTTGGATAGCGGCAACGGCTGAACGGTCGATCCTGCCCTTACCGCCGCATACATTCTCCCAGTGCACCTCAGATGCCCTTTTCTCGATAACCTGGTCGAGGTCCGTTTGCGCACGTGCCGAGCAGCTTGTCAGGACAATGGCCGCGGCAGTGATGCGTAGTGTTGTAGTAATTCCCATTTGTTCTCCAATTACAGCCGGTGGTGCGAAAGCTCTTCAAACTGGATAACGATTTATTCTTAGGAGATCAGCTAGTCCACCCCATGGCTGACACTCTCCGCAAACTGCGATGCTGCGCCTGCTCAGGACCGAGTTGGGTCATGTGTGGACGGCGCTTGTTTGGCAAGAGTTTTCGGCTTGATTTTGCAGCTTAGGTTGGGTGCTGTCATGTGTCCGACCTGTTTGTGCGGTACTCATGACCGCTG
>JBPCWA010000525.1:0-3183 GCA_051009975.1 Hyphomicrobiaceae bacterium
GTGTGCTACCAACAGCTATCAACTTTGATTTCTTGCCCATAACCGCAATAAAATCACCAGGGCGGTGCAGCTGGTATGATCCGTCGGCACATTTATCCGCAAATACCCGCACATCCGCAAATACCCGCACATCCGCAAATACCCGCAAAATATAGCTCTCATGCAAACAGGGTTAGTAAATTTCTTCAGCTGAATTAAATGTTTCGACTGTATCTAATCTAGACCAACGGAGGGACAATGAGGTTCTTGTTCCTTTTCCCACATTGGCGGCGTGCCATAATTCACAATTTTAGAGAAGGCTAAAAGGTCCCTTTCGGCACGGAATCGGTTTGTCGCGCCGGCAAAATAACAGTCGCCAACATACAGGTAGACTGAGCCATCCGGTGACGGAGTACTACGGGAACCGCGATCCTATCGGAAGCGCACTCGTTTTTAAGGGGAGTTTTGACTTAAGGAGGCAATGCCGTGCGGCGCGCCTCAGTTCCGGAAAGGAACGATGATGTCTGGCTATCTCGCTACGCCTGCACACATGGGCTTCGCGTCCGTCCTTTGCCATGTCGCACTAGCAGACAAAAGCGAAATCCCGCTGAACGCGCGTCTCGATTCATCTGATTTTGGCTGGTATTGCCTGCCGGGCTATCTCCGGACAGGAAACGTCTGTCACAAGATTAAGTTGCCCGACAACGCATATTTAACAGGTGGCACGCATGGTCGTGGCTGGGCATGCGAGACGAAAGAGCTGCCGGCTTTTTTTTACCTGAGCCTGACGAAATGATTGAAGAGCGTTACGACTGATTCTTTGATTCAGAATGACGAGATCTTCTGACCCAATCAGCTCAATTATGATTGAGCGTTCCATACAGGCGCAACCGCGACATGGGGAGTAAGCCATCATAAGGATCCAGATAAGCGATGAACGATATCTTGCACTGCGCCCGGGCCTGTTGGCCGATTACCAGAAGTACGGTCGCATTCGGACAGCCAACGAATTGCGCCGCGTAGTTGGCGCTGCGACTGCAGTTGAGGTGTTCCTTGCCACTGAGCGCTTGCGCGGCGAAGGACTTGTCTGTCCATCGAAGCGCGGCTGTGGAAGTCGCGAGTAAGTCCCGTAAGGGCGTCGCTCGCAACATCCGAAGCAGTTTCCGGAGGATGCGTCGGGTGGACAATCAGTTGATGGTTACGGTTTTGTGTCGGGGCCATGCTGATACAGTTGGCCGAACAATAGAAGTGGAGAAGCAGAAGGCATCGATGACGCTACTAATTTGGGGGCTCAACTTAGCAAAATCCAAACTAGTGAGATCAGTCATGCTTCTTGCAAACAAGACAGAAGTCTCCCTGTTAAACCAGTCAATTGGTCGGAGCGGTCATACTGTACAAGTGCAGGTTGTTCGACAGAGTGGCCAGGAAGCTTTGACCATTGAACTCGTTGATCGACTGGGCGGCTCATTTATCTGGCGTAGTCCGTTTCCGACCGATGGCTCCGCCCTTGCCGAGGTGGTTCGTGCGATCACAGTTGATGAGATAACTGCTTTTACTCGACCACCAAGGTAGCTATACATGCATCTAATCAGTTGGACTTCTTGCCCATCGTACAGATGAGACCGATCAGTCGCTTCAAAGGCGGCGACCCAACTCTGGCAGATTATGAGATGCGCTGATAGGCAATTTGTCTGTGGGCGCAACCGCTTCCCACTTGAGATAATTTCGATTGCGTCAGATGGCGACGGCTTGTGAGATATTCAGTCATTCATGCGCCAAATCTCACGAACAAGACACGTTTCGATATATAACTTCGTTCACAACGGGAATTGTAGCAATGAGCTCAACACCAAAAACCTTCGACGAGTGGAAAACATTGGCGCAGCGAGATGATTGCTTGACAAAAATGGCGCCAGGGGACTTTGAACTGGCGCTGGATTCTGCCGTCGAAGCCGAGCGAGAGGCTTGCGCTGCGGCCTGTGATAACATGGCTGCCAAGTCCCAGGCCATTGGGACGCAGCGCGCTGTCGTGGCCGCGCTCAAGACCGCCGCCCGCAAGCTGCGCGAGAGATGAGTGTTCCGCAATTAGCGTCCTGACTGGATTGACAAAGTTGCTCGAATGAATTGAGTGCACGAACAATCTCGCACCAAGTGTCTGTCCCAGCATGCTTCCATTGCAACGACCAGGAACCGCAGCCGAACCGCCCTCGGTTCACCTATTCTAAGAGCGGCTTGGAGGCACTGTCTGGCTCAATCCACCAAGGCTTCATGGACATTCGAAGAAAATCGCCATCATCGGCTAATAAAGCGTCGGCAATTAGCTTGATGGCGGGTTCTGGAATATTATGCGCAAGCTGATGGACAAGGCTCCGACAGCACCGACGCTTGGATGATTGGGCTGAATGTGAAGCCGGGACCGCAGGGAAACTTGGTGGGCGACTTGGTGTCCCGTGGGGAGACAGATAGTTCGATCGAGGGCATGGGCTTGGACGGGGAGGCGCTCCAAGGGCCAACAGTGCGGAAGCAAAAAGATTTCATCCAAGCCGGAGTTATATCCTGGCGCGGGGCTTTGCTAGATGATGCAGTACAGTTGTCACGGAAAGCGGGGAGTGTGCCAAGCAAGCTAAAGTCCCAGTTTTTTTACCCCTTGTGCCAGAGCGGGACACCTACCAGATCAACGATGTGCAGACACTCAAGTCGCTCGTGTCTCGACTGGACGGTTAAACAACTAGCTTAGCCGAAGGAGTGGCAAGTTGTTTGACTGGAGGAGTCAGTTAACGCGAGCGTGAAACGGGCTTGACGCAAAGCTATGACGATTTTGTAGTCCGACCTCATCTCGAACGCCCGATCAAAGTTCGAATGTCGATAGACATTCTATCATACGTGTGGTCAACATTTGCTCACGCAAATCGGTCATGAACGAGCGAGCCGAATACTTCAAATGACAAAACGTGAGATGACAATGCCAGCCCGCGACTGGCTGCAACTCCTGGCACACTATCGCAAACCCGATCAGCGGCGCAGCGTATTGGAACTCATGGTCACTGTCGTGCCACTGGTTGTGCTTTGGTGGCTAGCCTGCGCAGCGTTGTCTACCAGCCTCTGGTTGACATTTGCGATTGCAGTACTGGCATCTGGTTTCCTGGTTCGCCTGTTCATGATTCAGCACGATTGCGGACACGGTGCTTTCTTCCGCCGGCGCGC
>JBPCWA010000526.1:0-59747 GCA_051009975.1 Hyphomicrobiaceae bacterium
GCGTAGCTCTAACGTTAAGCGTCTCGACGGCCACTTGTCTGACACGAAGAGGCAGATAGCGCATCTCAAAGGGACGCTGCCGGATCCCGGCGAGCGCGACATGCTTAGCGACAGAGTAGAAACGCTACGGGCTGCGATCGAGAATAAAGAGCAAGAGTTTTCGGAGACGGAACGTTCCATTGCCGAATTACGGCAGCAAACAGATGCAGCACAGCGCCGCCGCGAGCGAGATGCGCTGGCCATGAACCAAGCCGATTCTGAGCGTCGAACGCTTCTCAAGTTGCTCGTTCACAATTTGGACGCACCTGCAGTGGTTGATCAAATTATTGTCGATAAAGGCTACGAAACTGCTCTCGGGGCTGCCTTGGGCGACGACCTTGATGCACCGGTCGGAAACGAGAAAGTTGTGCATTGGCGAGATTGGAATGACGTATTTGCGGCAGAGCCTCATCTTCCCGAAGGTGTGAAACTGCTTGCGGATGTCGTAAAGGCACCACCCGCCCTGATGAAGCGGCTGACGATGATTGGTCTAGTGGATTCCTGCCGCGGAGCGTCGTTGCAGGTCTCACTCAAACCCGGCCAACGCCTTGTTTCCAAGCGCGGCGACATGTGGCGATGGGATGGTTTCGTAGTCCCGGCGGGTGCACCAAGTGCTGCGGCCCAGCGACTTTCCGCGCGCAATCGTTTGCGCGAACTTGATGTGGAACTGCCGGACCTTGTGCGCGCACATGCGGGGGCCGAAGCAGCAGTTGAAGAGCTCCATCGTTCTTCAACCGCTGCAACATCACGCCAGCAGGATTTGCGTCATCAGCTCCGAGAATTGCGAAACGAACGCGAAGCTGCTCAAGGGCAACTCGCAACCATTGAATCGCTCTTGCGCGAGGCGCAAACGCGACTAGATGTTTTGCAGGATCGTCAAATTTCCGCTGAAAAAGAGCTCGAGGCGGCGAAACTCTCACTTGTCGCGGCGCAGGCCGGATTGACCGAAATAGAACAGCGAAGCACCTGTGAGGCCGAGGTTCTTTCCGAACAGGCCATTGTCGTTGCGGCTCGTGATAGCGCGATTGACGCCCGGTCACGATCTGACGCCCTTAACCGCGACTGTCAACGTCTCGCGGAGCGGAGCGAGCAAATCACCGCGGGCGTCGCGCAATGGCAAGTCAGGGCTGACTTGGCAGCGAAGCAAGTCGGAGTACTGGAAGATCGGCTTTCAGTGGCTCGAGTGAACCATGCCCGGACGATTGCTGTACCCAAGAAAATTGGCAATCAGCGCGAAGAGCTGCAAAATGCATTGGACGTTGCGCAAGCGAGACATCGCGACGCTGCCGACAAAGTCGTTGAAGCAGAAACAGCTCACAAAGAGGCGGCGCAAAGTCTTCGCACGGCCCAGGTCCAGGTTGGCGAGGAGCGCGAGATCCGCGCGCGCGCGGATGTGAGATTGGAGGCCGCACGAAGTCGCAGGGCGGATATCGTCAGGAAGATCCAGGAGGCCTTTAGCACCGCTCCTGAGGGGTGTCTCGTACAAGCTGGCTACGCTGCGGAAGATGATTTGCCAGAGCTGGATGAGGCTGAGGGTCGCTTGCAGCGATTGAAAGTGGACCGTGAGCGACTTGGTGGCGTTAATCTCAATGCCGGCGAAGAGCTGGAAAGGCTTAATTCGCAATACGACGCCTTGGAAACGGATCGCGCCGACATTGAAGCTGCCATCGCGAAATTGCGCGGAGGGATTGCCAGTCTCAATCGGGACGGCCGCAAGCGCTTGAAAAACGCGTTTGAGACGGTTAACGCGCACTTTCAGGACTTGTTTACGACCCTGTTTGGCGGCGGTGAAGCCAGATTGGAAATGATTGAGGATAGCGCGGACCCGCTGGCCGGCGGTCTTGAGATTCTAGCAAAACCGCCGGGAAAGAAGCCCACCACGCTATCGCTACTGTCTGGCGGCGAGCAGTCTCTCACGGCGCTTGCGCTCATATTCGCGGTTTTTCTGACAAATCCATCACCAATTTGCGTGTTGGACGAGGTCGATGCACCGCTTGACGATGCCAACGTCGACCGATTCTGTACGCTGATGGAGAAGATGGCGCGCAATACGGCAACGCGCTTTCTAGTCATTACCCATCATCCTATGACAATGGCAAGAGTCGACCGCCTGTTCGGCGTGACCATGGCCGAGCGAGGAGTGAGCCAGCTCGTTTCTGTTGATCTATCTATTGCTGAAGAACTTCTCGAGACCGCCTGAGATTGCAAGATTGCTTGCAAGACTTGAATTCTCTCCGCCACGGGGCGTAGCTTCTCGTCACTGACAGTGGCATCGCGGCGACTGCAACTAGATCACATGACCGAGAAACTATGTCCGCCTCACTTCACGATTTGATCTTTGCAGTGAAACATGAAGACCGTTGGCATAAAGGTGTGCACAATAGGCGGATCGCGTTTCCACATATCTCCCATATCTGTCTCTCCACAGGACCGCAGCTGAGTGACAGGTTCTATCCGCGGGCAGAAAGTGACCAATCAAATGCGGCGAAATTGCTGGTGTTGGGCGTTGGCGTGGGAGAAAAGTATCAGCTGATACCTCTTATCGATATCGAAGCTCGTCGGACTATCGTCCGGAGTGGCCCGAAAGAGACGTAAAATTCGACTGCCTCCACTTCTCGTATCCACCTATGACCACGTGCGCGCATTCGCCATAGCCAAGGTACTCCCGATGCCGATGGCATCGCCTTGACACCCTAAATGCCCTTCCGTAGGTTCCGCCCGTCTGTCAACCGGCCATCTCCGGCCATTATCAGCGCTGGGAAGCGCCTGACCATGTCGGATAGGGACAATGGTGAAGGTTCGCGCCCGGGCCAATTAAGCCCCGCAGAGCGCAAGGCTTTTCGCGCGCGCTCCAATGACCTAGGAGCGCGCCTTGATGCTGTGAAATCACGGAGATTGCCGCCTCCTGACGACGCCGCTGGTCGTGCCCGTGGATCAGCCATGGCTCAAGGTTTCAAGATTGCCGTGGATCTCATTGTGGGAGTGTGCTTCGGCGGTTTGTTAGGCTGGGGACTGGATCGGTATTTTGAAACCAACGGTCCTTGGTTTCTTATCGTGTTCGTTATGCTCGGTTTTGCAGCGGGCATGCTAAATGTCATTCGGACCGCTCAGCGCATGCAGGCTGAGGCGGAAAAACTACAGAAGTCTGCACCGTCGGTTGTTGACGGTGACGACGAGGCGTGATGCGGAATACTCCGACTGTCGCCTTTGAGCGATGTGAGAGTGGGGCTGGGGAGATTGGAAGTGGCAACAGGGGCTGAGGGCGGTCATGGCCCAATGCATCAGTTCGAAATCAATCGCTTCTTGAAGCTGGAGATTGGCGGGCTTGATGCTTCGTTCACCAATTCTTCGGCGTTCATGGTAGCGGCGCTTGTTTGCGTCCTGGGTTTTCTCACCCTGGCGATGAGTAACCGGACGTTGGTCCCCGGCAGAATGCAATCAGTTGCGGAGCTCAGCTATGAGTTTATCGCTAATCTTTTAAGGGAAAACGTTGGCAAGGAAGGCATGAAGTACATGCCATTTGTCTTCACGCTTTTCATGTTCATTCTTGCCTGCAACATGTTGGGCATGTTGCCCTACTCGTTTACCGTTACGAGCCACATCGTTGTGACCTTCGCGTTGGCCGCGCTGGTTTTTGTTGTGGTGACCGCTATTGGCTTTGCGCGCCACGGTATTGGTTTTCTCAAGTTATTTGTTCCGGATGGCGTGCCGCTTGCTTTGCTGATCTTGATCGTTCCTATCGAGCTGATCTCCTACCTCATTCGGCCTATTAGCTTGTCGGTGCGGCTGTTCGCCAACATGATGGCCGGTCACACCATGTTAAAGGTATTCGCAGGTTTCGTGGTCAGTCTCGGAGCATTTGGCGTTGTTCCCTTGCTCGCGACGATAGCGTTTACGGGCTTGGAGTTCGTGGTTGCCTTCCTTCAGGCCTTCATCTTCTCGGTGTTGACCTGCATTTATCTCAACGACGCGGTGAACATGCACCATCATTGACGCACATTCCCTCACTCAACCCTTAGCTCAACGCTCCCTACGACGGGGAACTATCAACGTCACACTCGCCCCAACTAGATACGGTCTTGAAAGGAGATCATCATGGACGCAGAAGCAGCCAAGTTCATTGGCGCAGGCTTGGCCTGTTTTGCCCTGATCGGTGCTGGTATCGGCATCGGTAACATTTTTGGAAATTACCTGTCCGGTGCATTGCGCAATCCGTCAGCTGCTCCAGGTCAATTCACCAACCTGTTGATTGGTTTCGCACTCGCTGAGGCGACAGGACTTTTTGGTCTTCTGATTGCGCTAATAATACTTTTCGGTTGAGCGGGCGGTATTCGCCGGCCGCAAGGTCAGTAAGATTAGCGGATTGGCCGGATGTAAGAGGCCGGCCCAAGCGATGAATGGCGGAGAGGCCTCATGTTCGCCTGGTTGTCGGTAGCGCTTGCTGCCGTGCCCGATACGATTGAAAAGAAGAGCGGGTTACCTCAGCTCAACGTTCCTGATATGGCGCCGCAGCTGATCTGGCTGGCGCTTACTTTTGGTGTGCTGTACTTTGTCCTATCACGCGTGACGTTGCCGCGGATAGCGTCGGTTATCGAGGAACGCCGAGATCGAATACAAAGAGATATTGATGAGGCCGATCGACTAAAGGGCGAGACAGACGCTTCACTTGCTGCTTACGAACAGGCATTGGCTGAAGCCCACGGTCGTGCAAACGCTATCGCCCGCGATACGCGGGATAAGCTTGCTAAAGAGGTAGACGAAGAGCGTTCGAAGGTGGAAGCCGAGCTGGCTAGCAAGCTAACAGAGGCTGAAGCGCGAATCTTCGAAATGAGATCTCAAGCCATGGCGCAGGTTGACGAAATCGCCACTGGTGCGGCTGGAGATGTTGTTCGTAGGCTTATAGGTATTGATGTCAGTTCCGAAGAGGTCCGCGAGGCCCTCAAGTCCGGTGCCAGGGAGTAGTTGAGTATGTTAACGATGCTGGCCAGTTCGGGCGGCACGCTCTCGACACCCGAGTTTTGGGTCGCGGCAGCATTCCTGATTTTTATTGGGGCACTCGTTTATTGGGGTGTTCCTGGGCTCATTGCCAAAGCCCTCGACGATCGTGCCGACGCGATCCGTAGTGAGCTTGATGAGGCGCGCAGGTTGCGCGAGGAGGCGCAAAACCTTCTCGCGGATTACCAGCGCAAGGTCCGCGAAGCAGAAGAAGAGGCTTCGGTGATCATCGAGCTGGCGCGCCGGGAAGCTGAAGCCCTCGCGGCTGAAACTCGACAAAGCCTAGAGGAAAGGGTTGTGCGGCGGGGCAAGCAAGCCGAGGACAAGATTGCGCGCGCTGAGGCTCAAGCGGTTAGTGATGTACGATCAGCTGCGGTTGACGCGGCGATCGGTGCTGCTGAAACGGTCTTAAAGTCACATGTGGCGGGCTCGGAAGCTGATCGGATCATCGACCAAAGCATTGACGACCTCAGGGGCAAGTTGAACTGATTCATGTGCTCTCGTGACATTCTGATCTGTCGATGACCATTAGCTGATGATGTGACGAACGCGATTGCTGACCCGTGATACGTAAAGGCATCATTTATTTTGCATTATTCTAGTGGCTTGTTTTTCTGGTGTGGACGGCGTCGGCACGCCTTGATGTACTGCGGAATGTATTGCGGAGAATAGCCGAGACAGCGGCAGTGTGGGGGAGTTCCGGGCAAGCTTTAGGAGGGCCGCCGCAGGCCTCTACCTCTTCGGCTATTTCAAAATAGTCAATCGGCCGAACTTTGCCACTCATCCAACCTGTAAATTAACCTTTATGGACGGTCAAATATTGGCCACCCCCATTCCGGTTTTCTATTCCTGCTGACTAAAGCACAATTCCGCCCGACGTCTGTCGGTCGCCGTCACAGAGCAGCTCCTGCTTCATGCGGTCCCGACAACGTGCAAATCTTGTGTTGGGCTAGTCCGCTCTGGCCCTGAGCAGACGACGGAACGTACAAAACTTGAGGAGGACTGATCGTGAATGCCCAAACCACTCCCCAGTATCCATTGCCCACTCCGAAAATTTCTGCGCTGGGCTTAGGTTCTACGGTCTTGATCATCATCGGTGCCATTTTGCTGTTTGGGATATGGCTCGGCATATATCGGATTGACGCTGGTCACGTGGGAATAGTGAAACGGTTCGGCAATGTAATAGATGTTGTAGATCCCGGTCTGCACGTGAAGATCCCATACGCCGACACGGTGGAGGAAATGGAGGTGCGGGAGCGAGCTTTCTCCATGAAGATGGAGGCGGCGTCGCAAGACCCACTCGAATTACCAGTCACTGTTACAGTGAATTGGTTGGTTAAGCGCGATCATGTGAAGGATCTGTACATCCAATTTGGATCGCTAGATCAATTCGAGAAGCGTATTATCCAACCTCGCCTAAGTGACGCCGTGAAGGGTGTGACGAGTGGCTATACAGTTAATGATTTGCTGCGTAAGCGGACTGAGTACAGAAATCGTTCGCTAGAGACGTTCGATGCCCGAATGCCAGAAGACATTCAGACGACCGGCTTCTCTATCGTGAATATTGGTTTTCCACCGGAGTATACCAAGGCCATTAGAGACAAGCAGGTGGCGCGCGAGCAGGCAGAGACAGAGAAATATGTACTTGATCGTCAGCGTCTTACCAGTTCGCAGGTCACCCAAACAGCGATCGCACAACGGGACGCGGATAAGGCTCGCGCGGACGGCAAAGCCTACGAAATCAAAGTACAGGGTGAGGCCGAGGCGCAGGCCATCCGCATCATGGGAGAGGCCTTGGCAAAACACCCTCTGGTTGTCGAATACAAGAAAGTTGAGCGCTGGGGAGGATCGTTTCCATCTACTTTTATGGGTGGGGACGTGAGCGCGCAAACGCTCTGGTCGCTTCCCGGCAGCGGGAAGGTGCCTCGCGCGCAATAGATCTGTTTCGCCGATTGCACGAACTCGGCCACTTATAGAACAGTGTCCGGAGCAGTGCCTAAGAGGCTGGCCCGGGAGACCCAAGAGCCTTGTCTCGGGCTTTGTTCGTCCGCGCCGCGATCGCTCACATTCAAGCCAAGTAGGCCAACGGCATGGGGGGGAAGGATCAAGGATTTCTTGCGCCCGGCATCACGGAACTGCGGGTGGGTGCCTCCCTACCAGTAACCCCAATACACTAGCCGCGCCAGGAGCGCCGGCGACTGTTCTCAGGCCCTGTCGGCGAGAGCTGTTGTTGCTCGAATCCAACGAAGACCTCAAACTCACCCGGTCGCGTGCCAGGTGGAATGCTGAAGGTAACTGAACGGACTTGGCTGAAATAACCGATCGGAGCCTGCGTCGAGACATCAGCCGACACCGATACCTTATCTGCAGCAATGCGCTCGCGCTTGGCATCGGTCACGAAGATATTGACCGGCAATGTCACCCGCATCGGTTGCCCGCGAGGGCCGAGCAGCACGCGTCCTGAGAAACCGTACTTTACCGTCACGCGACCAGGCTCGATCTGACATTCACGGGCGGTCCGCGTTATTTCACCACGATAAACAACGGCGAGACTGTCGCCTGCCTGCCCGTTTTGATATTTTGTGGTTGAGCCATCGCGCGTCCAAATTTGAAAGCGCGGGCACCCGTGCGCGACGTCAACGTTTGACACCGACCCCGTGACCGAGGCAGGTCCAGCCTTGGCAGCCGATAGGAGCTGTTCCTCCGTCACGGATTCAACGGGTTGAGGCGCCGCTTTTCCGAACATCCCACCGCTGAGGCCAGAAGTCAGCGACGACATCCCACATGCCGTAAGGCCAAGCATTGCCGCACATGCAATCGTCACACGTGCACATGTTCGTCTGTAAGAAGCGTACATCTTGCCAGTAGCCCCCAAATCTGGTCGAAGATTGCGCGTCACGGCGAAACCTGTATCCCTAGTGCTACGATAGATATCAAGATCACAGACGCGACGAGTCGACTACACAAGACACCACATCAAAACTGAGCTGCGAATCAATCTTAACATTCCCAGCACGCTCCAACCAACCTTGCACGCAAAGCAGCCCACCGCGCATTTTTCACCGCCCTTTGGCGGACGTCCTTCACCCGGCCCGCAGGTACAATGAAACGTTCAAAGCACCAAACCGATACTAGTGTCGCCCAAAAGTCCCCTCTTCGCGTGCTTCTGGCCGCCCCGCGGGGGTTCTGCGCGGGCGTGGATCGCGCGATACAGATCGTCGAACTCGCTCTCAAGAAGTATGGACCACCCGTATATGTGCGCCACGAGATTGTGCATAATCGCTATGTTGTTGACGGTCTTAAGGCGAAAGGCGCAATTTTTGTCGAAGAGTTGGACGAAATTCCGATAACTGATGCACCAGTGATTTTCTCCGCACACGGTGTTCCGAAGTCGGTTCCGCAGACGGCCAAAATTCGTAACCTCTTCTACCTTGACGCAACATGTCCGCTTGTTACGAAAGTCCATCGCGAGGCTGAGATGCACCATCGAGCAGGTCGCCAGATCGCGCTGATTGGCCATGCCGGCCATCCTGAAGTCGTCGGGACCATGGGGCAGTTACCTGATGGTGCGATCACGTTGATCGAAACTATCGAGGACGCTGAGGTCTTCGCACCTGACGATCCAGACAACGTGGCGTACGCCACTCAAACGACATTGTCTCTTACCGACACGGCTGCAATTGTCGAGGTTCTCGAACGTCGGTTCCCCAAAATTGCGGGTCCGCATATGCAAGACATCTGCTACGCGACGACGAACCGGCAACGGGCAGTGAGCGAGATCGCAGACCGTTGCGATTTGATTCTGGTCGTAGGCGCTCCTAACAGCTCCAACTCGAAACGCTTGGTTGAGGTCGCTGAACGGGCCGGGTGTCCCCAAGCCTTCCTGGTGCAAAGAGCAACGCAAGTACCTTGGGATGCCCTTTCTGGTGCCTCTTGCGTGGGGATTTCTGCGGGCGCCTCAGCCCCTGAGACACTTGTTCAAGAGATCATCGACGCGTTGGGCACGCGATTCGATCTCAACATCGCCGAAGTGGAAATTGCCGAAGAAAACATTGCTTTCAATATTCCTCGTGTTCTTCGTAATGCGCGTGCCACCTGAGAATTGACATGGCTGTCTACACGGAAGTTAGCGATGATGATATGGCCGCATTTGCTGAGAGCTACGGACTTGGCGAGCTCTTGTCATTCAAGGGCATCGCCGAAGGTGTCGAGAACAGCAACTATCTCGTTGTTTGCAGCAGCGGTCAGTACATCTTGACGCTTTATGAAAAGCGCGTGCGACCTTCAGATCTGCCTTTTTTTCTTGGACTGATGGAGCACCTCGCAGCCTCGGGGTTTCCTTGTCCTGTACCGCTAAGGGATGCCCAGGGTCGCAATCTGCGCCAGCTGTGCGGGCGCCCCGCGGCGATGATCAGCTTCCTGTCGGGGCTGTGGGTGCGACGGCCAAAGGTCATCCATTGTCACCTCGCAGGCCAGGCGTTAGCGCGCATGCACGAGGCCGGATGCGGCTATCTCCTGGAGCGCGACAACGCCCTTGGACCATCGGGGTGGCGGCACTTGTTCGATCGTTTCGCGGGCGAGGCCGATCAAATCAGCCAGGGATTGCGGGACACGATCGAGCGAGAGTTGGAATTCGTGCGTGCACAGTGGCCCTGTGACTTACCTGCAGGTGTAATCCATGCAGACCTTTTTCCCGACAATATTTTTTTTCGGGGAGAGCAAGTCACCGGCGTCATCGATTTTTACTTTGCGTGCAACGACTATTTTGCATTCGATGTGGCGGTGTGCCTCAACGCATGGTGTTTTGAGGCAGATTACTCCTTCAATGTAACCAAAGGGCGAGCGCTGCTTAGCGGCTATCAATCTGTGCGTCGTATGGCCGCAGAAGAATGCGCCGCGTTACCGATTTTGGCGCGTGGGGCGGCACTACGCTTTTTGCTGACGCGAGCTTTTGATTGGCTAAATACTGCACCCGATGCGTTTGTGAGGCCGCACGATCCAGTGCCGTACCTTCGCCGTTTGCGCTTTCACCAAGCTATCGGATCCGTCAGCGAATACGGTCTTGAGATTCAATGATTCGTCTGAGGAAGATAACGATTGCCGGTAATCTTCCTGCAGGCATTGTCCCTCAAGATTGGTCGCACATAAACCGATAACATGCCAAAGCCAGAGAGCCGAGAATGAGTGACGATCGCGCGTCAAAGGTGACCATATATACAGACGGCGCCTGTTCCGGAAATCCCGGACCCGGCGGGTGGGGAGCGATCCTGATCGCAGGACCGCACCGCAAGGAGCTAAAGGGCGGTAATCGTGAGACTACGAACAATCAAATGGAGTTGATGGCGGCAATCATGGCGCTCGAGGCGTTGAAGCGATCGTCCGTCGTTGAGCTGCATACCGATAGTTCCTACGTACGCGATGGTATAACGAAATGGATTAAGGCCTGGCGCCGAAACGGCTGGCGCACGGCCGCAAAAAAGGCTGTCAAGAATTCCGAGATGTGGAAACGTCTCGATGCAGCAACTCAGCGCCACGACGTTACATGGCGCTGGATCAAGGGGCACGCCGGTCACCCGGAGAACGAGCGTGCCGATGAGCTTGCCAGAAGTGCAGTTCCCACCCTTTAAGCGCCGCCACTCTTCGTGCCTGTGTTGTCCATGCTCCCGGTCTGTTAAGGCCGAATCGCGATGTGCTGTAGACAAGTGTCATTCCGCGGATCCGTGTCGTTCTGCGGGTGTTTCGGCCACCGCACGCACTAGCGAACGATCCTAGAAGTCTCCTTCGAATGGAAATTTGCGCTAGCAGCGACTTGCGCCGATGCGGACTTATTCCAGTATGTACTGACGACGGAATCGGCTGCCGCCGAAGGGCGCCGCAATTGTTTGGCGGATGCATTCAATGACATCGGAAGCGGTTCAGCCCGCTCAAGCAGGAGAGGTGTGCACGGGCTCCCGATTTGTCCACGTGGGCTGTGCAAGCTTCGCTGCTGCATGTCGCGGTCGAATTGACTTGTGATGTAGCGCAAAACACCATAGTGGGGTAGATGGGTGACGCGAGAATTGAGCGCGCATTGAGCGCGGATCCGCAAAGAGAAGTAACCGTATTGTGACAATCCGCAAGATGGCGCTTGAATGAGGTGCGCACAGATACCTAATGTGGCACTCGACGCACTGAAACAACCCGATCTTGAAAAGAACGTGCGTGTGATGCGCCCGATGTCAGCAAATGGGGAGGTAGCGCGGCCATGCAGCCCAGCGGCGTCGCAGAAATAGTCGTGCCAGAAGGCATGGCACCAACTGATGTAACGAATCCCCAGTACTTTCACAAAGTCGTAGATTGTCAGTTTGCGTGTCCTGCGCATACGCCGGTTCCGGAGTACATTCGCCTTATTGCGCAGGGTCGATACGCACAAGCCTATATGCTGAATTGGGAGAGCAATGTTTTCCCCGGTATACTCGGTCGCGTTTGCGATCGGCCATGTGAGCCTGCATGTCGGCGAGGACGCGTCGAAGAGGAACCGGTCGCGATCTGCCGTCTAAAGCGCGTAGCGGCCGACTACAAAGGTGAAATCGATCAATTCATGCCTCGGTTTCCTGTGCCACAGAACGGTAAACGTGTGGCATTGCTGGGTGCCGGTCCGGCTTCGTTGACCGTCGCACGCGATCTGCTCCCGCTCGGATATGCCTGCGTCCTCTACGAGAAGGATCCGCTGGGGGGCGGCCTGATGCGAACCAATATCCCTTCATTTCGCCTCCCAATTGGCGTGCTCGATGAGGAGGTGGATCGAATCTTGGATTTTGGTGTTGAGGCACGATTTGGGCAAGAGGTATCGAGTCTTAAGGCCGTTCTTGACGAAGGTTATGATGCAGTCTTCGTTGGCACCGGCGCGCCACGCGGCAAAGATCTCTCGATCGACGGCCGTCTTCAAGCCGATGCCAACATCCACATAGGCATCGATTTTCTGACTTCGGTGGCTTTCAAGCACACAGAATCCATCGGCAAGCGCGTGGTCGTGATCGGGGGAGGCAACACCGCCATGGATTGCTGTCGCACGGCTCTTCGGCTGGGCGCTCAAGATGTCAGGGTAACAGTGCGTTCTCCGCGCAAGGATATGAAAGCGTCAGATTGGGAGATCGAAGAAGCCGAACACGAAGGCATACCAATCTACGATAATCATAATCCAAAGTCCTTTATTGTTGAGAACGGTCGATTGACCGGAGTTCTGTTCCAGATCATGAGGGCAGAATATGACGGAGATGGTCGCCGCAAGTTGGTCGCAACGGGTGAAGAGGTCATTTTTCCGTGTGATGATGTGTTGATGGCCATCGGTCAAGACAACGCTTTCCCCTGGATCGAGCGCGATATTGGATTGGATTTTAATGAGTGGGATACGCCGACTGTCGACAGGACTACGATGATGTCCACGCGCGCGGGCGTGTTTTTTGGCGGTGACGCTGCGTGGGGGCCGGAGAACATCATCTGGGCCGTCGCCCACGGTCATCAAGCGGCGATCTCAATCGATAAGTATTGCCGTGGCGACGACATCACGCAGCGACCAGAGCCGGGCCGCGTTCTCGTGAGCCAAAAAATGGGGATCCACGAGTGGTCCTACGACAATGCCTACGATGCCCAGAACCGGACCCCCGTACCCCATGCCGACCTTGCTCAATCGCTGCGAGATCTCAGCGTCGAGGTCGAGCTGGGCTTCGACGACCAACTTGCAGTGCGTGAAGCAGAGAGATGCTTAAATTGCGATATCCAAACAGTCTTTACAGATACACTCTGCATCGAATGCGACGCCTGCATGGATATTTGTCCTGTGGACTGCATCAACTTCATCGCAAATGATAAAGAGAACGCGTTGCGTGCTGCGCTGCGTGTTCCAGCAATCAATCATGCACAAGATCTCTATATCTCGGGACCGTTGAAGACTGGCCGCATTATGGCCAAAGATGAGGACATGTGTCTGCATTGTGGTTTGTGCGCAGAACGATGTCCAACCGGAGCGTGGGATATGCAGAAGTACTTTTATGCTGAGGCACAGGTCGCTCCGGCGTGTCATGCCCACCACGACGCTTACCTTCGCTGAGACAAGTGGGAGAACATCGCAGCGATGAGCGGTATAAACGATTTTGTGATCAAGTTCGCGACGGTAAATGGTTCGGGCTCGGCAAGTGCCAACGCGATGTTCGCCAAAACGCTCTTTCGAATGGGCATCCCGGTCTCACCTAAGAACATATTTCCGTCGAATATTCAGGGCTTGCCGACGTGGTACGAGGTTCGTGTCTCGGAAAAGGGGTACCTTGCTCGTCGGGACGGAATAGATCTGATGGTAGCGATGAATCCGCAATCCTACCCAGATGACGTTCAGGAGGTCGTCCCAGGCGGATACTTACTTTATGACTCATCGATGGCTCGACTATGGCCTCGAGACGACATCACCATTATTGGTATCCCGATCGCGCAAATGTGCGCGAAAAAGTGGTCTGATCCCCGACAGCGCCAATTGTTTAAGAATATGGTCTATGTCGGAGCGCTGACTGCGCTCCTCGACATCGACATTGCCGTGTTGGAGACCGTTGTTGGCGATCAGTTGCGCGGCAAAGAAAAACTGGTCGGCGCCAATCTGGAGGCCATCGAACTCGGGCGAAGTCATGCTCAAGAGCACTTTGAATGTCCCTTGCCAATCCACGTCCGCACGGCAGACAAAACGGGCGGCAAAATCATGGTAACCGGCAATGACGCTGCCGGACTGGGGGCTCTGTTTGCCGGAGCAACCGTTTGCGCGTGGTACCCCATCACACCGTCAACGTCTCTCGCCGAGGCTTTCGAACGCTACGCCAAACGTTTTGGTGTTGATGAAACTGGTGCTGCCAATCATGCCATTGTGCAAGCCGAAGACGAGTTAGCCGCAATCGGCATCGCCATAGGCGCAGGCTGGAATGGCGCACGGTCTTTCACCGCGACGTCTGGACCCGGCGTGTCACTGATGAGCGAGTTTTTGGGTCTGGCCTATTTTGCTGAGATCCCGGTGGTTTTGTTCAACGTTCAGCGCGGTGGGCCGTCGACCGGGATGCCAACGCGTACTCAGCAATCGGATATCTTGTCGTCGGCCTATGCTTCGCATGGAGACACGAAGCACATTCTGTTGTTTCCGGCCGACCCGCATGAGTGTTTCACGATGTCGGTGCAGGCCTTTGATCTTGCTGAGCGACTTCAGACCCCGATCATCGTATTGAGTGATCTCGACATCGGTATGAACGACTGGATGTCCGACGCGTTCACGTGGGATGACGGCCATTTGCATGATCGTGGCAAACTCGTCGATGCAAAAGGGCTTGACGCAAATCCGAATTGGGGCCGCTATCAAGATGTCGACGGAGATGGCATCTGTTATCGCACGCTGCCCGGGACGCATCCGACCAAAGGGGCGTTTTTTACTCGCGGCACAAGCCACGATGAGAACGCGCGCTATACCGAAGACGGCATCGTGCATGCCCGTCTGTTGGAGCGCATTGCTAAGAAAATCGATACTTCAGCATTTAGATTGCCGCAGCCGATCCTGACGATCCGCAACGAGGCCGCGGAAATCGGTCTGCTTTACTTTGGTGCGAACGCAGCAGCAGTTGACGAGGGGATGGACCTGCTGGAAAGCGACGGGCACGTTGTCAATGCTCTGCGTGTTCGAGCGTTTCCATTTTCGGAAGTGGTCGAAGCCTTTATCGCGCGGCACAGTCACGTGTTTGTCTTCGAACAAAACCGTGACGGTCAGCTGCGCACTCTGCTCCTCAGCGAGCTGGCGTGCCCGCCAGACAAGCTTATACCGGCATTGAGTTTCGACGGTATGCCGATGACAGCGGAGTTTGTTCGCACAACAATTCGAAACGGGCCGGCGCAAGTGCGTGTGGCGGCTGAGTGAGCAAAGGCGCGATCATGAGTTACATCAACAAGCCGATTGCACATCATCCGAGCCTGCCGCGAAACAAGATCGGCTTGACCCGACGCGAATATGAAGCATCCATGTCAACTCTCTGCGCCGGATGCGGTCACGACTCCATCACTGCAGCGATTATAGAAGCCTGTTATCGACTCGACTTGCCAGCTCATCAGATCGCAAAAATATCGGGAATTGGTTGTTCTTCAAAGGCGCCAACTTACTTCCTGGGACGGAGTCACGGCTTCAACAGCGTCCACGGTCGCATGCCGTCAATTGCTACTGGTGCCAACCTGGCCAACCGAGACCTAACCTATATCGGCGTATCAGGCGATGGTGATACCGCCTCGATCGGCCTCGGCCAGTTTTGCCATGCCGTTCGGCGTCAGCTGAACATGACCTATATCGTAATGAACAATGGCTGTTATGGCCTTACCAAAGGGCAATTTTCGGCGACCAATGACAAAGCTTCGCCCTCGAAGAAGGGTGCCGAAAACCCGTTTGATGCAATCGATCTCTGCCAGCTGGCGATCCAACTGGGTGCTGGTTTCGTCGCGCGCTCTTTTTCGGGAGACAAGGAGCAATTGGTGCCGTTAATCGAAGCTGCTCTTACGTACAACGGTTTCGCATTCCTAGATGTGCTATCGCCTTGCGTAACGTTCAATAATCACACGACGTCCACGAAGAGCTACGAATATATCCGCGACCACTATCAGATGCTTGGTCGTTTGGACTTCGTTCCGGAAATGGAAGAAATCAGGGTTGATTACGAGGAAGGCTCCTCGGTGAATGTCACATTGCACGACGGTGGCTTGTTACGATTGCACAAAGTTGATCAAACACACGACGTGCGAAGCACAGACGAGGCGCTGATGGCTATTCGCAGTCAAGCTGCCAAAGGTGCGGTCGCGACGGGTCTGCTCTATGTGGACGAATCAGAGCGCGACCTGCATGATGTACTCGCCACGTCGGGACGTCCGCTTAACGCAATCCCGGCATCAGAGTTGTGCCCTGGATCTGTCGTGTTAGACAGTATCAATGCCCGGTTGCGTTGAACACCAGTCTGCACTGTTACCCGAACGACAGAGATGGGCTTAGTCACGGTGCTCCCGGTCTACCGGACGACGGAGATGTTTGTTTGTGAGTCGAGGTCATCTGTCTGCAGGAACTTGATGTGCTGACGAGATTATAATATCCGATCGCACTGAGCAGATGATGCACGTCACATCAGGCCGTAGATCACTCATGGCCAGCCAAGCCACTGGAACAGCCCGCCCGCAAGATCGCGAGCCAAGCCTCCCAAACCAACAAGCGCGGACCCTGGCGGCCGTGTCGTTGGCGCACTGGGTCAGTCACGTCCACATCCTAACCTTGCCACCGCTTTTTATTGTCTTGAAAGCCGAGCTTAACGCCAGCTATTTTGAGCTGGGTTTGGCGGTGACGATCTTTGGCGCCATTTCTGGATTGACGCAGGCTCCGATGGGGTTTGTCGTAGATCAATATGGTGCCAAGAGGGTCCTGCTGGGGGGGCTGTGTCTCGGCGGCTTGTCTTTTATCAGCCTCGGATTTTACCAGTCATACACATCATTGCTGATCTGTGCGGCACTGGCTGGCTTAGCCAACTGCGTCTATCACCCAGCAAATTACGCGATTTTATCTGCGACGATAGATGAGCGTCGAATGGGTCGCGCATTCTCCGTTCACACGTGTGCAGGGATGTTAGGAGGTGCAATGGCGCCGGCCATGGGGCTCGGCATTGCGCTAAATGCGGGTGTCGGTTGGGCGCTCGTTGCCCTTGGCGCCGCTGGACCTCTAGCCGCGGTAATAATACTCCTGCTTGACGTGCCCGACACGCTAGGAGCTGCAAACCATGGTCGATCAAAGCCAGGAGGGGAGCACGATTCTCCGATCCGCATCCTGTCACCAGAGATCCTAGCGCTAACGCTGTTCTTTGTGTTGCTCAGTCTGTCGAACGGAGGGATCACCAATTTTGGCATTGCCGCCCTGCAGACAGGCTATGGTGTTTCATTGGAGGCAGCTTCAGCCGCGCTTACTCTGTACCTGTCCGCTGTGGCATGCGGTGTACTCGCCGGCGGAGTGTTGGCAGACAAAACGCGGCGTCATGGTCTGATCGCGGCTGCATGCTTCGTCGCTAATGCAATGATTTTCGGCTGGATCTCAATTGCGAACCCAGGCGCCGCGGCGCTACTCCTTGCACTTGCGACGGCTGGACTACTGTCTGGTCTCATCGCACCGTCGCGCGATATGATGGTGCGCAAGGCGGCGCCGCCTGGCGCCGCGGGACGGGTGTTCGGAGTCGTGTCGACTGGCTTTAACATTGGGAGTATTGTTGGTCCTATGATCTTTGGAATCATTCTGGACCAGAATGCTCCGCGCTGGTTGTTCGGGTTTACCGCCATCTTTATGCTGTTGACAGTTCTGGTCGCTACTTGGTCAGAAAACCGACCTGTACGGAGACCGATCAACGGTGGAATTCGACGCGGCGACTAAGGCGGGACACCGCAGACGGGCGACGATCTATTGAGGGCGGACACGCCAGTGGCTTTGGTCGCAGACCGGTAGGCGTTTCGGTGAAAAGGGACCGAGATCGACCGTTGAAGGCGCCCCAGTCGCGATGAGTTCGGCTAGTGCCTCTGCGGTGCCCGTCGCATTGAGCATGCCCCAAACCGAATGTCCGCTCGCCACATAGGCGCCTTCCGGACCTGCAATTGGTCCAATAATCGGCATTCCATCGGGCGCTACTGGCCGAAAACAAGCGTTCTGGGCGACGACTTCCGCGTCATGGAGTTGTGGAACAAGGCGGCGGGCGATGTCGCGAAGCCGTTCGCAGCCGCCTGCTTCGGGCTGGACGCGGGAGGGCTCGACTGGAAGGTCGTCAAAGCCCGATAGGCCGCAGACATAAAGTGTACCATCGGCTCGTGGAACGATTTCTGGCGTTAACACCTCGCCATCCATATCTTCGACCTCGGCGAATATAGCTTCCGCAGGTAGGGCTACGCGCGGACGGAATATTACGCTGTGACCCTTCAGCCCGTGAATTGCTGGTAGTGGTAGCCAGGCAGTCGCCAAGAGTGACCATGGTCCCATTGCGATGATGACCACATCGCTCTGGTGGGTTGTCCCGTCCGCAAGTCTCACGCCCCGGATCCGAGACGCATCAGCAGTAACCTCCACTCCAGATACGATTCCGGTTATGAGCTGTGCTCCTAATCCCGCCGCGGCGTCGGCCAGAGTGCGGGTGAAGACCGTCGGATCGAGTTGCGCGGTCGTTGCGCTGGTTCCGAGCGGCCGGCGGTCCAGCACGTCCTCAGCCAGCCACTTGGCACCGTTTGGCATACTTTGGGAAGAGTGCCGCCTTCGCATGTCCAATGTCGCGCTGAAGGTCTCGACCCGACGGTAGCCGTAGGGATTTCCTAGCCTCTCAGCCCAATCCGTGTGGAGATCAAAACTGGTTCGCGCGAGCGCGGCCGCCGGAGTATTATCGCACCAGTCCTTCGCCAAGAATCCACCGGATTTCCCCGAGGCGGCGCCCCCTATTCGCCAACGCTCAATCAGTTTTACATCAACCGCGCGGCAACTGAGTGCATAGGCGAGAGCAGAACCAATAACGCCGCCTCCGCAAATTATAACATTCATTTCACGTTCCCGATTGGTTTTTCTTGCACCACCAAAGCAAGTTCATGCATCACTTCTTGCTCAGCGTTCGGTTTCGTCGCAGTGTAGCGACAATATCGCTGCCTGCCCATGAATTGGTGGTACGATGATCAAGGTCGCTCGTTTTCGCATTCCGACAAAGGGAGCACGTGATGGAGCAAAAAGTTGATGCTGCAAAGGGACTTGATGTAAGTGATGAGCAATGGCGAGCCCGCATGGATTTGGCAGCGGCGCACCGACTGGCTGTCATGCACGGATTTCATGAGGGCATCTTTAATCACCTGACGCTGACCGTGCCAGGAACGAAGGACCGTTATTATCAGATTCCGTTCGGCTTGCATTGGTCAGAGGTTAGCGCCAGCAGTTTTATGGAAGTTGATTATGACGGTCACGTGCAGCGCGGTAGTGGATATGTTGAACAGTCATGTTATGCGATTCACGCCCCGATACACCAGAAGCTGCCACAAGCGGCGTGTGTCATGCACACACACATGCCATACGCGAGCGCTCTGACGCGGCTCGAAGATCCCCGCATCAAGCCTATCGGACAAACTGAGGTGGGAATGATGGATTGCATTGCCTATGATGTGGATTACTCAGGGCCAGCTTTTGATCCTGAAGAAGGGGGGCGACTCGCCGAGCTGTTTGGTGACAAAACAGTTCTGTTCATGGGCAACCACGGCGTCGCAACAATTGGCCACACAGTCTCACAGGCCTACGATCTTTTATACTACGTCGAGCGCGCGGCGCAGGTGCAACTCTATGCCATGTGGACTGGCCAGCCCCTGAAGGTCATGTCGCCTGACATCGTGGCCAAAACGAAAGCGGGTTTTGGCGGTAACGACTTTGGCGGGAAGAAACCGCATGAGTTTCACTTCGATGCTCTGAAGCGAATCTTGGATCGAAAAGAGCCCGACTATGCCGATTGAATATTTGGGGAGTTCTGCCAGAGCAGAACGCCATGTTTGATGTGCGCCAGAATTGATGTGATTCGGGCAGCGCCTCGTGCGCGACGAGAACAATTGAAGGGCGGGCCAGCATCAACCAGACGATGATCAAGATCGCCACGAAAGCCGGGCCGCCGCACAGGAACCAGATGCGGAACAAACGATAGTAGTTGGGAGGCAGGGGCTCATCGGATGCCTCGGCCACCCGTGCCAGATCGCGAAGCTTGACCTGGATCCAAGTCACCGGAAGCCAGAAAGCACCAATAATTCCATAGAGAACAATTGAAACTACGATCCAGCCCTCCGTGAGCTCCCATCCCAACATCATTGCCAACGACGCACCGGTTACTGGCTGAATTATGACTGCTGTCGCCGTGAATACCAGGTCAGCAATGACTACAACTTGGGCAGTATGTGCTATGATAATGGGTCGGTGGCTGCGGTGCGCCATGAGCATAAAGAAAGCGATACCGGAGCCGGTGCCAACTAGCACGCACGCACCGATGACGTGCGCCCAGCGCGCCAGGATCAGCCAATCCATCAGCGAGTCTCCAGCAACGATCGCGCTACCAGGGCGAGCAGCATGACCGGTAATATCTTGATCAATGGTCCGAGCGGATCGAGCCAAAGGTGGGGGGTAATGAGTGTCGCGCTTACCAAATAGATCGTGCAGACGATTACCATGGCCCAGCATGCTCGCTGTGCAGTCGATCTAACCGCCAGTGCCAAGGCGATGAGAATGTCGATGATTGACCAGAAACTGACGCTCACCCATGAGATTTCGCGTGACCACCCCGCATGCACCAGTATTTGTGTGGCGGTTTCGATTCGCCACAATCCAATCGTGCCCGAAACGATCCAGAATGCAAAAAGGACAGTTAAAATGATCGGTGTCAGCAACGAAAGACGCGCTGTAAGACGATCTTCAGGCCCGGCCGGCATTCGGGCCAAAGTTTGCGACAGTGATGCTGCGCGGTGACCGCCTGCTGAATACCAGGCTTCTGTACTTCCAACGATACCGCCGCGCAACACCGAAATGGCCGTACTGCGCAGTGGTGACTTCCAACCGAGAATGCCGAGTAAGTCCGCGGCTGCAGTGATCGGCCACAACATCCAGGGCGGGATCGAGAGTTCGTACCGAGCGGGTGCGAAGCCGAGCCATTGGCGATGCGCAGCGACAATGCCTTTCAGTGTATTCGGTTCGTCTTCGATCAAGTCGCATACCAATCCGTCTGGTAGTTGATCCCTTAGCGCCAACACGACGGCACCCGCAATTTCGTCCACTCCGACAGTGCAAATCCGGGCCTCCGCAAAGGCCAACGGCTGTACAATTGGAACGGCGGCAAGCATCCTAATCAGGACCGTGCCGCCGTAGGCGGAAGGTGCTAGAACAAGACCAGGGCGAAAAATCCAGTGTTTCGCACCGGAGTTACGTAGAGCAGTATCGCCAGCTGACTTGCTGCGCATAAACGCGCTGGCCGCATCGCCGCTTGCGCCTACTGCGGAAACCTGAACAACACCTATGCCAGCTTCGCGGCAAGCTGCCGCGAGTGCCGCGATCGCATGGTAGTGGACTGCAAGCAGATCATCTTCACCCCCCGTTTGAAGCGCGCCTGCGCAGTTTACCACCACGTCGAAACGATCGATGATGCTGCGCCAATTTTCGCATTCTTGCAGCGCTCTGAGGTCGTGAAATACCCAGTTCAGATCAGGAAGGACAGATCGCGCTTCCGGTTTTCGTCCGAGGCCAGTCACCGCGTAGCCCTCATTCCTTAGGCGACGTGCTACGTTTGAGCCGATTAACCCGTAAGCTCCCAGGACGAGAACCCGACGCGATGATGGCGAACTGCTCATGTGTCGGTCTCCTATTTGATGATCTTGCTGTCTAGAGGCTAATTTCGTGTCGGGTTTCGACGCAGACTACGTGATGACAAAGGGAAATATTCGAAAGGAAAAGTAAACATTCTCACATGCGCCCATTGCCGGTCCGATGCGAGCAACGGCGACGATTTGGTTGCGGATGTTTTGCTGCAATGTCGGCTGCGATGCTAGCCAGAATGACCGGACGCGGTCGTGCGTTTCCCAAGAATGGAAGGTCGTAGAGACGTTGCTCTCTGTCGACGGCACTGGTGAAAGTTCTACTGGGAGTGGGGAACGCGATGAGTGGTGGGAGTCATTGAGTGCTAAAGTGATCACCTTCGGATGAAAGCTCCGCGGTCAGCAAATCGATCGTTGAGCGGGCGGGATCGCTGAGGGACCGTGTTTGCAGAAAGAAGAGCAGCGACCCAACTCGCGAATTCGCCCTCGGCCTTGAGCTACCTACGTTTGCTCTACTCGGCAGCTTGCGCTCTTCCTTCTGCATGCCGCAGGAGAGCGTCATCCGAACAGGGCTTGATAGGCGTGAAGTCCTGATGAGCGATCCAATCTTTGCGCGTTGGCGATCGAATATAATTCGAAACGGCATTCAATGTTAAATAGACAATCTTACGAGGGAAAGGGGTGATGTTTCCTGAAGACCCGTGAACGAGGTTGCCGTGGAACATAAGCACGCCACCAGGCTTTCCTGTCGGCGCCACAAGTCCTCCTTCCTCGACGAGGCGTTCAACCGTCGCATTGTCTAGTGTCCATAGAGGGTAGCTTGTCGTCGAGACATCGTGACCAGCTTTGAGGACGCCTTGCGTATGGCTCTTCGGGATTAACATTAGCGGACCATTGAACGCGAAGACTTCGTCGAGAAAAACGGAAATGTTCATGGCCCGCGGCTCCGGCATGCCGTCATCGCGGTGCCAGGTTCCGAAATCTTGATGCCACTGCCAGACGTCACCATCGAACTTGGCTTTTGCGTTGATCTTGAACTGATGCATGTAGACCTGCTCACCGAAAAATTGTTCGAGAGGTTCGATCAGTCGCGGGTGTCGCCCGAGTATTCCGAATGCTTCATTGTAGACGTGTGCGGCAAATGCAGTACGTGGAGCACCCGATGACTCACGCCACACTTCCTCTCGATCTTCCGCATAGATTTTTTCTGCTTCATCTCGGAGTACAGCGATTTCGGTCGGCGAAAAGCAATCAGGCAGGAAAATCCAGCCCTCTTCCTCAAACTGCTCTAGCTGGGCATCGGTGAGCTTCATGCGGTGAACTCCCTGAGACATCGTTCGATAAGATCTCGCACATTGCGCTCTACCACTTTCGAGCACTTTCGGGCAAGTTGCGGATTCATCTGAGGGTATCCCTCTGTTATCTCCCGTTCGATGTATCTCCTTGCTAGTGACACCATTGCGCGGCTCACTAGGTTGCGATGTCTAGCTCACGACGACATTATGTGTGGGCAGTTCAACACCGTTGCTTGCGCGAGGCCACATCATGCCCATGACGGAAAGAAATTTACGCACGCTGCGTTTACACGCCAGCGACAATATCATTGTTGCGGTTGATGGTTTGCTGCCGGGATTGGTGGCCCAGGGTGTCGAGGCCCGCAGTCGTGTGCTGAAAGGTCACAAAATGGCTGTAGCCAGAATTGAATCTGGCGCCCCTATCGTGAAGTTCGGCCAAGTCATTGGATTTGCAAGTGAAGACATTTTGCCGGGGCAGCATGTCCATACGCACAATTGTGCCTATGCTGAGTTCGACCGCGACTACGCCTTTTCCGCTGGCGCAAAGGAAGAAAACGTTCTCCCCCTAGACGAGCAGGCCACGTTTCAAGGATTCCGCAGAGCCAACGGCAAGATTGGCACTCGTAACTATATTGCCATCCTTACCAGCGTGAATTGTTCTGCGTCTGTGGCCCGGTTTATGGCGGAGGAGGTCAATCGATCAGGCGTTCTTGCGGATTATCCAAATGTTGACGGCGTAGCGGCGTTTGTGCACGGCACGGGTTGCGGAATGGCAACCAACAGTGCCGGCTTCGAGTTTCTCGAACGGACGCAGTGGGGGATGGCCGGACATCCAAATGTTGCCGCCGCATTGATCGTTGGATTGGGCTGCGAGGTTTTTCAGATTGCGCGACTAAAGGAAAAGTATGGACTGAGTGAGGGAGACAACCTGTTTACGATGACAATTCAGGACACGGGTGGCACGCGACGGACGATAGAAAGGGGAGTCGCTCACATCCGAGATTTGCTAAATTTGGCCAAGCAAGCCAAGCGCGAAACGGTTCCGGCCAGCGAGCTCAAGGTTGCGTTGCAGTGCGGTGGATCGGACGGCTATTCGGGCATTACTGCTAATCCGGCGCTGGGCGTTGCAGTCGACGAATTGGTTCGCCAAGGCGGCACCGCCGTGCTGGGCGAGACGCCCGAAATCTACGGAGCTGAGCATCTATTGACGCGGCGTGCCGCTACTCCGGAAATTGGGAGGAAACTGGTCGATATCATTGGCTGGTGGCAAGACTACACAGCAAAGCACAATGGCTCGATGGACAACAATCCGTCGCCCGGAAACAAGGCTGGGGGACTGACAACGATCCTCGAAAAATCCCTAGGAGCAACGGCCAAAGCGGGATCGACGACTTTGAAAGGTGTTTATCGATACGCTGAGCAGGTCGACGCTAAAGGGTTCTGTTTCATGGATACCCCAGGATACGATCCTGTTTCGGTTACAGGACAAGTGGCCGGGGGATGTAATGTTGTTGCTTTCACTACGGGACGCGGCTCAGCATTCGGCTGTAAGCCGTCACCATCTATCAAGCTAGCGACCAATTCTGATATGTATCGTCGGATGCAGGAAGACATGGATATTGACTGCGGCGATGTCCTAGACGGCGTTTCGCTTGAAGATAAGGGGCGAGAAATCTTTAACCACATACTCGCGGTTGCGTCCGGTCAACCGAGCAAGTCCGAGACACTCGGTTACGGCGACAACGAGTTTGTGCCCTGGCAAGTTGGTGCCGTTATGTGAGGCCGTTATTTAGGGCCGTTATGTAAGGCCGTTATGTGAGTTCGAAATGCGATGGGAACGGGCAACTAGCAACGCCCGCATGCAATCTGATACACCGCTTCGGTGTCTATGTGGCTTTCGATGTGCTCTGCCAGACAATCGAGTGCCGCTTCGACATGCGCGTCGTAAGTGAACTGGCCGATATCAGCTTTTGAGGCAGATATATGTCTGAGGAATGCGCGTCGATAGCCATCGTTCGAGAAGACGCCATGGACATATGTTCCCATGCATTTGCCGTCAGGAGAAATCGCGCCATTTGGACGTCCATCGATCTCGAACACCGGTCGTTCAGTATCAGGGCCTGTCGTTCGACCAAGGTGAATTTCGTATCCAGTGACTATCGCGCGGCTCTCAAGATGGCGACCGCGCACGGGACGCACCACTTTCTTCGCGTCCAAAACGCTGGCCACGTTCAGTAGACCAAGGCCGGCAACGGTTCCGATCCGCCCTTCGACACCATCAGGATCGTCAATTAGAGTTCCTAGCATCTGGTACCCGCCACACAGTCCCAATACATAGCCACCCTGGCGAATGTGAGCGGCAATATCAATGTCCCAGCCTTCTGCCTTCAGTTTGTTTAAGTCATCAATTGTGTTCTTCGATCCGGGTAGGATGATCAGATCGCAGTCGAGCGGAAGTGGCTTACCAGGACGTACCAATTGCAAAGCAACGGCAGGCTCGAGTCGCAATGGATCAAGATCATCAAAGTTCGCGATGCGATCAAGCTGAGGCACCGCGATTTTGATCTTTTTATCTTTCTGCTCTGCAGTTCGGGTGTGTTGAACGTCGAGATCTAAAATGTCTTCGGCGGGCAATCTGAGCGCTTCAGGTACGTAAGGTAAGACGCCGAGTGATCGCCAGCCGGTGCGGGCTACGATTGCTACAAGCCCATCGTCAAATAGTTCCGGATCACCACGAAACTTGTTGATCAGGAACGCTTTGATGAGAGATCGGTCGGATTTATTGAGAACCGTATGCGTTCCAACAAGACTTGCGATCACTCCGCCGCGCTCAATGTCACCAACAACAATGACTGGCACATCGGCAGCGGTGGCAAAACCCATATTTGCGATATCGTCATTGCGAAGGTTGATCTCGGCTGGGCTGCCAGCGCCTTCGACAATAACCAGGTCGGCATCAGAGGCAACGTGGTTGAAGCTCTCCATCACAGCCGGAAGTAATTCTCGCTTGTGAAGGCCAAATTCTCGTGCACGCATCGTCCGGTGTCGTCTGCCTTGGACGATGACTTGGGAACCGGTTTCACTCTCTGGCTTCAGGAGTACTGGATTGAAATGTACGCTCGCCTCGACTCCGGCTGCGCGAGCCTGAAGAGCTTGAGCGCGGCCAATTTCTCCACCGCCTTTCACAGCGGCGGCATTGTTGGACATGTTTTGCGGTTTGAAGGGTCTAACAGACACACCTCGTCGCGCGAAGACGCGACACAGTCCCGCGACGACAATGGATTTGCCGACATTGGACCCGGCACCCTGGATCATGACTGCAGGAGCACGCATGCTTCGCATGGCACTTTTAGAATTCAATGCCGGCTTGGGCCTTCACACCCGAGCGGAACGGATGTTTGAGAAGGGTCATTTCTGTTGCGAGGTCCGCTTGCTCCAGCAGCTCATCCTTTGCATTGCGACCGGTTATGATGACGTGTGTATCGTCAGGCTTCTCGTGTGCGAGGAACGCCATGACATCGTCGATCGGGACATAGTCGTAGCGGATGGCGATGTTGAGTTCATCAAGCAGGACGAGCTTAACTGAAGGATCGCGAATAAGCTCTTTGGCCTTGCGCCAAGCCGCTTGAGCATGTTCGACGTCGCGCCCGCGGTCCTGGGTTTCCCAAGTGAATCCTTCGCCCATGGTGTAAAACTGGCAAATGTCGCCAAAGTGGGAAGTGATGATATCCCGTTCGCCAGTCGGCATGCCACCTTTAATGAATTGAACGACCGCACACGGGATGCCATGAGAGATTGCTCTAAACACCATACCGAAGGCTGCAGTTGACTTGCCCTTTCCCTTGCCAGTATGGACGACAAGGAGACCACGTTGCTCAGTCTTGGTTGCCATGATGCGATCGCGGGCTGCCTTCTTTTTCGCCATTTTTTCGGAATGGCGCGTCGCATCACCGATTGATGAGTCTTGCCTTTCGTCTGACCGTTCATTGGCTTCGTCCGACATATCAACACCTCTCATCGTTCAACGATTCTTATTGATCTTTTGCAGACCGGCTGGCGGTTCGTTGCAGCACCTCACGAACACTGTTGCGCCGGGGTGCCCAGAGGTCGCGCAGAATCGCTTCCTCAAATCTATCCGCAATTTCCCGCAGGGCGTCTGGATTGTTTTCTGCTAAGAATTCCCTCACGGTATCGTCTGCTACGTACGCATCATAAAGGCTATCGAAGTGATGGTCACGCACGGCGTCTGTCGTCGCAGCAAACGCGAACAGGTAGTCAACCGTTGCAGCGATTTCAAATGCTCCTTTGTAGCCATGGCGCATTACTCCAGCTATCCATTTTGGGTTAGCGGCGCGACCTCGAACGACGCGCCCGATCTCTTCCTGCAAAGGCCGAACGATCGGTCGCTCAGGTCGGGAATGGTCGTTGAGATAGACGGGGATGGGAGATCCGCGGGCGGCTCTTGCTGCAACCGCGAGGCCGCCGGCAAACTGATAGTAGTCGTCGCTGTCCAGGATGTCGTGCTCGCGATTATCTTGGTTGTGTAGGATAGCATCGATCTCGCCGATACGGATTTTGAAGGCCGCGCGGTTGGCTTCGCCTGACAGTTTGCCGCCGTACCCGAACTCTCCCCATCGCAAGAAGGCTTCGGCGAGGTCGTGGTGGTCGTCCCAAATCTTTTCATCAATTAGGGCCTGGAGGCCCGCACCGTAGGCTCCTGGTTGCGACCCGAAGACACGGGCAGCTGCCCAAAGTTCTGCCAATCTTGTGTCGAGTCCTTCGGCGCAAAATTTTTCTCGGTCTCGACGGACGGCTGCTGCAAGTGGGTTCTGATCCTCCGATTCATCGAGTTCGGAAACGGCGCGGACTGCCGAGTCGATGAGATCCATCTGTGCGGGAAACGCATCTCGGAAGAAACCAGAGACACGGAATGTTACATCCACGCGTGGACGTGCGAGCTTCGCTAGCGGAATAATCTCGAATCCAATAACTCGACCGGAAGTCGGCTCCCACGCCGGACGGACTCCCATGAGAGCTAGGGCCTGTGCGATGTCATCGCCCCCCGTGCGCATGTTAGCCGTCCCCCACGCGCTTAGTGCAATTGCCTTGGGCCAGTCGCCATGGTCTTGACAATGCCGCTCGACGACGCGATCGGCTGATTTGCGGCCAAGTTCCCAGGCTGCTCGAGTTGGCAATACGCGGCTATCAAGAGAAAAGAAATTCCGGCCTGTCGGCAAGACATCTGGCCTGCCCCGGGTTGGCGCACCAGCTGGTCCAGGTTCAACAAAACGACCATTGAGACCTTTCAATATACCCGAGATTTCTGCCCCGCCAGCACGATCGAGTGCGTTGGCCATTTCTGAATGAAGCCAGCCGAGGACTGCATGGGTCTCTCTCCACTCCGGACGCGGTTTGAAGTCGCCGGCGACCATTTCCGCCGCCAGTAGCTCGATCCGTTCAAGAGTATCTCCAGCCGATCGCCATGGGTCGTCGCTCACAGCCTGGAGCGCGGCTGGGCGATGGCCCGTCCAGCTGCTGCTGAAGTTGGTATCTAGCGGGTCGAAATTATCCAATCCTAGATCCCGCGCCAGAGCGCGATGCAATGACTCATCCGCTTCGCTGCCAGCGTTGCGGGGTATGCGCGCGAGAGCAATCAGAGTGTCGACGCGCTCGCGTCCCTTTGGCGACTGGCCCAACGTGTGAAGGCCATCGCGAATTTGCATTTCTTTGAGGTCGCAAAGGTGACTGTCGACTGCCTCTAGCGCAACTTGGGCATCGCCATCAAGGCTGAGGCCGATATCACTGCCAAACCCAAGTCGGTCGGAAGCATTTAGAATCTCGCGCTCGAGATGCTTTCGCCGCGGCTCATCCATGCCTGCCGCCTCGTAGTATTCGTCAACCAATCGCTCAAGTTCGCGTAGCGGTCCGTAAACTTCGGCACGTGTCATTGGTGGCATGAGATGGTCAACAATTACCGCCGATGTGCGCCGTTTTGCCTGACTGCCCTCCCCCGGATCGTTCACAATGAAAGGATAAATGTTGGGCGTTGGTCCAAGAATGACCTCCGGGAAGCACTCCTCGGAGAGCGCCAGGGCCTTACCTGGCAACCATTCGAGGTTTCCGTGCTTGCCGAGATGAATAATGGCGTCCACACCAACAATGTCTCGCAGCCAGAAGTAGAACGCGCAGTAGGAGTGCGGTGGCACCAACGCCGGATCATGATAGGTTGCTTTGGGATCGATGTTATATCCGCGAGCCGGTTGAATGCCGACAACGGTGTTGCCAAAAACGACGGCGGCGATGGGATGACCGTCAGTATTAATGCTTGGATCTTTCTCCGCTGGGCCCCATTGATTTTCTACGGCCTTCCGAACTCTTTCCGGCAGTCGGTTGAAAGCCTCATTGTAGACTTTACATGCGATCGCATGACGGGCGGAGTTTCGGTTGTCGGCGCTGGTTGGACCAGCTTTCAATTGCGCAATTAGGTCATTGCCGCGTTTCGGGACTGCATCTAGATAATAGCCCGCGCCCTGCAGAGCGTTAAGGACAGCGATTGTGCTGGCCGGGGTATCCAATCCGACGCCATTGGCAATGCGGGCATCGCGATTTGGATAATTTGCCAAAATGATTGCGATTTTGCGTTGCGCCGCAGGCTTGTGTTTGAGCTTAGACAGCGCTCCGGCCTGTCGTGCGACAAACCGGGTGCGATTTTGCGTCGGTTGTGCGTGCACAACGTAGTGTTCTGTTTCTTTATCAAACTTGGCGTCAGACTTGAACGAAATGGCGCGTGTGAGTAGGCGGCCATCGACTTCCGGAAGAGCAACATGCATTGCGATGTCGCGTGCAGACAAGCCGCGGCTGCCTTGCCACCAGTTCTCTTCCGATTCACTTGCGGCCACCACTTGCAGAACGGGTACGCCAAAGCTTCCCAGAGGCCCACCGTCGCGATTGTCGGGTTGGCTGCTAGAGAATGCCGTCATATTCAATATGACGTCTGGTTGCCAGTCTGTCAGTAGGCCGTTGACAAAGTCGCTGCAAAAGGGATCACGAAGGCTGGCGACAAAAATGGAAACGGGAGCGAAGCGCTCTTTCTCAAGCTCGTCGAAGAGCTGCTCCACAGCAAGAAGGTCGCCGGACTCAAAAAGTGCGCGATAAAATATGATCGCTGCCGTCGGTCGCGGGTTGGCTTGAAACCTGTTTGCTTGTCTGTGAATACCGGCTTTGAGCAACGGGCGCGCCGGCAAGGGCATAGCGCCCCCGGATAAATGTACATCTGCTGCTTCAAGAAACCGCTCTGCGTTATCTAACCCGCCTTCGCGAAGGTATGACCACAGTCGCGCTACATCACTTGTGGAAAGTGTGGAGTACTCGAGGAGCTGCCGGTCAGACTTGTCGTCTCCGGGCATGACTGCCAGTTGAAATGTTCCTCTTTTGGCCAAAGCGGAAAGTCGCTCCAGACCGTAAGGCCAATAACTAATGCCGCCCAGCAACCGCACGATGACAAGTTTTGCGTGGCTAAGGGTTTTCTCAATATAAAGGTCTACCGAGTAGTTGTGCTTGAGGTGTAGCAGATTTGCAAGTCGAAGTGATCGCCGGTCGGGCCGGTTCCGTCTCCTGGCCTGGGCTGTCGAAAGTAGAGAAAGTTCAGTGTCGGCGGCTGACAGAACGACGATGTCGCCGGGGGACTGCGCGAGGTCACGCGGTTCGTCACCGTCATCGATTGTGCCAGACTGCGCGACAAGCAAGTGCACTCCACAACTCCTTAGTCAAGGTGCCAGCTGAGCAGTTAGCCAGCTGGCATTCCAGGCATAAAACACGGCACAAGCTACGAAAGAGCTGGGAACGACAGATGTATCGTCGCTTCTTGGCAACATGCCGGCCAGTCCGTCGGGGCGCTCGCCGCAATGTGTTGTGATGTGACCCAAAGCTGTTTCGAGACGCAACATGCTAGGTGCAACCTGGCTTTCCTCAGAAGAGTTCTGTCTTGCCTCAAGTTTCTGGCTTTGAAAAACCCGAGCAAAGGGGCCAGCCATAGTACAGATAGGCCATACGCGTCCTGAAACCTCATCATAGGCGCCCTCGGGCGGAGTATTGTGGTCTATCTTCGCGCGGCCGCGCGGAAGTACCAAAGCGACTGCGCGCATACCTGATTGACCAGGCGCAAGCGTCAACCCAAACACTCGAACGCGATCGTGACATTCGAAGCGGAAATGACTGCCATTGGGATTGCGGACGTCGACACGACCATCCGACCGCGCAACGGAGGCCCCAATCTCCGGCCGAAAGCATACGTGGCTGGTGGCACCAGCCATATGCCAAGATCCTGCTCGTTCCGCGTTTGACAGGTACACGAAACGAGCGATTTCTTCGGGTTCTGCCGGTAGGCGAAAGCTTGTTGCGCCGATTTCGGCAAGACGTTGTGGCAATGTTCTCCAGATTTCATGTTTTTTTGCGCGGCCGGCGTGAGACCAAATCGAGATATCAGCCGGGGTGCGACCGCAACCAGCACAGTAGCCAGCACCATCGTCAATAACACATACTCCGACGCAAGGACTTGCTGGCAAACGCGGCCGGGGCGCGGCGCTTTGCGGCGAGGGGCGTGATCGAGTTTGCTCGCTCACTTCGGGCTCCCTTCGAGCAGTGATTCCAGCGCAGCGTGATCCAGCCCGGACAAACCGATAACAACCAACCGTCCGACTCGGTCGTCCTTTTTCGTCCATCTGCGATCGAAGTATGTGTCTACGCGTGGTCCAACAGCCTGAACGGCCAGTCGCATGGGCTTGCCTGCGATCGGAACGAAACCCTTTGCACGTAACACGCCTGGATATCGCATGATAGCGTTCACCCTTTCTCTGACAGCATCTACTGAGCGCATGTCAGGCACGGTCAGAAGAGTACTTTCAAAGTCGTCGTGGTGGTGCGGTTCGTGATCGTTCTCGCCATGGTGAGTAGGGCGATTGGCAATGTCGCATTCCGCTGCCGCGGATTGACCAATGAGTAACTGCACCGGCAATCGCCCGCTAACGGCCTCAACAATGCGCGTGGCTTCCCGTTTCTCGCGATTCACAAGCCGTGTGACATCGGCAAGAGTGTCTGAGGAGACAAGATCAGTCTTATTTAGAACTATCAGATCAGCGCATGTCAGTTGGTCTTCAAACAGTTCATGCAATGGGCTTTCGTGGTCGAGGCTGTCGTCGAACTGCCGTTGCTTGTCAATAGCAGCCACATCATCCGCGAACTGTCCGGCTGCGACGGCAGGAGTGTCGACCACGGTAATAACCCCGTCAACGGTAACTCGACTGCGAACCTCAGGCCAATTGAATGCTTGTACGAGAGGCTGTGGAAGAGCAAGACCAGAGGTCTCAATCACAATATGGTCTGGAGCAGGAATGCGCGACAACAACATCTCCAATGTTGGGATGAATTCGTCGGCCACTGTGCAACAAATACAACCGTTGGCAAGTTCGAGTACATCGTCTGCTGCGCACGCAGCATCATCGCAATCGGACAAGATTTGGCCGTCGACACCAACATCTCCGAATTCGTTCACGATCAGTGCAAGTCTGCGACCATCGGCACTTTCGAGAAGATTACGAATGAGCGTGGTCTTGCCTGCGCCAAGAAACCCCGTAACTACTGTTGCTGGAATGCGATTCATTGGTCTGGTCCCTTGGAAATTGGATCCTCATCCGCTCGTGCATGCCACAAAAGTGCTATCATCCCGATCGCTTTCTCGTATCTTGGGATGCAAGAGTGGCCGCTAGTGGCTGATTGCCGTGGGCAAGCGCGCAGAACGGACATTTTGGAGCACCCCGTCCAAGGTCTATGCGGTCACTGGCAGGTCTCCTGGCTCGCGGGTTCTTAGCTGCACTCGCCTTCCCAATCGTTCAGACCAGTGGCCTATGAGAGCAGCATTTCCGCACACAGTCGCGGGGGCGGCCGCAGCGTTGGTTCGGAAACTGTCGAACCGGACTGCGTTCCCTTTTCATGTTCGTCAGCGCACGCGTTGACGAACAACCAGCAAATCCCGAGTACGGGAGAATGCCGCAAGTGTCAATCAACGCTTCTGATTGCGACCATCAAGCGTAGTCCAGTTGTGCACACTTGTCAGAACGACGCGCACAAAGTAGGCATCTGAAATGTTCGAGACACTGGATGACTTTTCGAGAGCGCTCGGCCGACTTCCCTCCTCTGATCCCGATGCTCGGGTATTGGCCGAGACACGTCAGGCTTTGCTTACGAAGCCTGCCGGAGCGCTGGGCCGTCTGGAAGACCTTGCCGTTTTTCTTGCGGGTTGGAGCACAGATGGCCGGCCGACTATTGGCGAACCGGTGACAATTATTTTTGCGGGAAGTCATGGAGTAGCTGATCAGGGTGTGAGTGCCTTTCCCTCCGAGGTGACGTTGCAAATGGTAGCCAATTTTGAGAGCGGCGGTGCTGCGATCAATGCCATAGCGCAATCTCAGGGCAGTCGACTCGAGGTGATACCATTGGATCTCGATGTTCCGACCGGTGACATCACGCAGGAGGAGGCTCTTGGCGCTGAAGAACTGCTTCAGTCGCTCAACGCTGGGGCAAACGCGGTCCAGACGGCAAACGGCGTCGTTGCGCTGGGAGAAATGGGTATTGGCAACACAACGATTGCTGCGGCTTTGGCAGCCAGCTGTTTTGGCGGCACTGGCAGCGATTGGGCCGGTCCAGGCACCGGCCTGGAATTGGATGCGGTGCGACGCAAAGCTGCTATCGTTGACCTGGCTCTGGTTCGGCATCGCTACAGTGACACTGCTGTCGAACGATTGCGATGCCTCGGCGGCAGAGAGGTAGCGGCCATTGCAGGTTCTATTGTTGCGGCGCGACACCGTCGGCTTCCCGTGTTGATTGACGGTTTTGTGGTTTCGGCCGCTCTCGCGCCCCTATATCGACAGAATCCGGCAATCCTTGAGCATTGCGTTGCTGGACATGTGTCAGCAGAACCAGCCCACGCACGACTGCTGCAAGAAATGCGATTGCGTCCGCTACTCGATCTAAGCATGCGACTCGGAGAAGGAACCGGGGCGACACTGGCTCTAGCCGTCCTTAAGGCCGCTGCTGCGTCTCACAACGATATGGCGACTTTCGATGAGGCGGCTGTTTCGAATCGGTCATCGCCGACCGATAAACTCTCCTAGCACCACGATACGACAGACAATGCGGCGACTTGTGCGGCGGACCTTGGAAGATTTTACACTGGCGATGTCATTTATGACACGGCTTCCGGTGCCTGCGCTTGCGATCCTACCAAGTCGACGTGCCGCCGAGGCGCTCTGGGCCATGCCGCTTGCGGGTCTTATTGTAGGTTCTGCGTGTGGCGCGGTCTGGATCTGTGGTCTCTGGCTGGGATTAGGATCAGAAATTGCCTCGATTGTTGCGCTTGCTGTCTTGGCAGCTTTGACAGGGGCGATACATGATGACGGCTTTGCTGACTTCTGGGATGGAATGGGCAGTTCGGGATCGAAAGAGCACCGCATAGAGGTTATGCGAGATCCTCGGATCGGCACATTCGGCTCATTGGCGCTCATTTTGCTCTACTTGGTCTTGGTCAATACGGTTTCAGAAATCGCTTCCGCAAAAGGAGCGGAAGCCCCTGGGGCTCTGGTGCTGGATCACATTGGTCTGATGGGCATTTTGGCGGCTGCGGCAATGCAGGCGCGTGCAGCTGTGACGATACCATATTTCCTGCTAGGACCAGCCGGCAAAGATGGGCTTGCTCACACCTTCGGCAAGCCAGCACCGGCTCAACTTTTGTTGACGATAATTTGGCCCATCATCGTGAGCGTTGGCGTATTTGCTTGGCTTGGTTTGGCAATGATTTTGGGTGCGATTGCGGGAGGGTTGGTGATAACGGTCCTCGCGTGGCGACAGATTGGTGGTTACACGGGGGACGTATTAGGTGCCAGCATAATGACGAGCTTTGCAGGTGCGCTTTTGGCCGTTCGCGTCTTGGTGGAATGATTGGGGAATGTGATTGACTTGTCTCGCTGGCTGGAGGATTGGGTTGACGGGCTCATGAAGCGACAAACGACGCTGGTTCTGGGTGGAGCGAAATCTGGTAAGACCGCGCATGCAATGCGGCTTGCAGAACGACGCTCGCAACGCGTGTACATTGCAACGGCGGAGGCTCATGATGATGAAATGCGTGCCCGCATTCACCGCCATCGTTTGGAAAGAGATGCGACATGGTCGACCGTTGAGGCGCCGATTGATATTGGGCGAGCACTCTGCGCAATCGACTCGGTAGACACAGCAGTTGTTGTCGACTGCGCTACATTGTGGCTATCCAATCTCTTGCTTTCGAAGCACGATGCCGCTGCCGCAATAGACGCGATCCTTCCGATCATCAAGGGAGCTGCGGCAGACATTGTTCTCGTGTCCAATGAGGTTGGCCTGGGAATCGTTCCCGAGAACAATTTGGCGCGAACCTTTCGCGATGCCCATGGCCAAATGAATCAAACGCTGGCGGCAGTCGCTGATCGCGTCGACTTCGTGGCCGCAGGTCTTGCGATAACACTTAAGTCCGAGGTTGCAGATTGATGGAGGGTTCGCCCCGTGCAGTGCTCGTGCGTCATCCGCGTGTCGCGGCCAGCTGGAAAGGATATTGCTACGGCGCAAGCGACGTTCCCTTGTCGCGCGCCGGACGAAAGCAGATTTCCAAAATTGCAGCAGATTTGGCAGCCAATGACCCGTCGCGTGTCGTTCACACCGGATTGGTGCGAACACTGTCCCTTGCGACCGCGATCGCACGCATAAGTAAAGTTCCACTCCACTACGACGCGCGTTTTGCCGAAATGAATTTCGGGACTTGGGAAGGTCGCAGCTGGCTCACGATCTATTCTGAAATTGGTGACACTATGTCGAAAATCATAGAAGCTCCGGACTCCTACGCGCCTGATGGAGGGGAGACGGTTCTAGACGTACGCAATCGCGTTGTCAGTGCGTTGCTTGGGATTCCTCGCGACGGACTGACTGTGGTGGTTACGCACGGCGGACCAATCAGCGCCGTGCGCGGGACCCTCGCCAAATTACCAGTGCGCGCATGGCCCGATCTGATTCCCGGCTATTGCGAGCGATTGTGTTTGCTAGATGCAGATTTGGACAATCTTGCCAAGTCGACCGCACTTCACTTGCACAAGGAGAGTTGATAGACGGGCAACTCAGGCAACCTGTCGAATGTCATCGTTGCCAGCAAAGCGATCAACCTCTCGCAACAGACAATGGCTCAGCAATTCGCGACGAGATTCCAAGCGATCGAGAGGGGCTCCAAGCCCAATTGCGAGGTAACGACCTTCAATTGGAAGTGGAAGCAAAGTAGCAATGACCCCGGCGCCTTGCGATGCTAGATTTGCTGTCTCGCAATAGCCAAGTGCGCGAGCACTGCGCACGGCGCTCAGAACTTCGCTCTCACTCGCCAATGCCTGATCCGCATCAGCTTCGGCATTGAAGCGACGAACAATTCGACCAACTTCATCATCGGATTTTTGGCTGAGCAGCATGTGACCCAATCCGGCGAGGTGCAGTGGCCGCATCATTCCTGGACGCAGTGCGAAGCGAACTTGGTGTTCGGATACGATGACCGACAAGTATTGTACGTTGAGTCCATTTTGAGCACCGACTATGACGGTCTCGCCGGTTTCGGCAGCAAGCTTTTGCAACAAAGTTTGAATTTGGGCGAGACCATCGGTAGAGCCCAATACCCAGTTGCCCAGGAAAGCGAGACGCACCGACGGCTGAAACGTTCTGTGGTCGGGATCGAATTCGACCAAACCGTTTGACACCAGTGTCTTCATGAGAGTCGACGTACTTGATTGCGGGATCTCCAGTCGTTTGACTAACTCCGAGATGCGCAGAGGACGTCGTTCGGCTTCAAACACTTCAAAAATCGCCAGCACTCGCTCGGCCGATTTGACACCTTCGGTCACAGTGGTTTCCTCCAAAATTTCTTATTTGATTATCTAATCATACTGATGATCTAAATCATCGGCCAGTCGATTCGCGGAATGTGCCCATGCATCAACTGCATAGCTCCTTGTGTCAGCGTATGTTCGATGACTGGGCGCTCCAGAAGCATGAATGCGTTTGGGTAATGAACTGAAATGACGACGGAATTTGAGTTGCATTCGCGGCGTGCAAATACCAGTCGATCACAGGTCATGACCGAGCAGGCCGGCAGTACATGGAGAGCACAGAGCGGGCGCAAGCCGCAGCGTCAAGATTAATCACAGGCATTGAGATTCGGCTACGCTCGTTGCGCGCCCAAATGTGTTACTCGACGCTAGCCGCTTATGCGTAAGACGCGTCAGCAGGCGGCCCGGTTCAGAGTGTGCAAATGGATGGTACCCATATTGGCATAAGCTAGCGATGGCAAAATTATCGCGACTGTATACGCCAGCAACGGCACATTCCAGTAGCTGCACAGCTCACAAGTGTGGGTCGTCGGAGTTGTCCAGTCCAGCTCCTGCGTCGCGACAAGAGCCTGGCGCACTTTGTTGTAATTTGCACGCCCCGCCAGCCTCAAACCGTTGGGTCAAGACATTGCGACCTTGCATTCCTCGTCCGGAGGTAACGGGTCACACTTCGCCGTTTCGACGCATTGCTTTAGAGCAAGCTCGAACTGCTCCGTGATAACGCCGGTGACTGCACCGAGATAGAGACCTTGAGCCTGCAGGCCGCACTGATAGAGCTTAACCATGCGCGATCCGCCAAAGCGCATCGCTCTGCGATAATCAGTCATTGCCTCTTTGGTCCGCCCTTGCCACTGCCTCACGTGTGCGCGGGTGTCATAGGCATGCCCGCTAGATGAGTCCAAGCGCAACGATTTTTCGACATCTGGTTCAGCTTCTTCGATGCGGCCCAAACGAAAAAGCGCCCAAGCGCGATTGTTGAGTGCAACCGGATAGTCCGGCACGATCGCAAGAGCAGCGTCATAGTCCCGGATCGCCTCACTGTAGCGGCCGATGATCGAGAGGCCGAGCGCCCGGTTCGCCAAGGCTGTGGACTGGGTTGTGGGATCGAGACCGCCACGTGTCAAAAGCTCCGTACATCCTCGGATCCTCAGCGTTGCGTCGTTTGTAAAGCAATCATGGGTCGACAGCGCGTCGCCACTGGCAGGTCCTGCCATGATCGATCCGACGACGTTCCACCCCGTCGCCATCGCGAGGACGAGACCTACCATCCGAGTTGAAACCATGCTTGCCTGTCCTTCCGGTGACGGCGTAACGCGCGGTCGGTCGACCATCCAAAGTTTAGTCATTCGATCGAACCGTCCATGGCGTATGTAGAGCGAATTCCTGGCGGTGCAACTTCACGCAACACGAAACGGCGCTCACAGAGCGATGTTTGACAAGGGATACCGAAAGGTCCGTCTCAATTCTCTGGCAAGACAATAGGTAGGCTCAAGATGAGATAGCTCCACGATTTGCCGTGACTGTCCAGATTGAGCGACGTATTCACCCCCCCCTCCAGCGCATCATACATAACAAAATTCATGCCTTGCAGATGGTCTAAGGCGTAGCGCACAACATCGCCGCGAATGAGGCGCGGAAAGGAGGTCTTCACGCGCTCCGCGGTCAATTGTTCCTTGATCAGAGGATAATCTCCGGGATCATAGGCCCAAACTGAAATCGACGAGATATCGCCTTTATCACCTGCACGCGCATGGGCGAGCTGGTGTAGCGGAACGGTTCTTGTCATGCAGTAAAGACCTCGACTTGTGGATGAACAGCGTCTCTGTCGATGAGAGCGGAATGGGTAACAACACTTGGCGTGATGTGACCGCGAAAGCCCCCCCCACCAGCGGGGCCGCAGCACAGGAGAGCCTCCACTTCCCATAGCATCATTGCGACGATATCCCGATCTAGTGCTCGCATCGCAACGCGGACCCGAACGTCCTCGCTCTCAGCTTGCCGGTTCAAAGCCGTAGCATGCAACGCATTGAGACCAATGAGATCGATCCTGTAGCTCCCCTTGGCGCCCGGAACGCGATCGAGTATCTCAATCAAAATATCGCGGGCAAGTCGGGCGCGTGCGGACGCATTTGGACCCGCATAGCTTACTCCGGCCTCCCCGAGAAAGCCGCCGTCAAAGCCGACAGTTACTTTCAATTGATCTGGTCGTGTGTGTCCAGTAGCTTGCGCAACCCGCACTCGATCCGGACCTATCTCGCTAATGACGACCGACGAAAAATCGGCAGTTACGTCCGGAGTCAGGTATTTGGCCGGATCATGAACTTCATACAGCAATTGCTCCTTGACTGTCCGGGCGGTAACGGAGCCTCCAGCGCTGGCAAGTTTTGTAATCGTTGCCTCTCCCGTATCCGCGACCTCAGCAATCGGAAAGCCACAGTCGGCAAGATTGGCAACTTCTTTGACCCCTGGATCGGCGAAATAGCCGCCGCTGACTTGCATACCGCATTCCATCAAATGACCTACCAGTGTCCCCTTCCCAAGCATGTCCCAATCATCATTCGACCAGTCGAATTGAGCACAAAGCGGTGCTAAAAAGAGCGACGGATCGCCGACCCGGCCTGTTACGATTACATCGGCGCCAGTCTTTACGGCGGGGCAGATGGCGTCGATGCCGAGGTAGGCATTGGCGCAAACCATTTCATGGCCAATGTCTGAGATATGCCGCCCGCCGGCATCAAGCAGGGGTGTGTCTGAATTCAACCGGTCCGTCACCTCGTCCCCTTCGACCGTTGCGACCGTCAGACCGTAGAGCCCTAGTGCTCGCGCTTCAGCCAGAACAACCTGAGCTGCCTGGGACACATTGGCGACGCCCATATTTGTTAGGATGCGTGTTCCATTGGCCCGGCAGTATGCAAGGGTGTGACGCATACGCATAGCCAAGTGAGGGTTATAACCCTTTCGAGGATCCAGCTGACGATCCCGATGACCAAACGCGAGCGTCCGCTCTCCGATAGTTTCAAACACGAGCCAGTGCAAGTTGCCGTCGCGTGCGAGATCAACCGCTGGTTGTAGCCTATCGGACGAAAATCCAGCCCCCGAGCCTATTCGGATCATGCGCGTCTCCCGTTCAAGTCAGCGATCGCAGCGAATACTATCGGTCATTCATTATCGGGCATTGCGTGTACGACGCCAATCATGAAACCCAGCGCCGTTGCTCTTCGCCGCCGTTGCTGCTTCGCCCATGTAACACCAGCTGAATGAGGATTGTGATGTCAATTCTGTCTGAACAGAAACCGTTTTCCGTACGTGCCGTCGAACTTGAAGTCGCCCACGAAATTAGGGTGTGCACAGACTCCATAAGTCACACGAGCGCTGCGTGGCCATTTAGGAAGTATGTGCGCAGCTCCCATGGAGATTTTGGCTTAAAGCACTACCTCCACAGCCCTAACGTCGCCGTCATCATCGATATTTTCCTGACAGAGACAATTGAGAGAAGTTTGGTGTCAACTGCTTGACTCACAGGGCGCGTTACGACATCGTAAGCAAGCGTTCTGCACTAATCGAGCTCGGAAAAATGGGCGGCCCACGGTCTAGGGAGTTGGGAAAGGAGCATCCGAACAAAGGGGTGCTCCTTTTTTCGTTTGGCTGCTGACTGAGGCTTAGGATCGGGGTTCAGTGTGAATCTGCCCCTGAAGACGTGTCGGTCCAATAAGGACTAGGCGGTGCCATCAAGGGAGCATCAAGCGAGAAAGGGCCTCTACGAGTTGCTCTCTGGACTCACAGTTTGAATTTGCCCTCGACGATGCGTCGACCAAGTGCCCATCGGTGCACTTCCGACGGTCCGTCGTAGATTCGGAAGGCCCTTACATCGCGAAAGATCCGCTCGATTTGCGTGTCACGCGTAAGTCCCATGCCGCCCAGAATCTGCATTGATCTGTCGACGACCCTCCAGATTGCCTCAGAACAGATCACTTTTGCCATCGAACTTTCAGAGGAGGCTCGTTTGCCTTGGTCAAGCGACCAAGCCGTTCGCCAAATGACCAACCGGGCCGCGTAGATATCCATCTCATTGTCAGCCAACATGAAGCTGACGCCCTGATGCTCCCCCAGAGTTTTGCCGAATGCCTGACGCTGTCGTGCATACTCTGTGGCAATATCATGGGCACGCTGCGCCGCGCCCAGCCAGCGCATGCAGTGTGTGAGGCGCGCCGGAGCTAGCCGGATTTGGGCGTATCGAAAGCCTTTTCCGACTTCGCCCAGAACGTCGTCACCCGACACCTTTAGATCGTTCATCGCAATCACGCCATGGCCACCTACGAAAGAGGTATCTATCGTGTCGAGACCGCGTTCCCACTCAAACCCAGCCTGCGGCAGTTCGCAGAGAAACATGGTCGCGTCGTCTGATCGATCACCGGTCCGTGCCATGATGATCGCAAATGCAGCGCCATCTGCGCCGGTTATCAACCATTTGCGCCCGTTGATCAGCCAGCCATTGCCGTCCGGCGTAGCGCGTGTGGCAAGCAAACTTGGATCAGAGCCGGCTCCGGGCTGAGGTTCGGTCATGGCAAAACACGAACGCGTTTGGGCCGTCGCCAGAGGCCGCAGAAATCGCTCCTTTTGCGCAGGTGTCGCGATCTCCTCAAGTAAGTGAATATTGCCCTCATCAGGAGCCTGACAATGGAGCGCCATCGGGCCCAACATCGAATATCCGGCGGCCTCAAAGACAATGGCCTTCTCTCGATGACTGAGATGGCGACCGCCATACTCCTCCGCAACATGCACGGCTAGCAGGTTAGCTGATTTCGCTCGAGCGTTGAGCTCACGTCGCAATTCGTCGTTCGGTCCGTGCTCGCCCCATCTGGGGTCGGACTCGTAGGGAATAACTTGATCTTTTACAAAGCTTCTGACTTCTGATTGAATTTTGACGAGTTCAGGGCTGAGGTCGAATTGCATACGTACAGATCTCCGGCGACTGAAGAGGTCGCGTCAGGGGCTTTTATTCATGATTCTCGGCGGCAGTTCAGCTATGTGATTGTTGCACGCAATGCTTATGATCGGTTGGACACATGGCCTCGACAGTGTACGCAATCGGCGCGTTGAGTGCCAGCACATCAACCCGACCGGCCAGACCGTGCGCTGGCTTGTGGGATGATCGACGAATGTGATCTGAGAAGAGTGGTAGGGTGATGAAAGGCCCGCAATGATAGTAATTGATGCCGAGAAACTTCGCGACTTTGTTCGCGATACCTTTGTCGCGGCAGGCTGTTCTGAGGCGGAAGGAATTCGTCTTGGCGAGTCACTTGTGAGTTCAAATCTTGCAGGACATGACAGCCATGGGGTCGTGCGTGTACCGCGCTATTTGGAGTGGCTTGCAGACGGTGATTTCGTTGCGGATCGTAAGCTCAAAATAGTCGTTGATCTGCCCTCCCTAGCCGTCGTTGACGGTCAATATGGCTTTGGTCAGTCTATGGCACAGCAGGCTGTCGATTTGGGAATTGAAAAGGCCAAAGCAACGGGAGTTTCAGTCGTTGGATTGCGGAACACCGGCCACGTTGGGCGGGTTGGTGAGTGGGCCGAGCAGGCTGCTGCTGCAAATATTGTTTCTACGCATTATGTGAATGCGCCTTCTAGTCTGCTTGTGGCTCCGTTTGGTTCGGTGGACCGACGATTTTCGACTGCGCCGTATGCAGCCGGAATTCCAAGGCCGGGCAAAGATCCGATCATCCTAGATTTTGCGACCTCAGTGGTTGCAGAGGGCAAAGTGCTTGTTGCGAGCCAAGGCGGCAAGTCCTTGCCCGAGAACGCGCTCGTCAGTCACGATGGACTGATAGGAGGTGATCCCCATTTCCTCTACGGTGACTATGAACCCAGCGGCCCCCGCGATTACAAGACTGGCAAAGGCGCAATTCGCGCGATGGGCGACCACAAAGGTTCAGGGCTGGCGTTTATTGTTGAGATTCTTGGCGGTTCGCTGACCGGGACCGGAGCACCCCTCGAGGGGAGGCGATGGTCCAACGGAATGCTCTCGATGTATATCGATCCCGAGAAGATCGACCCTGACGGCTTCTTCCCGGTTGACGTTGATCGATACCTCTCCTTCTTCAAAGAGGCGCGACCAATAGAAGTGGATGGCGACGTGCTGCATCCGGGTGAACCTGAGCTGCGGGCCCGAAAGGAACGAACCGCCACAGGTATTCCCGTGTCTGATGAGACTTGGACGGCGATTTGCGACGCCGCACGAGCGGTTGGAGTAACAAAGGAGCGGATCGCGCAGATTCAAGTCTAATACTGGCTGCAGGCTTGCGGGCCCTTAAGGGTTGGTCGAGATCTCGCTGAAGGTTAGAGAATTGGGCAGCCAAGCACGCCACATCATAACGGTAAATGACGGTCAATGAGAAAAGGGACGGCAACTATGATCGATGTGGCGCTCGTTCAGAGGCTTGCTAAATTCGATACTCCGACGATATGTAACGCCCTGGAAATTGTCGATCCTGAAAGTCGGTCGAAGGGCTTCACTAAGCGCCCACTGATCTGTCCCTTTCCAGATCTACCTCCGTTCATTGGGTACGCGCGAACAGCATCAATCCGTGCGACCCATCCGCACGAACTGGCAGGCGCGGAAGCTCGTGAACAGAGGTTGTCCTATTATGAGTATGTCGCAAATGGCGGCCCGTCTCCCAGCATCGCTGTAATCCAAGATCTGGACGGAGTGGATATCGGTTTTGGGTGCTTCTGGGGCGAGGTGCAAAGTGCGGTACATAAAGGGCTCGGTTGTGCTGGGGTAATCACGGATGGCGGCATCCGCGACGTTCCGCAATGGGCGCCGGGACTTCCCGTACTCGCGGGTTCGATCGTGCCGAGCCACGGCCACGTTCACCTAGCCGATTTCGGTCGAGAGGTCAGAGTGGCTGGTATGGTGGTGCGGTCGGGTGATCTCATACATGCCGACAGCCACGGTGCCGTCGTTATTCCAACGGACTGCGCTGAGAAAATTCCAAACGCCTGTGACCTCCTTGAGCGCAGAGAAGCTGTTATTCTCGATATCGCGCGCGCTCCAGGGTTTACAATCAAACAACTCCGGCAGGCGCTGCAAAGACAGGATGAGATCCACTGAATTACGGATCTAGTGGGGCTTTTATATCCTGGAGTTTGGTCGTCCGAAGTCTCGGCCTATGGGAGTCTGTGCGTCTGGTCTTTGAGCGTCTGATGTCTGCGCGATCGCGCTGGTGCGATCGACGGCGAACAATGGCAGAGCACACGAGCGTTTGCTTCGCCATAGTTTCTATAGCTCAGTAGGTAGCGCGGCCGCCTGAGATATCGAATACGGCGCCAGTCGTGAAGGAGCAATCCTCCGATGCCATCCAGGCGACAAGGGCTGCGAGTTCTTCGACTCGGACAAAGCGCTGGCGAGGAATTTTCGACAACATGAAGTCGATGTGCTCTTGTGTAATCTGATCGAATATCGCAGTTTTCGCCGCGGCCGGCGTAACCGCGTTAACAGAAATCTCATACTCCGCTAGTTCCTTGCCAAGCGATTTCGTCAGAGCAATGACCCCTGCCTTCGATGCCGAGTAGTGTGCAGCGTTGGGATTGCCTTCCTTTCCCGCAATCGAAGCAATATTTATGATACGACCGTAATTTTGGCTGACCATTGTCGGTACGACCGCCTTGCAACAATGAAAGGGGCCGTCCAGGTTCACCCGCATTACCCTTTGCCACTCATCCACTTCCGTTTCCCACGTGGTTGCGTTGGCACCGGCAATACCAGCATTGTTCACTAGAATATCAATTCGTCGATGCATCGCGAGTGTGGAAGCGCGCGCTTGCTCGATCGACGAAAAATCTGAGACGTCCGTCGCAATAGCGCGAACATCCTCACCCATTTCCATCGCTGCACGTTGAGCAAGCTCTATATCGCGGTCCCAAATGTCGACTTTAGCGCCGGATTGAAGAAAACGCTCGGTGATAGCTCGCCCAAAACCTTGCGCACCGCCTGTTACGACGGCAATCCTTCCGGAAAGATCAACGCGATTGGTCATGTTGCCTGTCCTCCTTGGATGATAGCGTCCTCAAACATGGATCTCTGTGAGGCTGCCTGGTGCGACGACTCGCTTAGTCAATGGCGAGGAGTGGAGTTGGCTGCACGTCACGCCGGACAATTTCGAAACTGATGGCCGACCAGAAGTATCGTCATTTTATGGTTGGCTAATCCCAATATCGGTGAAGCCTTGCATGTGTTGCTCATCTTTGACATTCGCATTGGTGCCGAAGCCGGCGCCTTGGAAACGTATCGCAATTATATTTTGCAATTGTCTTGCACCTGGCCTCTTTCGTTTGGGCTGTGTGTCGCTTGTATCGTTGCGCCGGTTCTTCACGCCTTTTTTGCCCTGGCCACCGCGGTGGCATTGGCCTCCAGGTCTTTGAGCGCGCTCAAGCTTGGCATTGAAACGGAATTGTAACCGCAATCAACAAAGTGAACCTCGCCGGTGACGCCGCCGGAGAGAGGCGACAGCAGATAGAGTGCCGAGCCTCCCACTTCATCTAACGTCGGCGTTCGACCAAGGGGTGCGTGGTCGCGTTGGAAATTAAAGATCGCTCTAGCGTCAGATACACCTGCGCCCGCGAGAGTGCGCATCGGGCCAGGCGAAATGGCGTTGACACGAATCCCGTCTCCCCCCAAGTCAGTGGCCAGATACCTCACGGAGGCTTCGAGCGCGGCCTTTGCAACGCCCATGACATTGTAGGAAGGCACCCATCTTGTTGAACCGCCGAACGACAAAGTAAGCATCGAACCGCCAGCCGGCATGAGATCTGCGGCTCGTTTGGCGATCTCGGTGAACGAAAAGCAAGAAATTACCATAGTGTTGATGAAGTTATCGCGGGTGGTGTCCGCATAACGGCCCTGTAATTCCCGCCGATCTGAAAATGCGAGCGCATGAACAACGAAATCGAGCGAGCCCCACGCTTTTCCTATCTCGGCAAAAACATTGTCTACACTCTCCAGATCACTGACATCACAAGAAACGATGACGTCTGAGCCGACCGACTGAGCAAGCGGAATGGCCCGCCTGCCAAAAGCTTCTCCTTGGTACGTGAAGGCAAGTTCAGCGCCCTGAGCCGCCAAGATTCGCGCAATCCCCCACGCGATCGACCGTTCATTGGCCACGCCCATAACGAGCCCCTTTTTGCCGGCCATCAGCGGACCGGGCTGAGCGATGTCAACTGACGTCATTAAGACCCCCGTTTGCGACTGGTTGCAGGTTTATATTCGAGTATTGTGCGAACAAACGATCCGGCCATCCGCGGTCCGGAACACATTCTGTCTAGTCGCGCCGCCCGATCCCGCACTGTGGTGATCGCGATCATACTTGCATGCAGCCGATCTAGTGGACACGCCGGAACACCAATGTGGCATTGGTGCCTCCGAAGCCAAAGCTATTTGACATCACACAGTTAAGCGCGACGTCATCTCGACGTTCCCGAACAACGGGACATCCTTCGAACTCCGGATCCAGTTCGTCGATATTTGCGCTCTCGCAGATGAATCCATTTTGCATCATAAGAAGCGAAAAGATTGCCTCCTGAACGCCAATCGCTCCGAGGGAGTGTCCGGTCAAAGATTTTGTGGCTGAAATTGCCGGAATGTCGGAACCGAACACCTCACGGATGGCAACAATTTCCCTTGCGTCGCCGACGGGAGTCGATGTTGCATGGGGATTGATATAGTCGACCTTGCCCACCCCTTCACCATCTAACCCCCGCATGGCCTGGCGCATGCATCGCATTGCGCCTTCGCCAGAAGGCGCCACCATGTCAAATCCGTCCGACGTTGCGCCGTAACCAACAAGTTCACCGTATATCTTGGCACCGCGGGCGCGGGCTCGTTCCAATTCCTCTAGCACGAGAACACCCGCTCCACCGGCTATTATGAACCCATCACGGTCAATGTCATAGGCGCGACTGGCTGCTGTGGGGCGGTCGTTAAACCCAGATGACATTGCGCCCATAGCATCAAACAGTGCAGTGAGTGTCCAATCTAATTCCTCGCAGCCACCAGCGAAAATTATGTCTTGTTTTCCCCACTGGATCTGCTCTGCGGCATTGCCGATGCAATGCGCCGAAGTCGAGCATGCCGACGAGATCGAATAGTTGATGCCTTTAATTTCGAAATTTGTAGCCAGAAGTGCCGATGGTCCTGAGCACATCGCTTTGGGAACTTCGAATGGACCAATCTTCTTGGGACCTTTCTCGATTGCGACATTGGCAGAACGGACTATGGCTGTTGTCGATGGGCCACCTGATCCCATTATGATGCCAGTTCGTTCATTGATGACTTCGTTCTGTTCTAAACCCGCGTCCTGGATCGCCTGTTCCATGGCGATATAATTCCAGGCCAATCCGGCTTCCATAAACCGGCGTGGTTTGCGCGGGACCTGCTCCTTCCAGTCGAGTTTCGGCGCTCCGTGGACCTGGCATCGAAATCCCATTTCGGCGTATCGGTCGACGTGAACCAATCCCGATTTGGCCTCCCGCAGCGAAGCGACTACGTGTTGCGGCGAGTTTCCGATACTCGATACAATTCCCATGCCGGTGACGGCAACGCGTCTCATCGTTTATCCTTCTTGATTCCGATCGTGCTGAGGCGAACGGATATGAACTTCTGTCTATCGGCAATCGCTGCGGCAATCCCGAAGTGGCGTCGCAAATGGGTGTACCGAGGCCCACGGTTAGGGTGAACCACCAGCCGCTTCGGAAGCGTCAAACAAGCCAACCCTAAGGTCGGTTGCGGTGTAAATTTTCTCGCCGTCCGCAAAAAGTGCTCCATCCGCAATGCCAAGTTTCAGTCTGCGCAGGATGACGCGCTTGAGATCCACAACATACTCTATGCGCTTGACGGACGGGAGTACCATTCCGGTGAACTTGACCTCGCCGACGCCCAGCGCGCGTCCGCGGCCCGGGGCACCAAGCCAACCCAAGAAAAATCCGGTAAGCTGCCACAGAGCATCTAGGCCAAGGCAGCCAGGCATAACTGGGTCTCCTTTGAAGTGGCAGGCAAAAAACCATTCGCACTGCGGATTGCCTGAAATCTGCATTTCAGCAATGGCTTGGCCCTTGCCGTGAGCACCGCCCCCTTCGCTGATCGACGAGATCTTCTCAAACATCAGCATCGGCGGCAGAGGGAGCTGAGCGTTGCCAGGACCGAAAAGCTCACCGCGCGCGCACGCGAGAATGTCTTCGTAGTTGTAGCTGTTTCGCCGCATCGTCATAGTCGCTACGATCTGCCCCCTCATCGCTGCTGCGCGCCACTTCGAGTCGCACGGTCGCGTTAGTGACGTTTCAGTAATATGTGCTGTTCAAACGCTGTTCAAATATTGTCGTAGCACAGACCGGAACGGCCTTCAAAATGGCAATGGAGCCTACCGTCAAGCCCAAATACCGTTGGCGCGTCCCTGCATCGCTTGATTATACCAATTTCGCTATTGTATAATTGCTAATTGAGCCTCGCATCTCTGCCGCAGGTGCGAGAAGAATTTGTTCGAAAATGCGACACAGATATAAACTGGCCTGATTGGATGACCGCCCAACGACCTGCCACCGAAACGTGCATTGTCGCACTACTGCGACGTGCTCAATTGCGGCCGACACGGCAACGTGTAACGCTTGGATTTTTGCTGTTTGGGAGCGGAGACCGGCACGTCACAGCTGAAACTCTGCACGCTGAAGCCGTGGAGGCGGGCGAACGCGTTTCTCTGGCAACGGTATACAATACGCTGCATCAATTCCGGCAGGCGGGGCTGCTGCGAGAAATCGCGGTCGACGGTAGCAAAGCCTATTTCGATACGAACACTTCGAACCACAGTCATTTTTTGATTGAGCCGGATGGTACACTGATTGATATCCCTGACGACTTCATCGAGATAAACAGGTTGCCTCAGCCGCCTGGTGGTTTGAAAATCAGCCACGTCGATGTCGTCATCCGGCTGGTACGGGACTGAGATGGCGATGCAATGCCAGTCACGATGGGTTCGGTGTGCATTAGGTGGCGTGGCAGTGTCTAAGGGCTACAGTCGCGGCCGGTTGTCGCGGCCCATCTTCAAGGTCCCCCCTCGCTGAACTGAAGCGTACACTTAGCGAATGATCTCACCCTCGTAGATCCCCCAAAGTTTGGATTGGGTCACGTAACCCTCAAAACCGCGCACACTGACATGGCACCAGGATCCATCGCATGTTTTCACGTTGGCGAGCGTACCAGCTTCAAGACGGGCAACCGGCGCCGAGCGCGCCGATTTCGAGAGTTTTAGATCGATCAAGCTGCCGCGCTTTCCCTGCTTTATTGCCCAAGGGGCGATGAGCGCCGTACGTCGGCCACTGAGCAGGCCGCCAATGATCCAACCCGTTGCTCCTTCCGAATCTCTAACGCGTCGCCAATTCTGATGTTCCTGGTAAATCTCGACAGGCAGGCCTACCCGTCGGAAAACCCAGGCTTTTGGGTATTCACGGCCTGGTCCAGTCCGGAGGTTGACCGGATCTGCTTTGAGGCTGGCAAAACGCGGCAGGGGAAGTCCACTCTTGCCGCGCAACTGGGCGAGCCCCGTGGACGACGCGATTGCCAAGCTGGTCGCAGCGACCAACAAAAATTTTAGCGGCCTCACACAAATCGTTGCTAATTGTGTCGAAGTCCGTTCCATGTCGCCGCGCAGCTCCCTGAGGTAAATTGTGGCGCGTCCTCGTGGCAGCACCATGACGTTCAGCTCGGCTCAACTGGCTGAAGCGGATATCTTTATCGCCCCGTCCTTTGTCAACCATATTGCCTTCTGTTAGACACGTCTGATCAAGCAACGCCAGCAATGTTGAAGTAACCGCCCCATGCCCCAACCGGCCCGCAAACCACTTGTTGTCGTCACGCGCAAACTCCCGGACGTCGTCGAAACCCGAATGCGGGAGTTGTTCGACACGCGACTCAATGTCGATGATCGGGCCATGTCACAACCCGAACTAGTGACCGCAGCCCAAAAGGCCGACGTCTTGGTACCAACGGTTACCGATCGAATCGACAGAGGAATCCTGGCGCAAGCTGGACCTCAGCTCAAGCTGATCGCGAACTTTGGGACCGGTGTTGACAATATTGACTTGGAAACTGCAAGGAACCGTTCCATCATTGTCACGAATACTCCCGGCGTTCTTACTGAGGATACCGCTGATATAACTATGGCACTCATTCTGTCTGTGCCACGAAGACTGGCGGAAGGGACCCGCTATCTCAAGCGGGAGAATGCGACTTGGGGCGGCTGGTCGCCAACCTGGATGCTCGGAAGCCGTATCTACGGAAAGCGTTTGGGTATCATTGGCATGGGGCGGATCGGAGCGGCAGTTGCGAAGCGGGCTCGCGCATTCGGCCTGCAGATCCACTATCATAATCGCCGGCGTGTGGCTGAGGAGGTCGAAAATGAGCTTGAGGCAACATATTGGGAAAGCCTCGACCAAATGCTCGCGCGAATGGACATTATCTCGATCAACTGTCCGCACACTCCGGCAACCTATCATCTGCTGTCCGCGCGAAGACTGAAGCTCTTGAAGCCCACCGCGTATATCGTGAACACTGCGCGCGGTGAAGTTATCGATGAAAACGAGCTGGCCCGATTGATAGAATCCAGAAGTGTGGCCGGTGCTGGACTAGACGTCTTTGAGAATGAGCCAGCAGTAAACCCGAAATTGTTGGCGTCAGACCGCGTTGTCGCGCTTCCACACATGGGATCCGCTACCATCGAGGGGCGCGTCGACATGGGAGAGAAAGTGATCATCAATATTAAGACTTTCATGGACGGTCATGCGCCTCCCGATAGAGTCTTTCCAGCCATGTTTTAGTTTTGTTGGCCATGAGTGCTCGTTTTGAGCATTGGGCCTGTGGATCTAGTCAGTGTGGAGTGGGGTGACGTAGTCGATGGAGCGTTCATTCTTACCGGTCTCAGCGTTTGAGCTCCCCCGTTTTGCCGGTGTGCCAACATTTATGCGGTTGCCGCATATACAACCAACGGACTCGAGCGTACGAGATGTCGACATTGGTTTGATTGGCGTGCCATGGGACGCAGGTACGACTAATCGACCTGGAGCACGTCACGGCCCGCGACATCTTCGCGACGCCTCAACGATGATCAGGCGCTTCCATCCAACGAGCCGGCTCGATCCATTCGCGTCCGCCAATTGTGCAGACCTCGGCGACGTCTCAATCAACCCTGCAGATCTCATGGACACTTTGCAGCGCACAACAGATTTTTATAACGCGCTCTGTCCAAACAACATTCGGCCGCTAACTGTGGGAGGTGATCATCTCATCAGCCTACCAATCTTGAGGGCGTTGGCCAAGGATCGCTCCCTCGGAATGGTGCACTTCGATGCCCATACAGATCTCTATGATTCCTATTTCGGCGGTTTCAAATTTACTCACGGGACGCCATTCCGGCGCGCGGTAGAGGAGGGTCTGCTTGATGCCAAGCGAGTCGTTCAGATCGGCATTCGCGGAACGGCCGCGAGTTGGGAAGACATCGACTTCGCAAATGCCAACGGGATCCGTATCATTCGGATCGAGGATGTGTTCTCACGTGGTGTTGCGGACGTAATGCAGGAAGCACGAGACATTGTCGGCACGCAGCCGGTCTACGTCTCGTTCGATATCGATGTCGTTGATCCGAGTTATGCTCCAGGAACAGGAACTCCCGAAATTGGTGGTGTGACGACTTTCGATGCTCAGCTGCTTTGTCGTGGACTAACGGGGCTAGACATCGCGGGCTGCGATCTCGTCGAAGTATCGCCGCCGTTCGACCCGTCAGGCGTTACGGCTTGGGCTGGAGCGTCAATATTGTTCGAACTTCTGTGTCCAATAGTCGAGGCGGTGGTCGCAGCGCGCAATTGAGGGCATTTTCGGCAAAATCCAAAGATCGATGGGTTTCGCGAGGTGAGTTGCGTCGCCCCGGTGAGAGCGCGACACTGAAGGAGACGGCTGCCTCTAGGCCTGCGCCGAATGTAGATCCGTTGTCGCGCCATTTTCAGAGTGAGTGGACAGATCTGTGATCGTCGGCGCGCGCCCCGAAAGCGGGTTGTCCGGGTCCCATCTCATTTTGATCGATTGGAACCGCGTGCCCAGCGCGTCATAGATTAGCAATGTCCCGACCAGACTGTCCCCGGCGCCTACGATTTCCTTGAGAACTTCGACGGCCTGCAGAGTTCCAAGAACGCCAGCAACTGCGCCAAGCACACCAACTTCTGAGCAATTGAACACGGCCTCCGGAGGCGGTGCTTCCGGAAATAGACAGCGATAGGTAGGCAAAGGTGTTCCGTCAGGATTGACCTCGAAGGGCTTGAACGTCGTTAAATAGCCGTCGAATGGCCCAAGCGCCGCAAATACAAGCGGTCGGCGTGCCAAGTAACAGGCATCGGACACAAGATATCGAGTCGCAAAATTGTCGGAGCCATCGGCAATAATATCGTACTGGCTGATGAGATCGATTGCATTAGTCGCGTTGATTCGACAATCGTGCGTATTCACATCAACATGAGGATTGAGCCGTTCAATGGTCGCCTTGGCGCTTCCGACCTTTGGCATTCCAATGCTTGGTGTGTCGTGAAGGATTTGCCTCTGCAAATTACTGAGAGTGACAACGTCGTTATCGACGATCCCAATGGTTCCGACTCCGGCTGCTGCAAGGTACATAACGAGAGGAGAGCCGAGGCCGCCGGCGCCAACAGTCAAAACTCGAGCGGCGCGCAGCTTTTGTTGTCCTTGCCCGCCAACTGCTTGCAAAACAAGGTGCCGCTTATAGCGTTCGATCTCTTCGCTGGACAGTTTGCTCATGAATACACGTTAGGTATTTGGAATCGACCTGCCAAGTGATCTTTTGTCGGCTGTCCGGCTGTCCGGCTGTCCGGCTGTCGGTGGCCCGAAGTCAACTAAGCCTCGGCTATCTGGTCGGTGAAGAGATCACTTGTCATATAGCGCTCCGCGCTGGATGGCGCGAGAGTAACAACGCGCTTGCCAGCCATGTCTTGGCGTACCGCAATTGTCAAAGCAGCGGCAACATTGGCTCCGGTCGAAATCCCAGCAGGTATGCCCTCGAGTCTCGCCAGAAGACGAGCAACATCCAGGGCCATTTGGTCAGGCACCTTGATGATTTCGTCGATAAGTTGCGTGTTGAGGACGCTGGGTACGAAACCGGGGCCGATTCCCTGTTGCTTGTGCGAGCCCGGCTCTCCGCCTGACAAAACTGCGCTTTCACTCGGTTCAACTCCAACAATCTGGAGTTCAGGTAGCCTCGGTTTGAGAACCGTCCCGCAACCGGACAGCGTTCCGCCGGTCCCGATCCCAACAACCAGAGCATCCAATTGACCACCAGTGTCACGCCATATCTCCTCCGCCGTCGTGACTTCATGCATCGCAGGATTAGCCGGATTTTCGAATTGTCCCGGGAGGACAGCGTTCGGCACAAGCTCTGCCAACTCTCGCGCGCGCTCGATTGCCCCAGGCATCCCTTTTTCTGCCGGGGTTAGATCGAGCCGCGCTCCCAAATGCTGCATCAATTGCTGGCGCTCGTTTGACATCGAGGCTGGCATGGTCAGCAAGAGTTCATAGCCCCTCGCCGCTGCTACAAATGCAAGCGCTATCCCGGTATTGCCGGACGTCGGCTCGATTATAACAGATTCACCCGGAACTAGCTGGCCGCTCGCTTCCAAAACGTCGATCATCGCGACGCTTATGCGATCCTTGACGCTGCTCAGTGGATTGAAGAATTCTAGCTTGAGGAGAATTTCAGCCTGCGCCTTGGCCTGTTCAGCGAGTTTGGCAAGACGCACTATCGGTGTTTGTCCTATCGTCTCGGTAATATCGCCGTAGATGCGCCCTCTACCCCAAGGCGGAGCTTGGACAAGCGTCTTAAAGAGCTCTTCATTGCTCATGTCAGTCGGTCCCAGGTTCGTCGTGCCAGGCGAGTCAATTGCGAAGCACGAGGTCGTCGCAACACCTGTCGCGACAGATGAAGACTACGCGGCGAGCCGAGAGGGTTGGATTGGATAGGTCGAACGCTTCTTGTGTCCGTAGGTCGATCGCAGGTTGTGCGGATGGGCAAATTTGACCGCGGGGGTGGATCTCCCCCTCTTCATAGCGCAGTAATAGTGTCACTTCGTCAGGTTGATCCAGTAGAGCCGAAGCCGTCGCCACCGCGTTCGGTCGCATCGAGGTCGTGAACGAGCGAAAGGTCAGCCCTGGAAACCGGTGCAATGACCAACTGCGCAATGCGCAAACCGCGCGCGATGGTAAATGGTTTGTCGCCATGATTAATCAGCAGAACTCCGATTTCGCCACGATAGTCCGCGTCAATCGTACCGGGAGTATTGAGAACTGTAATGCCATGCCTCAACGCCAAACCCGATCGCGGCCGGATCTGACCTTCGTGAGTGCTCGGTATAGCAACGGCGCAGCCTGACGGAACCAACGCTCGAGCACCAGGATCGAGCGTTATAGGGGCATCGTCTGGAACAGCAGCGACCAAGTCAAGTCCAGCGGCATGTGCACTGTGATACGAGGGTAGCGCTAAATCTTTTGCGTTCGGGAGAACTTTTATTGAGATGGTGATCGACACGTCAATTTCCTGAACGTTTCATACGTTGCCGACATTCATATTTGAGACGATCTCGATAGGCCAGAGACCACAGCCGCGGCGCGTGCGACTAAGCGCGCTGCGACATCAGCCTTGTCGAGTTCGGGCCAACTCTCCAACCCATCAGCAACGACGATATGGACTGCATTGCGTGTCCCACCCATCACGCCGCTGGCACTGGACACGTCGTTGGCCACAATCCAGTCACATCCCTTTTTGGTGAGCTTTTCACGCGCGTGACTGACGACGTTTTCGGTTTCCGCCGCAAATCCAATGACCAGTTTCGGACGCGGATGATGGTGTCTGGCAACATAGCGAAGAATATCAGGGTTTTCGGCGAGCTCCAGCATAGGCAGTTGGCCGTCACGTTTCTTGATTTTTTGATCGGTTCTCTTTGTTACTCGCCAATCGGACACAGCCGCTGAAAATATTGCAATATCGGCCGGAAGGGCCATTTTGACAGCCTCCAGCATATCATCCGCCGTCTCAACGTACACCGGAGTGATGCCGCTTGGCGGTGCCAGATTGGTTGGACCAGAGACCAAGGTAACGGATGCGCCAAGCGCCAAGGCGGCTGCCGCTATGGCGTAGCCCTGGGTGCCGGATGAACGATTGGTGATGTAGCGTACCGGGTCAATTGGCTCGATAGTGGGGCCAGCCGTCACCAAAACATGCCGCCCTTTGAGCGTCTCTCCCGTCTCGGTGAACCGGGCCGAAATAGCCTCAAGCAGTTCAGCGGGTCCAACCATGCGGCCGATGCCGGCTTCATTTGCTTCTGCCATCTCACCCTCATTGGGTCCGACAACCGACACACCATCTGCAATTAATTGGGATAAATTACGTTGAGTAGCAGCGTGATTCCACATGAAAGGGTTCATCGCTGGCGCGATTAGTACTGGCTTGTCCGTTGCCAAAAGAACCGCCGTCGCCAGATCATCAGCGTGACCGCCTGTCATGCGCGCCATAAGGTCTGCGGTCGCCGGTGCCACCACTACCAGATCAGTATCGCGTGCCAGCCGAATATGACCGATTTCATGCTCGTCGTTCAGATCGAATAAATTCATGTAAACGCGGTCACCCGTGAGGGCGGCAAACGAAAGCGGCGCCACAAATTTCCGGGCCGCGCGCGTCAAAATGACTCGGAAAGTGAAGCCACTTTCACGGCCACGCCGGATGACTTCCAAGCACTTGTAGGCGGCGATTCCGCCACCAACGATAAGAACAATACGCTTTTGCGACATATCAATCGTCCGCTGTTCTTGACCGGTCATCGTTTGCTCGAGGCCAGTTCTTTGTTGCGTTTGCGTCAGTCTAGCAAAAAGTGTTGAAACTTTGGACTACCACGCTTGATATTGATTGTGTGGTTGCAATCTTCGACCGGTTAAGAGCAACTGTTGGGGAGGGCAAAATCCCAGAACTGCGCTTCCACCTGCGCTTCCACCTGCGCCTCCAACTGCGGCCCGGCGTATGCGGGCTGTTTCCCTTGCCATAAGCCACGATCGATGAAACCCTGGTCATCAAATTTCCTGCAGAGGACCGTGGGAGGGAGCAGATGCGTCAGGACACCCAGGTCGCATTGACAGAAGAGATATTTGCGCACTTGGACGCAAATTCTACCGCGATGAGCGAGTCTGTGACGATCAATCCAGTTGCTTCCTACATTTGTCCGGACCGCCTCTCGCGTGAGCAGGATGTGATCCGAAGATCTCCTGTCCTTATGGGCTTGGGATGTCGCTTATCTGAACCACGTAGCTATTTGACCGACGACAACACAGGCGTTCCCATTCTCTTGCTGCGGGATGACGCCGGACGAGCGCGCGCATTCTTAAATGCATGCAAACACCGCGGATCTCGTATGTTGGAGGGGGTGGGCCAGGTTCGCCGACGCCTCGTCTGTCCTTACCACGCTTGGACGTATGATCTCGACGGAACTCTGAAGATGGTGCCACAGCCAGAAGGCTTTTCTGGCCTTGACTATGCTGAGTGTGGACTCACCGAGCTTCCGATTCTGGAAGAAGATGGGCTCATATGGGTCCGCCCCATCGGCAACACGCCCATCGATGGACTATCACACCTTGGAGCGTTGCGGGAGGAAATCGCTTCCTACGGGCTCGGCAATTATCATCACTACGAAACGCGTCGAATCGACTGCGCTATGAACTGGAAAACGATAATAGATACCTTCCTGGAACCCTATCACTTTACACCCCTCCATATCGACACCGTTGCGCCGCTTTTCATCCCGAGTTTGTGCCTGTTTGATGCTTACGGCTCCCACTTGCGGGAAGTGCTACCTCGTAGATCCATCGAAGAATTGCGTTCTCGGACGAAGTCCGAGTGGTCGTTGTTGCCCCATGCAGCCATTGTCTACGTGTTGTTTCCGAATACAGTATTCATCATGTTGATTGATCATGTCGAGGTGTGGCGAGTGTTCCCGAATTCGGAACGACCGGACAAGAGTCACGTCAATCTGGAATTCTACACACCGGAGCCCGCCACGAGCGAAAGCGCCAGAGGTCACTGGGATCGCAGTATGAATCTCACCATCAGGACCGTGTTGGAGGAAGACTTTCCGACCGGGGAAGGAGCACAGATCAGTTTTGCGAGTAAGAGGCTTTCCAGCGTCATTTACGGCAGGAACGAGCCTGCGTTGGCCCATTTCCAACGTAGTATTGCGGCCGCGGTCGGAGAGACGATTTAGTCGATTCCGAAGTATCCGCTGATCTCGCACGCGTCGCTGGTATCTGCTATCATAAAAAATGACTGTGCGTTGGAATGCTCTAGTGTGCTTTGATGTCATTTTGACCTGTCTCCCCCCAAGACTGATGATTTCTTAGTCTTGGCTCAAATGAGATAGTTTCGAGACGCACCGTTTGAGGAACATATTAGGGAGGCGTGCAATGGTCGGTGTTCGCGAAGTGGTGACCTCTGCCGGCGTGGATTTCGGTTTGGATCAAAGTGCAATGGAAGCCTATCGCAGGTCCGGCACCGCCCGCGCGTTGGCATTGGACAATCGAGGACCGCTGCGGATTGACGACGATGGTCAGCTTGATCCTGCGATTCTTAACGCATACTCCCGCCATGGTTTCTACATACTTGAAGACGTGCTCGAGGAGGCCGAACTGGCAGACTTGGAGCGGGATCTGCTCGATCTTTTAAGTCGGGCGCCGGTCACCCAAGGTGCGAAGGTAGACAAATTTGGCCGACCTGCGTTGGGGTGCGGTTGCCGGGCTCGCACCGTCACAATGGTCAAGCCGCTGTCCGATCCGCTGGGCGGTACCGATGCCAACCGAGGGCGTCATCCGGTGAAAATGTCGGAGCCAGAGGCGCCGGAGGACGCGCCAGCGTACGTGATGCAGCTATTGCTTGGGCCTTTGCAGTTCTCTGAGGCACATCTCCGACTTTATGGTCATCCTCGCTTGCTGGCGGCCGCTGCGGCAATCAATGGTGACGATTTTGTCCCTTTCAACGAAAGTATCTGGATCAAGCACCCACGCCTTGGTGGTTCAGTGGCTTGGCACCAGGATGGATGGACCCATTGGAACAACCCGGACCTCGATGAGGACATGCATGGCTTCAATATGATGGCCCAACTTTACGGTTGTGACGCTGAAAACGGATTGTGGGTCGTGCCGGGCTCTCACCGGAATGGTAAAGCCGATATCAAATCAATGGTGGCTGCTGCCGGATCTGACCGGCTCCCTGACGCTGTGCCGCTAGTCTGCGAGCCTGGCGACGTTGCCATTACGAACCGACAAACAGTGCATGGCTCCTTCGCCAACACAAGCTCCCAGATGCGTGTCACTTTCAATATAGGATTTCACAGGAGAAGCTCTGTGCTCAATGTGGAGGGGGGAGGCGTACACAATGATGTTTCGGTATATGATGCCGATTATATTCGAGAACGCTCGCGCTTAATCATGTATGCCATTGACGCTCGCCGTCAGCGCTACCCTAGCGAGACTTCGTACGACTACGCGCCATTGCACGATGCGGCCGACGTCTACCGTTGGTCATCGGAGATCATGCCGATGCTAAAGGACTACAACCTCCAGGACCTCGGTATCTAGCCATTATTGGCATGGATTGCGCGTAGATTCGGCATTCGGCACGCATCCATCGTAAAGGCGGGCCAAACCGGTCGTTCGGTGGACTCTTACATTCGCACCAAGGATTGCCTCCGCTTGAGACGTGGCGGACTTGAGATGCGGAGCAATAGAGTAGCGGCTGGCGGAAAAAATATAACTATTGCGTGATTGGTCCGGGACAGCCGCACCGACGCAAGAACCAATCCTCGATCGGTACGAATGTTAAACCTCTCCCCGCAGTCAAAAATCTTCAAGAATCTATCGCGCCAGGACAAAGTCGCCTTGTGGTGCAAACTCAGGCGTTTGGGCCCCTTGCGTGCGTCGTTCCACAACGCGCTTGACATATGGGCCGAGCGAATAAACGGTTACAGCGCGTCTGGCCGGGTCTCTCGCCTCCGCAACGCCTTTGAGGCCCTGAATTAGGACGTACGTGAACGCGCCGTGACCTTCTTGAGCAAACTCCCATGCTTTTTGATCTGAGCTCGCAGCTTGGAAAGCTGTAAATCGCGACGCATTGGCGTCACCTAGAAGCGTTCGGTTGCGCGATGCAGCTGCATTGCAAGCATCCAGAAAAAGCAATCGTCGTCCCTTGATCCGACTGAATACTGGCATGACGTCGTCGGCCCAATCGATGACATTGCGTCCCTTGATACGTGTGTCTGTCCGAGAGAAGTCCGTCGGGAGGAAGTGATAGCGACCTCCCGACCAGTTCTCTCCATGACCAGCCATGAATACCACGACTGTATCATTGGGGCTTGTTTTCGTGGCAAGTTCTCCTATTGCCGTCAGGATGTTGGCCCGCGTTGGTCTATATCTCTTCACGTTGCCGGGTACCTCGTCCCTGATTTGAGGACCAACGAGCAGCCGGGCTTCGACTTTTCGATGACTGCGTCCCATAGTTCGCGCCGCAGTTGCAGCGAACGTGGCCGCATCCTTGCCGGCGAACCGCAGATCTCGATATTGCAGCGCGTTACCAGTCGCGGCTTCGATGATGCCCTTCGCTCCTGGATAGGCATTCACTCCGATTGCAAGAATCCAGAGCGTTTCGCGTTGATCTAGGTCGCCCTCTCCGTTGTGGCGAATCATGGCTGTGGCCGGTTCGCTGTCGCCCCCGGCATTGACGGCGACAACGCGAACGCGATTCTCGCCGCCAAACAGCGAGATTTCAAATGCCTGAAAATAACCGCCCTCGGGTGGTTTGTCCGCGTCGACTGGAAGTGGTGCGGGGACTGCGTTGACTTGAGTTTCTTCGCCTTTCGCATTCGCGACGTAGACGTTGAGCTTTGTGATGGGGGCTTGTTTGCCAACTCCATGGACGATAATCTTTCCGCGTCCGCCATAGGCCGTCGGTTGGGCATAGACCCGGAT
>JBPCWA010000527.1:0-3211 GCA_051009975.1 Hyphomicrobiaceae bacterium
CATTAGAACACCGGATGTATTGGACGATATGAATTGATCACCGCTGCAAGCCGCGAGAGCCGGTTTGGGCTATCGTGAATTAGAAATCAGAATTTTGGGGGTGCCAAGTCTACGTCATCGAGGATAGCAGTGATCAGCAACCTCGATTCGCAGATGAGCTGGATAGGCGGCAAATGCTATCACGGCAAAGCCGATGAGCGTCACTGCCTCGGGTATGCAAGTCAACGCTTTGGACCAGCGATTGACTAGGGAGCCGAGAAGACTTGAGAATGCTGCGACACTGACATACAGACTAGCCAAAGCAGTGTGCAACAGGCGAGCGCGTCGGCACAGATGAGCAACCGCCAGTGCGTTCCCCTGGTCTCGCTGCGTGTGCAATTCCTGATGCAGCTGTCCGAAGCGAAACGACGTAGACAGCACCAGCAATCCGATACCTGGTAGCAAGAGGAAGGGGGCGGCCCATAATTCTGTGCTGTCCTTCTGGAGATCCTTCTCACGACCGTAAACTCTACTCGAGGCCGGACATCACTCGATGATTGGCGGTCCACGCTGTGAATCTTCAATCCTTTAGCATTGCTAGCGGCCTATTCTTCCTCCAGTTGTTTCTGCTCGATCTCCTTCAATTCCCAGTGCAAGCTGTAACTCATGAGCGTGCGCAGCACGACTAAGGCAGCCAGAATGCCGAGTTCTTTCCAGTCTGGATGCAGGAGTGTCTCGATGACATCGACCGCAATGAGAAACTCAAGCGCCAAGAGCAGGTAGAATCCAAGATGTAGCCGAATTTCAGCTGCGTCTCGTTTGAACTGTTTCCCCTGCAGCAATCTGATTTCCATGCGAACAAGGCGAAAAGCCGCGCAGGCGATGCCCCAGATGATGATCAAGGCACTGAGGCCCTTAAGATACGGCAGCGCAAACTCCATCGCCGCATGAATGAAGTGGCCGGCACTCGTGACTTCGGCGGCTAACGGCGCCGAACTACTCAAGAAATGCATAATTGAACTCTTTGCATTTTCACTGGCAATATCCTGGCAGCACTACGGCGCTGCTCAATAACTGGACGTTCATTTGTCCGTTCGACAAAGGCGGACACCAATAGTAGCCACCGGCTATCGGTCGAGAAAATTGGAAACATGCGTCGATAATTCCGTCGTTATATCCAGCCATGCGTCGCATCTGCGCCTCGAATGCGTCGAACGAATTTCCGAAGGCAACAAACATCATCCCTTGGCCGGTCGGACCGGACCATGACAGTGAACGTCGCAGCACAAATGCCTCGGGGTCAAAGCTCTCCTGAGCCGTTCGTTTTACATGTACCGATGCCGGCGCATCGACCAACTCTTCATTGTCGGTTCTCCGCCGACCAAATATTTGGTCCTGCGCTTCTCGAGGGAAGCTCGCGAACTTAGCTAGGTCGTGTTTCCAGGTTTGCACGGCAACGAAGCTGCTGTCGTCATGCCCTATTGCGGCTGCAGACGCGTCTTCTCCTTGAGGATTCTCAGTGCCATCTTGGTATCCAGTAAGCTCTCGTCCGAGGCCGCTCTCTGTCTCGCCGTTCTTGAAACCGTCAATTGGGTCGACGAATTCAAACGCCGAAGTCAATTCGTTCATTAAGTCTAGAGCCTTTGTAATGGCCATGCCTCCCTCATCGCAGTTGATCCATATCCAAAGATCCGCCTGCGTCGAAGGAACTTCAATACCGACGCCAGAGAATGCTGGGAAAGGTCGTAATTCCGGGCGTTCGTGGCCAAGCAGGCGGGTGAGACCTGGCCCGAGCCCGATAACCATTTGATCGTCGACCTCAAGGCTGCATAAACATTGTCGGATATCCGCCGCGTCGACTCCGAGCCGGCGATGGGCCGTGAGGTAACGCGCAAAGCGGCGCTGCCGCTCTAATATCGCTGGTTGAGCGGGCATGGCTGTCATTCCTCTTGCGGTGCGCCGTTACTGAGCGGCGGTCATTTTCTCGATTGCTGTCTTAGTAGTCCACACATCGCTGGCGAGCATCCGGAAATTGACAAGCGCTGCAAGCATTCCATCGAGCCCTGGCACCTTGGCCGCCGCCGTCGCATCGGCCGTGACGCACACGTCGAAGCCGCGCTCCAGCAACTCTCGCAGGTGTGATTCGACGCAAAGATTGGCTGACATCCCGGCGAGAATGACCTTCTCGATCTTGAGTTTCTGAAGCTGCAGTATCAGGTCATTGTTTTCCGGACCAAAGACCTTGTGAGGATTACAAAGCACCGTTTTCTCGTGAAAAATGGAGGGTTTGTACTGTTCCAGGTAATCGGCACCACTGTTTTCGAAGCCCTCGAGGGTGAGAGCACCTTTGCGATTGTACATGTGAATGTCGTGCATCAGCTTTTCGAGCGTACCCCCCTTTAGGGTCCAGCCGTAGTCAGTCGGATAGTAATAGTGCGGGCTGATGAGCAATGGCATGCCGGCCTTGATCGCAGTCTCCATGAGGTCCTGCAAGTTGGCGACCGTATTGTTTTCCGTAGCGCTTTCTCCGACGACTCCCCAGGCCACTCCATCTGGATGAAGAAAATCGTTCTGAGGATCGGTAATTACGACAGCAGTTCGCCCCGTCTCGACTTCGAAACCTGGAACTGGTAATCCATGGTCGGCATTCTCGGCAAGCCATTGTTCAACGCGGTTCACGGTTTTTCCTCTCAAGCAGTAAAGTAGTTTAGCCAATCGCGCAGACGATGTCGTTCGGCTCTAAATTCATCTCATGCCGTCTAACGCCAATTTCAGCTGGATCTACACACTCAGGCCGGGCAACCTATCGTGGAGCAGTACAGCTCGGCAAGTGCCCGGAAACTCATGGATCTCTCGGGCCTGGACCACTGACCGAGCGCTGATGTCCTAGCTGCAGTTTTTGCACGTGCTCAGGACCGCACCGGGTCAGCAGCGGCTAAGCCATTGGTGAGCATAACACTTTCGCTTTTGCCCAAGCTTCGAGCATGATGGGCTCATCAATGAGATTTTCCGGGTTGGGCCAGGAAGGGACATGGCGGGCTAACACACAACCTTGTCGATCCCTTCTCTGCGAGCGTTCCTGCCTTGGTGTAACAAGTCGCCTCGCCCAGCACTGCTCATTGCTCGATTGGTCGGTCCAAGACATCTGATTATTCCAGCTGGATGAGTTGACTACCGCGGTTTATATCTGAGGTTATGGAAAAGGATCTGATACGTCGCCTAACCGCGATCC
>JBPCWA010000528.1:0-3656 GCA_051009975.1 Hyphomicrobiaceae bacterium
TTTTTCTCCTGCTCGGGTCGTAAGCTGCTCTTGGGAACTCAGACTGGGGAAGAATACAAGATACTACGCAGTGAACTTGGGCTGGATATCCCTGTGGTGGGATTTTATGGCTACGGAGAAATCGGACCGGGCTTTGAAGATGCAGCTAAGTGTCAGTTTCACAATGAAACTTTTGTCACCGTCTTGATCGGCGCCTAGTTCGCAATGCCTGAACAAGAGCAACATCGACCAGCTATGGAAAACGACCACGAAAAAGAGCTGAGTTCATTGCGAAAGGAAGTCAGGCTCCTTCAAAAAAAGCTAATGAGGTCGGATGTTAATCGCCAGCAATCCGAAAACATGAAGGATCAGACCGATGCCCTTTATAATAATCTCCTTGAGGAACTGACCAAGCAGAAAGCGCAGGTTGAAAATATATCGGGGCAATTGGGAAAGTACCTGTCGCCGCAAATCTACAACTCGATCTTTTCTGGCAAAACAAACGTTGAACTGAAAACGGCGAGAAAAAAACTCACTGTCTTCTTTTCAGACATTAAAGATTTTACCGCCACTACGGCGGATTTGCAGCCAGAAGATTTGACCTATCTGCTAAACAATTACTTTTCAGAGATGTCGGCAATCGCAATCGAACATGGGGCCACAATAGATAAATTTATTGGTGACGCCATGCTGATATTTACCGGTGATCCAGAAACGAAAGGCGTCATGGAGGACGCTCAAGCTTGCTTGCGCATGGCTGTCGCCATGCAGCATCGAATGATCGATTTGGCCAAATCCTGGAGGGCTGAGGGCTACAACATGCCATTCGAGATGCGCATCGGTATTAACACAGGCTACTGTAATGTTGGTAACTTCGGCTCTGAACAAAGGATGGACTATACGATTATCGGAGAGGAGGTAAATTTGGCGGCTCGCTTAGAAGACGCCGCTGATCCTGGAGGAATTCTTATGTCTTATGAGACCTTCGCCCTTGTCAGAGACGTCGTAGAAGCTGAAGAGCGAACAACGATAGCTATGAAAGGGATCAAGCGAAAAGTACGGACGTTTGCAGTGACCAAACACCTAGAGAATGATGAGCTTGAACGTCGCGTCATACATCATGAAGCGGACGGGCTCCGTCTATATCTGGATGTCGACAAGCTGCATGGGAAATCTCTTAGAGAGACGAAAGACCATTTGAAGGCCGCTCTGGCTCGTCTTGATAGGAAGTCCGGTTAGAATAACGAAAGTCCTTTCTCAAATCCGTCAGTTCATTCAAGCAGCGACATCCTCTAATCGGTTACTAAGGGCTCAAAGCGGGAATTCGGCCACATCAATGAATGTCTGCTTCGTGGCACTTGGGATCCAATACATAGCCAAACCAAAGCTCATTTAGGGCTAGAATTCGTAACTATCGTTGAGCTAATAGTGCTTCGTTAAGAGCCTATGTGGATATTGTTGGCGACGTGGAGTTGCCGAACAGCATGAAGGCTGACAATCTTGCAAGGATGCGGGAGTTGCTCGGGGTGACAGAGTTGACTGACGGCAACTCTGAAAACAGTGATTGCGACGTGACAGCGGCGCCCACAGATGCAACAGCACAAGCCTGCCCGCACTGTGGCGGCGCCATGCGCATCATCGAAGTCTTCGAAGCAGGCCACACACCCCGCCATCACGTGACGCTGGAGGGGATCGATAGCTCATGATAGCAAGCTGGCCGATATACAGCGTGGAGAACGGACGAGCGCGGTATCGCAACAGCGAACTACGGCCTCGACAACCGCAACCAGGTGACCGTGTCCATGAATGCATCGCTCATCCTCCGATCCCGTGCCGCCTTGCTGCCTCAACTCCGCTCCAACGGCACAATGCGTCGCAAAACAACAGCTCAGCCCAACAGAGCCAAGTCCTCAAATCCCCATAGCAATCCTTGAAGCTCGAGGCCAAACCGCCCGCGGGTTCCTTCCCTGACGACTTTCGGACGCCGGCCCTGATGCGTGTTGTCGGAGCCGTGGTGGCCGGCATCCGAAACCCTTCACAGAAACGGTCATGGTCAATCCCGTCTCAGCACTGCCTATAGGTCGGCTTCGACCGTGAACGGACGCCAGCCCACGTCAGGGGATGAATGTGATCTCATGAACCTTCTGGCATCGGCCAAGCCAAACTTCATCGACCAACACCGGACAGTCTCATACGAAACATCAATGCCGCGCGCAGCCAAAAGGTCCTTAATATCGCGAAAGCTCAGAGGAAATCGAAAATACAGCCAGACCGCGTGCTGAATGATCTCTACCGGATAGCGATGGCGGTGATAGCTTAAATATCGCATCGCTTATTGATAGCAGATGAGGTTAGCGCCCGGATTTATCGTGACAGCACCGCTCTATGGCAATTTCTGTACTAGCTCAAACGTTAGACCTTCTGGACCCCATAGCAACGCCATTTTGTGATCTCGGAACTCCATGGTTTCACTGCGCTTCTCGACACCCGCCTCCGCGAGGTCCCTGAGTGTTTTGTCCAGATCATCGACCGCGAAACCGAAGTGATTGTAGCCTATGGCGGATAGATCGCGAATATGCTCATTTTGGGGAGAGCTAGGCTTTTGATACTTAAGAATCTGGATATCGAAGTATGGATCAGCGTCCTTTAGTATCATGGTTGTGTGTTCGGCTTCCATGTCGCGAACGCCTAAATATTGTTCCATGACCGGGCCAGAAATCATTTTTCTCGATTGCTCTTGGAAACCCAACGCCAACAGGAAATCTTTCGCGGCACCCACATCGTTTACAACAATGGACATGTGATTAGGTGATATAGGCAAAATACCCTCCGTTCGTTCTCTCTTTCTTGGCCGGCGATACAATTCATACGGCGTTGTCACATTGAGCGCAATCGGCCCAATTCAGGCCGTCAACCAGCGAGCTAAGTCGTTGAAATCCCTCGTGTCGAATTTTTCATTTCTTGGGAGATTCGGTTGAACCCGACTTAATGTGACAGCGCCTGGTCGGTCGAGTTTCTTGGCCAGTTTGGAGATGCTAATGGATCAGACGGTGACCCTCACGCGAGAGCAGACCGATGAGGAGATTGGCCGGGGCATGAGGTAGTGAACGCGGCGCTGGACGGGACCGGGGTGTGGGTGGCGCCGCTACTGCTTGGCGGAGTGCCGGCGGAAATCAGAACGCTGCTGCGGAAGCCTGATCTGACGGCAGGGGAGAATGCCCGCGTGAAGAGGCATTTTCTTCTTTCTCGCGAAAAGTGTTTAGATGTGATTGCAGCGGCTGGGCGCACGCCACAGGTGTCGGGCGGCGGGTCGATGGACGCGCTGTGCGTATCCAACAGCGTGCAGTATCCGCAGCTCTGGGTGGTGGAGGCAAGGGTGGATTTTTCCGGGTTCTATCCGTTTCACGTCAATCGGGCGGACGACGGAACAGGCACGGATGAGATCGGCCAAATGCTCAGCGGTCGCCTGATGCGGTATTGCTTTCCGGTGATTGGCGGGCTAGTGCTGACCATGAGCTGCAATTCGAACATGGGGTGGCAGTTCACGTTCAGTGGTGTCAACCTCACGGGGGAATTTTGGACGAGACAGAAGTGGGCAGTAAGATCCTGGTGCAGGTGCTCGGGTCGAAGCAGTTTGAAGCGCGGGCGGCCGCATCGATGTAACGAGCCGGGGCGCT
>JBPCWA010000529.1:0-3491 GCA_051009975.1 Hyphomicrobiaceae bacterium
GGGTCAATGGTTTGGGCGGACTCAATTGAGCCGTTGGTGATAAAAACAAGGGTGGCACTGTCAATGATTGAGGAATCTGAGAAAGACACGGACAGGTCTTGTTGTTGACAATCAGGCTCCCCCACATGCGTCGTTTGGACAATTTCGGATCGCGAGATTTAGTGGTAGCGATCTGCGGCTTGAGAGCGTCTCAAATATCCTTCCTGCGCTGAGCATGTTGGGTGCGGGTCCTATTGGTAGGTGTGAAAGGGGCAGTCCATGGTGTCACGAAGAAGTACTTCAGCCGCTTTGGGTCTTTTGATCTTCTCTATTGTGCCGCTGGGGCCAGCCGAGGCTCACGGAAGAAAGAAGCAACGGCAAAGTGCTGCTGTCGAGTCTTCGGGACCGAGGTCCACCGCGAGCCGCCGTGCGCGCGTCAAGGTTCGAGCACCGTACTCAAAGGTTGATGTGAATACCAAGTCCCGAAGCGTTCGCATCCGAGTGCCCTACTTCAATGGCGATATCCGTTGGTAGGTCCTGTCGGTTCGCGTGAAGTGGATAGCCCGTCTCGGTGCGACGGCGCAGCCGGTGCTGACGAAGCCGATATTTCGGAAAGCTAGTGCCGTTGGAGCTTGTCCAAGTCCGAATGCAATAGCACCGGAACACTTCTTCCGATCAATGTTTCTGCGAACCCTTTGTATCTTCCAACGCCCATCGGATTAGCGCCCAAAGGCTACCGCCTGTGAGCATGCCCAAAATATAGACGACGGCGATAAGCAGCGCGAGCGGTGCGCTGACGTTTGTGTTCAGAAATGAGACAGTGACGGTTTGAAAGTTCTGCACCGCAAATAACAACGTGGCTGCAGCGAGTACTATGATGACGGCGGTATTAAACCAACGCATGTATTCCACCCGATGACACAACAAGGGTTGCATTGTGGAAGCGATAGAGTTTCTGATCAAGACTTCTTTTCGTTTGCAAAGCCACGCCAGTGATGTTTGCGGGTCTCTTTTATCGCGCCAATCATTGGTACCGAGCCGAAATTGGATAGGCGCTGCTGGCTCCATCTCAGTCCGTTGAGAACCATCGCTCTTGAGGTGTGTAGAGTGCGATTATGCGTCGGGATACTATGACCCGTAGAACAGTGACGGTCCTTGTTTGGTTGCATCGCCAGACTCATGCGAAGAGTTTTTGTCCGCATCTCCTGAGTTGCCAGTTATTGCAGCCCACGAGGCTCGTTATTGACCGTACGAAAGCGCGGAGTTGGGTCGACGAATTCGGTCCTATGGCGCAAGCAAGCCTTGCAAGGGCCGCTCTCGATTTTGGCTAGTCAATCAGCGAACTGGTGCTGTCATGAACACGGTCCGGCATGTTTATCCAGTTTAACGCCGATTCAGACTTTAGCAATTCTTCAATCCGCGCTAGCTCTCCATCACGACAACGGCTGGCGCTGAACAGGGATTAGTTTTCTTGCGCCATTGGCTTCGTGACGGGGGGCTCGTCCAGAGCCCGCGTAGCTGACCTGGGGGGGCATGGCTGCGCGGGCTTTTGGCTTTGTCAATGCCGACGCCTTAATCTTTACGTACTTGAGATAAGTATAAATATTCCGGCGCAGATCGTCCTCATTGTCATTCTTGGAATTGCGAATAGTGTGTGCTGGTAGGTGGAGCGTGTAAATAAGTTCTGCCTCCGAAGAGATCCATTCACCGAAGGTTCCGTCCAAGGTTCCAGCGCCTGCATACCTACCTTAAAATAGTCTAGCTCCGATTGGTCCACCACTTAAAGGCTTAACCCACTGATCTCTTGGATTGGCTGCGCGGCGGACGTGTCAGCTGCGAGACGAGGCAAGACAAACAAGAAGAGCCGCGCGAAACCTTCGATCCTCGAACCTCCTTGCTCTCATGAAAATGTTATACACCGAGAAATTGTACAGCGGCGGTCAGTCGCGCGCGAATCGCGCCATAATCTGATCGAACTGCAAGCTTGAGTGTTTCTTCGTCGCGGCAACCGCGGCTTGATACAAACCAAGCTGTTCCTGGGGGGGAACCCGCCGAATGAGGGAGTCGTCAACCGGCGAGGGGATGCGTTGACACTTGAGCAGTTCAACGAGCGAGAGGCCGTGGTTTGAGAACAAGGCCTGCAGCAAGTGGCTTGAGCGCACCCATCCAGCCTAACAGTGAGGAGATCTCACATGTGGATGGTCGTTGTGACACTATTTACGATGGCGGCGTCGCCGATCGGGCTACTAACGCCGGCTCCCACGGTCATGCTCGTGAAGCCTGACGATGGAAAACTGCTTCTCAGCAAAGAACAATGCGAGTCTTGGCGGAAGGTGAAGACGCCTCAACTAAAGGAAGTGTCAGAAGCCAATCTACCGGGCTATCTTGGCCTATCGACGCGGTGCGAGCCAGCGCCAGGGGACGAAGCGTAGCAGACTAGGTGCAAAAGGTGGATGCAACTCGTCAGTGTCCCGGCGCGCTATGCGCCGTGACGTTGGTCTTAATGTCCGCTTTGGAAATCGGGCTCTGCGATGAGAATGCGAATTGCTCGATGGCGGCCTGTTCAGCTTTGGCCGCCTCGCGCTGATGCTTCGTCGAGTGGGTCGGACCTCTTCGGACCTTGACAAGATGACGTCTTCATTGTGTCCACCCGACAACCGTGGTCATCTGTTAGGTAGTTCACTCCGCAGCTTCAAGGGTGTTTTGATCGAGCAGCACCGGGTCACTCATGCCGAGCGCGTGCAGGTAGGTTGCCAGGATGGCTTCTTCCTCATCAAGATCATCCTGTGATTTCTTCCGCATTGCGATGATCTTGCGCAATGCTTTGACGTCGAATCCTATAGCTTTCGCCTCAGCGAATTTGTCTTTGATGTCTTCAGCAATAGCCTTCTTTTCTTCTTCGAGTTTCTCAATCTGTTCTACAAACTGGCGAAGATGCGACTGGGCGTTGTGTTGCAATGTCATAATTGGCGGCCCCCTCAGGTCAGATTGGTGATTCGCGCAACTATAACACAGACTTCGAAAGTTGAACGTATTGATATGGTGGCTTTTTTTGAGCTTCTAGATTTTATTGGAATTACTGCGACGTTGAGCGGGAGACACCTGAGCCGCCATCAAGGGATCAAATGCAATAGGTTTTATATGATTGTGCACAATCTTTAAAACAACGCTCCGAAGAACGCATCGAAATCAACGTTCAGGTGCCATCATTACAAAACGAACAATTGGTGCTGAGTTTAACAAATGAGTGAACAATGGGGCACGCCGGTATTGTGAACCCCAGTGTCGTGATGACGCTTGGGGCAATCAAGTTCGCGTCGAAGCTCCGAAGGAGGATTGGCACACTTGCAGAATGCACCGGTAAGATGAGGTGGCATATGTTGGGAGCGTAGGTAGGAACGCGTCGCAACTCAGGGCTAAGTGTCCCGCAAATGTGACAACGAATTGAGCTGACGACCATGCCTATCGAAGTTTTCCGGGGACAGCCATGTTTCATATGCACGTTTCAATTG
>JBPCWA010000530.1:0-30857 GCA_051009975.1 Hyphomicrobiaceae bacterium
GCTCTGGAGGGCTTGGATGAGCCGGCTGTCCGTTGGTCTGCTGCTGCGGCGCACCGCGCCTGGTGCCCGTGGCAGCCCGTTGCGTCTCAGAATTCGCGTCGGCCGTCAAAACCGCGGTGACGCTCGCGACATCATCGAGTTCGCCCACAACCTTGGCGGCCGCCTGACGCAGCGGCTCCAACTCTTCGGCTCGATGCGGATCTATTGTAATCGAAAAATAGACTTTGTTGTCGCGTATGAGGACCTCTGACACGAGTCCGAGATCAACTATATTGCTTTCAAGATCAGGCCCCTTGACGCGTTTGAGTGCCTCGCGGACTTGGTCCTTAGTCGGGGGCATTTGTTAAGTCTCCTTATAGATGGCCTCCAAGAGCACAGGCTTGTCGACCATGGCCCGCCGGCCACATATATGGATGTTGAAGATTGATCGCCAGTCCAAGACAGTCATTCTGACGCATACTATGGCACGTGACGAACAGCAGATCGAGAGATCTACAGTACGCCAAAAGATAGATGGAACATCATGGAAGAGTTCGAAGTCCGCCCTGATCCCGACGATCCGGCGCTCTCAACTGTCGTCACAGGCCTCGACCACAATGGCCAGACAATCGAAACGGCCGTCGTAAACGAGCGGCCGCTCACCCTCTACCTGAACGCTCGTGAGATCGTGACCATGATGACAATCGGCGATCACCCTGACCTCTTGGCGGTCGGCTATTTGCTCAATCAGAATATGTTGCGGCCCGACGACGAGATTATCGGGATCGACTACGAGCCGGATATCGAAACGATCGTTGTCCGCACAGCCCGCGAAACAGATTATGAGGAGAAGCTAAAGAAACGCATTCGCACTTCCGGATGCGCACAAGGCACCATATTCGGCGACATAATGGAAGATTTCGATCGCACGTCTTTGTCGCCCGACGCACGGCTCAAGACATCCTGGATCTACGCCCTTTCTAAAAAAATCAACCTTTCACCAAGCCTCTACTTGAAAGCTGGTGCCATTCACGGCTGTGTGCTTTGCCAGAACAATCAACCGCTTGTGTACATGGAAGACGTGGGTCGGCACAACGCTGTTGACAAGATTGCCGGCTACATGTTCCTCAATCGGATCATACCGGAAGACAAATTGTTTTATACGACGGGACGCCTGACGTCCGAAATGGTCATCAAGACCGTCAAAATGGGGATCCCCGTATTAATTTCGAGATCCGGATTTACAGCTTGGGGCGTCGATCTAGCTCGCAAGGCAAATCTCACGTTGATCGGCCGTGCCAAAGGAAAACGTTTTGTCGCGCTTTCTGGCACCGAACGCATCCTCTTCGATGCAGATGCCGAAAGCATCGCAGAAGAAGATCGGAAGCACACACGCAAGGGGAAGCGGAATTAGGGTGGCTACATCGCACACAAAGCCTATTGCGTGAACTAGGACAAGCGCGTAGCAACATAGATCTTGATTTAATTCAGCGCTTGTCCGTTGAAGACCGAAGAAACCAGCGATTGACCTCCCTGTGCGGAAGGCGGGAGACAGGTCGCGATGTTCGAGCCAGGTCTGAAGCTCAAACCTGGCATGCAAACGCGATCGACAGAAGCAAACAAAATCAAATGTCCGCTTGTCTCCGTCAGAGATGTCCCCATGCAGAGCTCCAACATCCTTGACAGAACCAACTTGATCTCGACAACGTCGGCAATTGACACTCTTAGGGGCCAAATTGCGAGGCGATATGCATCCGTTGGTTTTGCCGTTTCCAAATATCGATCCTGTTGCCCTCGATATCGGGCCTTTCGAAATTCGATGGTATGGCCTCGCCTATATGACAGGGCTGCTGCTCGGCTGGCTTTATATTCGCCAATTGGTCGCAACACCACGCCTTTGGCCGGGAGGGCGGGCGCCCTTTGCAACGCAGAAAAGTGATGACCTACTGATCTATATGGCGGTCGGCGTCGTTCTTGGCGGCCGCCTTGGCTTTGTCCTTTTCTATGAGCCAGGCACCTATCTATCCGACCCGCTGGAAATCTTTGCGATTTGGAAAGGAGGCATGGCTTTTCATGGCGCACTCCTTGGTTGCGGCCTCGCGATCTGGGCGTTCGCCAAGCGCAACCAGTCCAATGTTTTCAGTACGATGGATGCATGTGCCGCCGCTGTTCCGATTGGGTTGTTCTTTGGTCGGATTGCGAACTTCATCAACGGCGAGCTCTTTGGTCGACCCACAAATATGCCATGGGCCATGGTCTTTCCAGAAGCAGTAATCACAGATGACAATGGGGCTGCCGTACCCCGCCACCCAAGCCAACTCTATGAGGCGGCATTTGAAGGCCTCCTGTTGTTTATTGTCCTGAGGCTTCTTTCGCACCGGCAAGGAGCATTGCAAACGCCAGGGATCATCACCGGGTGGTTCTTACTTGGTTATGGCGCTGCACGGTCGTTCTGTGAACTGTTTCGTCAATATGACCAGCAACATGCGCTTTCGGTTGGTGGCTTGACGCCTGGCATCGCCTATTCAATTCCTATGATACTTTTGGGTATTTGGTTTATTCGATCATCACAGTCTCGCATACCCGTTTGATTTGCCGCACCACCAATGATCTACGACAACACGCAACGACGCCTGACACCTCTGGCCAGATTATTGCAACAACGTATCCGCGAACGCGGTCCAATGGAGGTCAGCGCGTTCATCCACACGTGCCTCTTGGATCCGGAATTTGGATATTACAGAAGGCAACCGGCAATTGGTAGATCGGCGGACTTTGTTACCGCGCCGGAAATCAGCCAAGTTTTCGGAGAACTGCTGGGCCTCTGGACCGCAGCGGTTTGGCTGCAGATCGGTGCGCCATCAACCATCGATCTTGTTGAATTGGGCCCAGGTCGCGGAACATTGATGGCCGACGCAATTCGAGCAATGCGGACCGTGCCAGGACTGCGACCGGCACTGCGGGTACACCTTGTCGAAACAAATTCGACTCTGCAAGAGGTCCAGAAAGAGCAGATGCGGATCCAGGAGGTGGAGGCGCTGCATTGGCCAGATTTGCAAGCGTTCGCAGAGGGATCGCAGAAAAAACAAGATCCAATATTATTGATAGCCAATGAATTTTTGGATTCGCTCGGCGTTCAACAATTTGTGGCAATAAACGGAGCGTGGCACAAACGAACAATCGAGCTGGATGCGAAGGGTAGATTGCAATTTGGTATCGCACAGGAGGCAACAGTTCCGTCGGAGACGGCACCAAGGCCTTGTAATGACGGTGCGACATACGAAGAGTGTCCGGCGATCAGTGAGGCGATCATACCGGCGCTTCGCACCTTAGGAGCGCGAGGCCCAATGGCGGCGCTGTTTATTGACTACGGCTTCGTCAATGGCGAGCATGGCGACACTCTGCAGGCGGTTCGCAAGCATGCCAGCGAACATCCACTCACGTCTCCGGGTGAGGCCGATCTGACCGCGCATGTGGATTTCAACGCCGTCAGCGCCACTGCTCATCAGGCCAACTTGATCGTTGACGGACCTACTACCCAGGCTGAGTTTCTAGGTCGGCTGGGGATCGTTGAGCGGACATCACGACTAATGTCGTCGAACCCAGACCGCGCCGGCGAGTTGGAAATCGCAACCCACCGATTGATCGCACCGAACGGTATGGGTACACGCTTTAAGGTTGTTGGCTTGCGCAATACGCGATGTCCACCGCTTCCAGCGCTGTCCTTGTCCCATTGACGCCATTGCTTCGACGTGCGTGGAGCAGCAATTGGCACAAAAGCGGAGACGAATATGATCGAGGGAACGATCTTGACCTCCGGCGCAATATCTCCGGATGCGGGTATTCGGCATGGTTTTTTTACCCGCGAAGGTGGTGTTTCGAGCGACGTCTACGGATCACTGAATTGCGGTCTGGGCTCAGATGATGATCGCGACAATGTCCTTGAAAATCGCAAACGCGTTGCAGATCATCTCGGCGCCCACTCAAATGGCGTTATTACCGCCTATCAAGTCCACGGAAACAAAGCCGTTGTCGTGGACAGCCCATTTATAGGCGGCGCACTGCCGAAAGCAGACGCTCTAGTTACCAATACTCCCGGTGTTGCCGTTGGAGCATTGACTGCTGACTGCACACCGGTGTTGTTGGCAGATCCGGACGCACTAGTCGTCGCAGCTGCTCACGCCGGCTGGCGCGGAGCGATCTCTGGCATACTTGAGTCGACGATTGCGACCATGCTCACCGTGGGAGCACAACGGGAGCGCATTCGAGCAGCTATCGGCCCTACGATCAGCCAAGACAACTATGAAGTAGGCCCGGAATTCCGCGACCAGTTTCTTCGCCGCGACGCCGCCAATCGGCGATTTTTCCGAAGCAATCTCACAACTGGCCGGCCGCACTTCGATTTAGTGGGCTACTGCGCTGCAAAACTTAGAACCTCGGGAGTTGCCCGCGTTGAGGTTCTTCAACGGTGCACGCTGGCTGACGATTCGTTATTTTTCAGTTTCAGACGCACAACCCATCGCGACGAACGCGATTACGGCCGCCAAATCTCTGCCATTGTCGTGGCTTAGAGGCAATATCCACAGAATCTGTAGTAGGTTGGTGGCGCGCAGCATGGGATCGCGGGGATCGGGCGGATTTGCGTCTAGACGGCGATCGATGCAGTCGTTACACCATGATTTGGAGTACCGGTTTGGATACTTTGGCCGCAAGGTAGGTACGTCGGCCGCCGGAAAACAGCGGGACAATGAGAGGGGGACGTCGCTGTGACGACCATCCATTCTGCTGCGGCGCGAAGCGTGCAAGGTCTAACAGCGTTCGCGACCTGTGCAGCCATAATCGTGGGCATCGCTGGATGCTCAAATGGCGGTAGTCTACTGTCCGGTCTTGGGGAGACCGCGGCAACACCTGCAACAACTACGTCAAGTTTGGCGGTTCAACCCGGTCGGCGCGTTGTGAGCGTGGCACCATTAATTGGTCCACCTTCAGGTGTCGCAACGGGTTTGGCTCAACAACTCACGAGCGAACTGCAGAAGAGCGGCGTGCGCGTAGCATCAGCGTCTGGCCAACAGAGTGATTATACACTTCGTGGTTATATCGTTGCTGCGCGAGAAGGTGCGTCGACCAAGGTCTCTTATATATGGGATGTCACCAATCCATCGAACGTTCGGGTGCATCGCATCACCGGCGAGGAGGTCGTGCCAAGCAAATCCTCGGATCCTTGGGGCGGGGTTTCGGCCGCCACAATGCAACGCATTGCTTCCAAGACGACCACATCGCTTAGTGCCTGGCTGCCGCGCCCTACGGGCCCTGCTGCTTCTCAGTCCAACTCTTCTGTAAGCCGAACAGCGGCGACGCAAAATAGACCGGCTCGACCCGCCAGTTCGACCGCTGGCATATCGTCCAAATCACTCAGCGTAGTGGTACCGCGCGTCGTCGGCGCGCCGGGCGACGGCTCGACGGCACTGGCCAGTGCCTTACGCCGCCAGCTGCAGCAGACCGGCATTGCGATCGCGAGCGGAGGAGCTACCACCACGGCTCACCGCGTTGAGGGTACCGTGGTTATGGGCGCCGCGAATGGCGGAAAACAACCCATCAGTATCGATTGGGTCGTCAAGAGCCCTACGGGGACAAAGCTCGGGACAGTATCGCAGAAGAATGAGATTCCGGCCGGTTCTCTCAATGGTCAATGGGGAGGGACCGCTGCAGCTGCAGCTGCAGCTGCCTCGCAAGGTATCGTTAGGCTGCTACCGCGGAAAACTGCATCGCGTTAGTGGCCACGAGAGAAGTCAACGAAAAATCCTGCCACATACGTGTCAGTTCTATAACGAATTATCGCCCGGGTCGTTTACACGCCCGGGCGGAATTGTTAGAAGCCGCGCGATATCAGTTGACGATAGGCGAAGGCGCAATGGACGATCACGGTCAACGCAGCAGCGGTGATGGTAAGTCATTGCGGATTAAATTAGTTGCCGGCAATAGCAATAAACCGCTAGCTGAGTCGATTAGCGCGCATCTCGACGCCCCATTAACAAGCTCAAAATGCCGTCGATTTGCAGATATGGAAGTATTCGTCGAGATCCAGGAAAACGTGCGTGGCGCAGACGCATTCGTTGTGCAGTCCACGTCATTTCCTGCCAACGATACGTTAATGGAACTTTTGATTCTCATTGACGCATTGAAGCGCGCTTCTGCGCGGCGAATAACGGCCGTCATTCCTTACTACGGATACGCGCGTCAGGATCGAAAAGTTGGTGGACGGACGGCCATTTCCGCCAAACTGGTTGCAAATCTGATCGAACGCGCGGGCGCTGACCGCGTCATGACTATGGATCTCCACGCTGGACAGATCCAAGGCTTCTTTGACATTCCGACAGATAATCTCTTCGCAGCGCCCGTCATGGTTAGGGACATCAAGGAAAATTTTGAGCTCAGCAATATCTGCGTGGTCTCGCCGGATGTCGGCGGCGTGGTTCGAGCTCGCGGCCTCGCAAAACGGATCGATGCTCCTATCGCAATCTGCGACAAGCGTCGCGAGCGACCTGGCGAAAGCGAAGTGATGAACGTGGTGGGGCACGTTGCGGGCAAGACCTGCGTGTTGGTGGACGATATCGTCGATTCGGGCGGGACATTGGTCAATGCCGCAAATGCTCTTCTCGAACAAGGGGCCAAAGAGGTGATGGCCTATATAACGCATGGTGTCCTGTCGGGCGGCGCCTGTGCGCGGATCCAACAATCGGATCTGCGGTCCCTCGTTGTCACCGACTCCATCGAGCCCACCAAGGATGTCGCTAATACGTCGAACATCCGTATCCTCTCCATTGCCCCGTTGATCGGCGAAGCAATCGCGCGAACCAGCCGCGAGGAAAGCGTCTCCAGTCTCTTTTATTGAGTGAGTCGGTGATCTAACCGGTTTCGATTGGTAGGTTGGGATCTTTTGCCCATTCGCTCATTGAATTGTCGAAGACGGCCAAGCGGGGGGCAAGTGATCGGCCGCCCATTTCTCCCCCCATCTAGCAGCGCGACTTCGTCAATTCCAACAGCACGCAACATCCACCAAATGCGCGTTGCCCACTGCATGTTTTCGCGGCTGCAAAGGACGATACGCATGCCACTGCCGATGCCGTGGACGGCAAGTCGCCGGGTCAACCCGTCAAGCGGCAGCATTGTAAACCGGAATGGGCTGGCACGATCCGATAGATCCGCTCACAGATCTAGAAGCGCAGAGCCCGGAAATTGAGCACGATTATAGTCCTCGCGCCCACTCATAACCGAATAGGGCATCGGACTTTCATCTGCATGCTGAGGATAGGTTGTGCAATCGAAGACACGCAGGTTTCGGTAGTCCCGCCTGGTACTTCGTCCAGCTACGGATAGTGTAGGCCGGGCTGACAACCTGACGCCGCTCCCGCCCAACCATAGCCACCAGGACAAACCTTCACACTGACACTGACACTGACACTGACACTGACCTGGCACTGGCACTGGCACTGGCACTGTCCACACTAAAACCGTTTGCGCTAGTCGGCTGCAACGATTATAAGCCCGTCTTCATGAATGACTTAACCACCGCACACCCTTGGAGGCGCGGTTGGGTAACGGGCTGGTAAGTTGGCCCGCATATTAACGGAGAGAGCCATGGCTGAATCAGGGATCCAGGAGATCCAGGCTACGGCGCGCCCGCGGGCTGGTAAGGGGGCCGCCCGGGCCGTGCGTCGTGAAGGAAGAGTGCCCGCTGTCATTTACGGCGACAAGAAAGAGCCACAAACAATCGCGCTCGACTACTACGAGCTGTTGAAGTTTCTCAAGCGCGGTGAATTCATTTCTAACGTCTTTGACATCCAAGTCGACGGTCAAGCCATCCGCGCGCTTACACGTGACGTGCAATTCGATCCCGTCAAGGATCTACCAATACATGTCGATTTTCAGCGTGTAGGGGGCGATGGACGCATTCGCGTCCTGGTCCCAGTTGCCATAATCAATGAAGACAAGTCCCCAGGAATGAAGCGGGGCGGAGTCCTAAACATCGTCCGTCGGGAAGTCGAGGTCCTTTGTCCGGCAGAGGCCATTCCAGAGAATCTCAAGGTTGATCTTGACGGCGTCGAGATTGGAACTTCCATCCACATCTCCTCCGTTAAGTTACCGGAAAACGTGACGCCAACAATCACAGATCGCGATTTTACAGTATTGTCGATCGCGGGCTCCGCCGCAGCGAGGTCAGATTCCGAGGAGAGCACAGAGGAAGATGGTGCCGGTGAGGGAGAAACAACCTAGCGATTTGGCAGATAGTGAATGCCGTTGATGACAAGAGGCGTTTCAGACAGAAGCGCTTCTTGAGCGACCGGGTGCTGGCGACGGACGCAGGCACCATGATGTATCAGCAATGATATAAAGGCACCTCAACGCCCAATGTTTGTGCTGGGTAGCGCTTGTCTCGAATATCATCTGCATCGAACAACGTCCGCTTCAATTAACGTCAGCATCCAATAACGTCAGCATCAACACCAAAAGAAATATCGGGCGCACAATGAAGCTCTTCGTCGGTCTTGGTAACCCTGGCTCTAAACACGCCCGAAACCGCCACAACATCGGATTCATGACGCTCGAGCGCATCGCAATCGACGCCGGTTTCGGCAACTGGAGAAAACGCTTTCACGGACTTGTCAGCGAAGGCCAACTGGGTGAAGAACGGGTTCTGCTGCTCAAACCGGAGACCTACTACAACGACGTGGGACGTGCCGTTCACGAAGCTGCCACCTATCTCAAAATCGCGGTCGACAACATCTATGTCTTCCATGACGAAATTGATCTGGCACCAGGCAAGTTGCGTGTCAAAGTTGGCGGCGGAATTGCCGGCAATAGGGGACTGCGATCAATCTCATCGCATATGGGTCCAGACTTCACCCGGGTGCGCATAGGAGTAGGCCACCCTGGCGACAAAAGCAAAGTTTCAAAACACGTCCTGCAGGACTTCAACAAAGCCGACGCCAAATGGCTCGAACCTGTGCTGCAAGCAGTTGCACAATCTTCAGATAGGCTCGCCGCCGGCGAGACCGGGCGATTTCAATCGGACATTGCTCGGATCATTCGAGACGCAGAAGCCCATTCGGACGCTGGTTCGAAGAGCGAACGCAACCAATCGCCACCGCGTTCCCCTGGAGGACGAGCTGACAAGAGCGCGACTTCCGGTGACAGCCGTGACGCCGGCAGACGCTCGGCCCCAACTCAAATGGAGTTAGCACGTCGCTCCTCCAAACCACCTGCCCAAAAACCCTCTCGGCGCATTAAGAAGGGCGCTGTTGGTTCCAACGACGTCCACTCTGCATCTCAGGAGGCACCTGCAGCCAAAACCACGTCACTGGCCACATTAACCGAGCGCCTAAAAACGTGGTTCTCAAGAAGCAAGGGAGCGGGCTAGAGACGCCTACTCGACATTTTAGCCAAGCTCCATCCGCCGACCGTCTGTGGAAGCACACCACTACGACTAGAACTCCGCAACTTTGGTCACGACACAGCCACAGCCTTAACTTGCGAGTGACACATGGGATTTAGATGCGGGATCGTTGGGTTGCCGAATGTCGGTAAATCCACCCTCTTCAACGCCCTAACACAAACCGCCACGGCAGACGCGGCAAACTACCCGTTCTGCACGATCGAGCCAAACGTTGGCGACGTGCCAGTTCCCGATCCGCGCTTGGAAAAGCTCTCTTTGATTGCAAAGTCCGCTGAAGTCATACCAACTCGGCTCACGTTCGTCGATATTGCTGGCCTCGTCCGTGGTGCCTCGAAAGGCGAAGGCTTAGGCAACCAGTTCCTCGCACACATTCGGGAGGTCGACGCGATAGCCTATGTCTTGAGATGCTTCGAGGACGACGACGTCGCGCACGTTGATGGCCGCATCGATCCAACATCTGATGCTGACACGGTCGAGACTGAGCTCATGCTAGCGGACCTAGAAAGCCTCGAAAAGCGCCGGCTTACCATCGAAAAAAAGGCCAAGGGCAATGACAAGGAAGCGAAGGTAACACTTTCACAGATTGACAAGGCATTGGATTTGCTTCGCCAGGGAAAGCCCGCGCGCCACGCCAGCGTCGACCGCAATGAGCAGATGGCTTGGCGAAATTTGCAACTGCTGACCGCGAAGCCCATTCTTTACGTATGCAATATCGAAGAAGAAGCCGCGGTCGATGGCAATGCATATTCGGAGGCCGTTGCTCAACGGGCCGAAGAGGAAGGGGCTGGGTGCGTCGTCATTTCAGCCAAAATTGAAGCCGAATTGGCTGGCCTAGCGAGCGAAGAGCGCTTCGAATTCCTACAAAGCCTCGGGTTGAAAGAACCTGGTCTCAATCGGTTGATCCGAGCTGGTTATGATCTTCTGCAATTGTTGACTTATTTCACTGTCGGGCCCAAGGAGGCGCGGGCCTGGACTGTGCGGATCGGCACGAGAGCACCACAGGCAGCTGGCGTCATTCATTCTGACTTCGAGCGCGGCTTCATCCGAGCAGAGACAATCACCTACGACGACTTCGTTTCATTCGACGGGGAAAACGGCGCGAAAGAGGCCGGGAAGATGCGCCTGGAGGGAAAGGACTACATTGTTCAAGATGGCGACGTGATGCACTTTCGCTTTGCAACATAACCCCTCAACGCCAAAAGCAATTGGCCTTTTGAAAGAACAATCGCGCGCAAGCTCTTGAGGGCTGCCTGGGCCCGCGATGAACTGGCGTCGCGTCCCTCTGGGGAGAATGCCTGCATGCTTGGAGCCATTGTTCGAGCCGAGCCCGGCCAAAATCTTGAAAGCCGTCGTTATCGCGCGGGATAACTTCGGGTGCGCCTCTCCAAGTGAAAGATGCGCTTTAAACCAATGAGAATTGCAATCTAGTCGATCCAAGCGTTAACGATGTGAAGATAGGAGCCAAATACGCTCCCTCGCCGTCCCCCAGTGTATCCTATTGACGCACCATTGCTATCGCAGACACTGAAGAGTGGCAAATCTTTGCCTGGCTCCAACAGAGTCGAGTAGTGAAACTCGTGACCGCGAAGTTGCGCCGGTAGCGGAACATCGCCGCACGTTTTCATGATGCGATAACCGAGATGCCGAACAGGCTTCTCGAAAGTCGTGGTGTGACCGAGCAGACCAAGCATGCGATGAAATTGACCGTCGGAGTCCACAAGGCCCTTGCCCAAAACCATGTATCCTCCGCACTCTCCGTAGATGGCAGCGCGACGAGCCGCCGCAGCACGCACGCCTGCGGCAAAGCAATGAGCTGTCGACAATCGAGCAGCGTACAATTCCGGGTAGCCGCCTGGTAGAAAAATTGCGTCGCAGGTCGAATGCGGCGCATCATCGTTCAGGGGAGAAAACGGAAGGATCTCGGCGCCCGCGCGCCGCCAGTCATCCAATACATGCGGATAAGTAAATCCGAAGGCGACATCTTGAGCGAGCGCTATTCGCTGACCGATCGGCATCAGCGCTTTGCCGTCATCGCACATTGGTCGACCATCGCTCATCTGTCGAATGCCGCCCGCGATCCTCATCAGCTGCTCCAAATCGACACCGTGAGAGACTGCTCGGCGCGCCTCAGCAATCAAGTCCTCAATTTGATTGTGCTCAGACGCTTGCACGAGTCCCAGGTGGCGCGATGCGACCTTCAGCCCTGAGACATGCGGCAAAGCTCCCAAATAGGCGACTGGAAGTGCGCCCAAGCTCTGAGCAACAATCTCGCCATGTCGTGCGCTGCCAATCCGTGTCGCAATCGCGCCAGCGACTTCCACGTCATCTCGAAACGTCGAGAACCCATGAACCAACGCAGCGATCGACTGAGACTGGCGACTCGCATCGACAAGCAAAACGACAGGCAACCCTAGATCGGAAGCCAGGTCGGCCGTTGCACCACCTCCACTGGCTGCGCCGTCGAACAGCCCCATCGCGCCCTCAACAACAACGACATCGACATCGCGCGCCAAAGTCGCGTACCGACGAGACAACGTCCCTGTCGACATCGCCCATGGATCAAGCGTAGCGCAGGGCCTACCTGCAGCAGCTTCAAGAAATTTGGGATCAATGTAGTCTGGTCCGCACTTAGCAACGCCCACACTGAGGCCCCGGGCCCGCAAAGCCGCGACTATGCCGACCGTCACCGTCGTTTTACCTGAGCCTGAATGCGGCGCCGCGATGACGAGACCACCGTTGTTTCCCATGCTAGCCAAGAGGCTGCGCCTTCAATTCGTCAACGAACCAGTCCAATTGATCCCGAAGAGACGCGACTCGACCGACCACGATAATTGATGGAGTTACAAGCCGACCCGAAGCGGCCAGGTCACCTACGGTGCCGAGCGTTGTTTCGACAATTTGCTGCTCTGGCAAAGTCGCTTGGCTAACGACGGCCACAGGATCCTCTCGTTGGCGCCCGTTGGACAATAATTGCGACGCAATATCAGGAAGGTTCTTCACCGCCATGTACATCACCAGTACAGGAGCTGCTGTTGCTACCGCATTCCAATTCACACTGGCAGGTACGTTCCCGGACGCGTCGTGTCCCGTCAGAAAAATGACGCTATGATTGATGTCTCGATGGGTTACCGGAATACCGGCATAGGCGAGACCTCCGACACCAGAAGATATACCCGGAACAATGCGAAACGGAATACCTGCCCTTGAGAGGGCCTGACACTCTTCTCCACCGCGGCCGAAAATCAAAGGATCACCGCCTTTGAGACGTAGCACGCGATGCCCCGCCCTTGCGAGTTCGATCAACCTCTCCGAAATGTCGCGTTGCTTGTATGAGGGTTTCCCGCCTCTTTTTCCGGCGTAGCAGCGGGTTGCGGCAGGTCGTGCCCATCTTAAGATCGCACAGTTGACCAAAGCATCGTAGACAATGACATCGGCGGATTGCAGTGCGTGATAGGCGAGTAGCGTTAGCAGTCCAGGCGCGCCAGGCCCTGAGCCAGCAAGCCAAACCGAACCAGGCGCAAAATCCGGAAACGCCTCATCATCGAGCCGAGCGAAGCCGGTTGCCCCTTCCGGTCGATCCATGACAGAGTATCTGAGCGTCTCATTGAGCAAAGTCATTAGAGCCCCCGATTAAACGCACCGACCTTGACCAGAGCGACTGTTTTGCTATGCCGCTGCCTATGGTGGGACGACGAAAGAATGCCGACACCACGATGCTGCGGCGCGGATGGACTACCGGCGCCTGTGCAACTGCGGCGACAAAAGCGGCGTACGAGCTCTTGGTTACGGGCACTGCGCCCGATCCAGTTGAAATTACTTTGCCCAAGGGTGAGAATCCCGCCTTTGCACTGGCTCTCGAGGAGTGCCACGATGATTGGGCACGTACCGGCATCGTGAAAGATGCAGGGGATGATCCTGACGTTACGCATGGCGCACTCATTGTCGCAACGCTTCGTATCTTGCCCAGAGGAAGCGGTATCCAGTTCGTTGCGGGAAAGGGCGTTGGTACTATAACACTGCCCGGTTTGGCTCTGGAGGTCGGCGAACCAGCCATTAACCCAGTCCCACGGCAACTGATGCGCGCTGCAATTGCTGAGGCAGCTGAACGACATGGCAGGGCGACAGATGTACAAATCGAAATCTCGGTGCCGGGAGGGGAGGATCTCGCTCGCAGGACCTGGAACCCACGCCTGGGCATCCTTGGGGGCATCTCCATTCTCGGGACAACCGGAGTTGTCCATCCCTATTCCTGCTCCGCGTGGATACATTCCATTCATCGCGGGATCGACGTCGCCCGGGCCAACGGGCTCGATCGAATTGTCGGCGCAACCGGTTCGACATCCGAAGCCGCCGCTCGGGCCGCCTATGCACTCGATGACATTGCTATGATTGATATGGGGGATTTCGTCGGAGGTATGCTGAAATACCTGCGTCGGCACCCGATCCCCAATCTTGTGGTAGCAGGTGGCTTCGCCAAGATGAGCAAGCTTGCACGGGGCTTTCTTGATTTGCACTCGGGACGAAGTCAAGTTGACTTTGATTGGCTGGCCCTGAGAGCAGCTGAAAACGGAGCTAGCACCTCGCTTTGTGGAACAATTCGCTCCGCGAATACCGCCGCGCAAGTCTTGTCTCTGTGTCAAGACAACGGGATAGATATAGCCAGCGAAATCGCTGATGGTGCGCGACGAACAATTGTAACGACGTTGCGTGACGCGCCAATTTTCGCTGAAACGGTCATTGTTAACCGCATCGGGGCAATCATAGCAAAATCGCCGCAATCGCATGTCCTCACATAGACGCCAACAGCAAAATTTATTGATCCTCGGTGGCACTATAGAAGCGCGCAAAATAGCTGCTATACTGGTCAATGATCCGCAATGGTCCGTCACGCTGTCTCTTGCAGGTCTCACAAGACAGGCGCAGACAATCCTCGGAGCAACTCGGATCGGAGGGTTCGGTGGCACTAAAGGTCTGATCGACTTCATCGAAAGCCGAAATGTCGATACGATCGTTGACGCGACGCATCCTTTCGCCACAGTCATATCCGCCAACGCGCGGTCGGCTGCGCGGCATACAGCGCGCCGATACCTAAGTCTCTGCCGTCCACCTTGGAGCCCAAAACCCGGCGATACATGGATCAATGCAGCGGATGTCCCGCATGCTGCAACGTTGTTGCCGCCTGGAACGCGGGCGTTGCTTGCCATCGGCCACCGCAACCTCGCGGCGCTGTTTGCGCGCACCGATGTGACACTGTTCGCACGCACTATCGAACCGCTTGGCATACGGATACCGCCACATGTGCGTACTATTCTCGCTCGTCCACCATTCACCGTCGAGGATGAAACGTCACTATTGTCAGAGCACAAAATCGGTATCGTTGTCGCAAAAAACTCCGGCGGAGCGATTGTCGATACAAAACTTGTAGCCGCGCGCATGGCCAGGCTTCCCGTTATAATGATCGCACGTCCAGCCCATCCGAAGGCTGATGCCGAAAGTGTTGATCAGATTTTGAGTCAGCTTCCTTATCGAAGTAGTTGAGTTGTCTTGCGATTACGCAGTAAGTGTGAGTGATCGGCATCATAGAGCGCGGACTCGCGGAAATTCTGCTCTTGGGCAAACGCACGCCCAATAAGAATAAGTGCGGTTCTAGTAATCTTTGCCTCGCGAACCTTTGACCCGATATCTGCGAGTGTAGCTCGGATGACCCGCTGATCCGGCCACGTCGCGCGATAGACTACGATGGTCGGGCAATTTTCGCCGTAGAATGGAATGAGTTCTCTCTGAATCCGTTTGAGATTGCGAATAGAGAGATGGATCGCGAGCGTCGCTCCGGAGCGGCCGAGCGTCGCGAGATCCTCTCCGAGCGGCATCTGGGATGCCTTCATGGCCGTACGAGTGACAATCACCGTTTGTGAAATTTCAGGCAGGGTGAGTTCCGTTTTGAGCGCTGCGGCGGCACCGGCAAATGCGGGCACTCCTGGTGTTACATCGTAACCAATTCCAAGCGCGTCCAAGCGGCGCATTTGCTCGGCGACAGCGCCATAGATAGAAGGATCACCGGAGTGGACGCGCGCAACGTCATGACCAACCGCCTCCGCCTTGGAAAACTCCTCAATGATCTGATCCAAGGTCAAAGGCGCTGTGTCAACGATGCGTGCGCAGTCCGGGGCCGCATCTACAATTTCCCTTGGCACCAGTGAACCCGCATACAAACAGACGGGACAGCTCTCTATAAGACGCAGCCCACGCACTGTAATTAGATCGGCGGCCCCGGGCCCCGCACCGATAAAGTGGACGGTCATTTCGCGGTCTCCCGTTTGGCGACAGTTTCCAATTTGTCCCCAATCTGGCGTTTGACAGCGTAGCCTCGAGGCGTGAAAACCCAATTTCTTCCATCCCCGCCACGCCACTGTTCGGTCGTAGACGCACCAACGAGCACAAGTGACAACATGTCGACAACCGTTGGATCGAAGTCAGCCAATGTCGAGACAGTGAGATGCTCGCCAGGCCGGCCCAATCGAGTAGCAACGATGACCGGCGTCGTTGCAGGTCGGTGCGCAGCAAGAATGGCAATAGACCGCGTTAACTGATCCGTCCTGCGTCGCGACCGTGGATTGTAGAAGGCCACTACAAAATCGCCGCTAGCAGCGGCCGAGACGCGTTGTTCGATAACAGACCAAGGCGTGAGCAAATCGGATAGCGATATGCAACAAAAGTCGTGTCCGATAGGTGCACCCAATCTTGCCGCGGCGGCCTGGATTGCCGAAATACCTGGCGCTACGACAATTTCGCAACGCCGCGCCCCATCACTCAATTTGCTCTCAACACCCTCCAACGCGCATAGTTCGAACACCAGCGCAGCCATTGCATAGATTCCGGCATCTCCAGAGCAGACTAGCGCCACGTCGCGTCCTGACCCGGCCAGCTCCAAAGCATGCAGCACACGTGCTTCCTCAGCGCCCAAGGGAAAACTGTGGACTATCTGATCTGTCTTCAAATCACCGATGAGATCAAGGTAGAGGTCGTAGCCAACCCAGTCGTCGGCGGCTGCAAGCAATGCTAACGCTTCTCCACTCCTCCAATTGGGCCCCCCCGGACCGATACCGACAACCGACAAACGCCCACGGGCACGTCCGACTTCTTTTGGGTCAATAATCTGATCCGAAACCGCAATCGCACAAGTTGCGCGCGCCGACTTGGTCTTTTCAGCTCGGAGCTTGCTAGCGCCACTTGCCGCAAGCGCTGCACCTTCAGCCACGCCCGGGATACCAACTTCACGCATAACAACAGTTGATGGATTGGGAATTAGATTTGCCACGGCTTCAATAGCGTCTATCGGCAAAAATCTTGCTGGCGCCTTCATGTGATCCGCCAAACGATGAACGGCGGCCTCGTCGGCCTTTCGTTCCAGCGATACAACGCACGAAACAGCAGCGGACGCGATGCATTGCTCCTCAAGAACAGAACCGACTAATTCGATCAGCTCCTGTGCGGGACAGCCGCGATCTGAACCGACACCAATCACAACGCGTTTGGGATGGTAAATCAGAGTTCGTGAATCTCCAGATTGCGTTTCAATGCCCGCTAACAGGCGAACGCCAGGGTCCGCAGACCGATAAATGTTTGCTGTTCCAAGCCAATCGAGTCCCGGGTCGATCTGAGCCGTTGCACCTGATAGTAGCAAAGACGTAACGGACTTAACATGTTCCGGATTAGCTAATATCCAACCTGAAGGCGGTTGATCTAGGGCAACTCCAAGCCGGATATCGCTAGCAGTGGTGATCGACGCGCGGACCGACAATGCAGATGCAATTTTTTCGGCAATTGCGTTGGCACCGCGATGCCCGCCAAGAAGCGGTACGACAGAAGATCCGTCTTCGGCCACAGCAATGAGAGGTGGCTCAGCCATCTTATCGTTCAGAACGCCCGCGACGGCTCGGATCAGAATAGCGCTGGCAAGGACCCCAACAATGGGATGTCCAGCCCGATACAGCTTTTGCACGTGCGCAACAACATTTGGAAACGTGAATGGCGCGCCCGGCAATCGCGGTTCGTAACCGTGAATCACTGCGTCCGGCAGTGCAGCAGCTAACGATTCCGCCGTCGACCAACCGCTAGCACTAAGGACAACAATCACCGGGCATACGACTTTTGAATTGGGAGATTGGTTCATGAAACCGCCCTCCGTGCGATCAAAATTATTGAGAAGTAGACGTTGGGAGCTGCACCAACGTTGATGTCGCGCAGCGGGACAACCGATTGCTCATCGCAAGTTGCGCTGCTGACGAAATACGCGCTGTCGATGAGACCCGCCTCCGCAACGATTTCACGAATCCGACGAATGTGCCTGCCGACTTTGATTATAGCTGCCGAATTGCACTCAGCTAGCTCACGCGCAAGAACCTCCGACTCAAGTGTTGCGGGCAGTACTTTCAGAACGTCGTTGCGCGTTGCAAGTGGTAGCCGTGCTTCTGCTGCCGCTGCAGTGAGAGACGTGACGCCCGGCACGATGTCAGTTGCATGCTTTGGAGCTAGCCGAGCGCAAAGATGAGCTGCACTGCCATAAAAAAGTGGGTCCCCTTCACACAACAATGCCACTGATCGCGCTGCAGCGAGATAGTTTGCAATGCGCTTCGCTGCCGCATCGTAGGCAGCCTGTGCCGGCGCCGGATCGGTGGACATAGGCAACTCGAAAGGAAACTCTTCGTGGAGCGGCGTGATCAAGTTCGCGGCCGTCTTTCTAGCACGGGTTTCCCCCCCAGACGTTCGCGGATAGGCGACTACATCTGCCATCTTGATAAGACGCACGGCCTTTAAAGTAAGCAAGTCGGGATCTCCCGGCCCCACGCCGATGACGGAGAGACGAGCGCGCCCTTGCCCGCCGGTCACGGTTTTAGTACTCGCCATTGCGTTACATCCATACTCGGTTGCATGCCACGCAGTCGACCCAGAGCGACCGATCGCGCCACAGACATCCGAATGAGCTCACCACCAAACTCCGCATGCCGACGGGCCAGCGCAGTTTCGCCTTCCAACGTCACTGCATTGGCCACTAATCTGCCACCGGACAACAACATACGCCAGCAGGCTTCGAATACGCTGTCGTTGGATACCGCCCCTCCGTGAAATATGGCATCCGGTGGCGGCTGCCCAACAAGACTGATTGGTACTTCTCCTTTTACGACGGCCAGCCGCGGAACTCCCAATCCAAGGGCGTTTTGCTCTATCATGGCGCAGCGATCTTCTTCGCGTTCAAACGCCACTGCAGCACTCCGCGCTGCCGCCCGCAGCCACTCGATGGCTACCGACCCGCACCCAGCGCCAACATCCCATAGACGTTGGCCATGAGTTGGCATCAATCCAGCCAACGTCACCGCACGGATCTCGCGTTTGGTCAGCTGACCATCGTGCAAGAATGCCGTGTCCGGCAAGCCCGGAATAGCCGGGAAATACTGTTGGTCCGGGTCGCTGACGCACGTAATTGCGAGAACGTTGAGGTCGGCATATTCTGTGCCCGATTGGTCAGCAGCAACGATGTCATAACGCGCCTCGTTGTGGCCACCAAGATTCTCCAAAACTACGACGCGGCTATGGCCATAACCAGCCTTGGTCAGCAATTCCATTATGGCTGCAGGTGCTTGACCGTCGCTCGTCAAGATTAGAAGGAGCGCGCCCGGCCCCAGTTCAGCGTAGAGGCCTTCCAATGGCCGACCGTGCAGAGACAAACAAGTCGCGTCCTGCAACGGCCAGCCCAATCGGGCGGCAGCAAGACTGAAGGCCGATGGCGCCGACAGAACGCACATTTCGTTTGATGAAACGACCGATGCAAGGGTCGCACCCACGCCGAAATGCATCGGATCTCCTGTCGCCAAAACGACCGTCGGGCGACCTCGACGACTTACGACATAGTTGACCCCGGCAGTGAATGGAACTGTCCAGACAAATCGGCGCTCTGCCGGAATCTGATAGATATTGAGTAGCCGTTCTGATCCGGCAACAACCTCGGCCTTTTCAAGCGTCGCCTTTGCTTTAGCGCTCAACTCTTCACGACCGCCCAATCCGCAGCCAACAATCGTGAGCCACACACTCATTGTTCGCCCGCTCCATCGAGAACGGCATTGAACGCAGCTGCCGCGATCGCACTTCCTCCGCGGCGCCCTGCTAGCGTCGCGAATGCTAGTCCACGTGGATCCCGAATAAGTTCCGCTTTTGCCTCGATCGCGCCCACGAAGCCCACGGGGAAGGCAAACAGCGCCGCCGGGCGCGGTGCTCCGCGATCGATCAGCTCAAGCAGCGCGAACAGTGCTGTCGGTGCGTTCCCAATGATGACAACTGCTCCGGCCAGTTTCTCGTGCCAAAAATGAACAGCGGCGGCCGATCGCGTCGTTGCAAGTTCATTGGCCAATTTCAGGGTCTGCGGGTCGTTCAATGTGCATGAGACTTCACATTCGGCGGGCATGGCCGACCGCCTGAGACCATGGCGCACCATCTCCACGTCGGTGAAGATTGATTGTCCGGAAGTCAGGGCCTTTCGGGTGGCGTCTGCCACTGCCCCGCCAAAGACTAAGTCCGGAACTATGTCGGGCATACCGCACGCATGAATGACGCGCGTCGCCATAGCAGCTTCGTCGGCAGCAAGAGCCGACAAGTCTGTTTCACGCCGGATGGTTGCGAAAGATTCTTGATAGATCAATTTGGGATCGCGCAGGTAGGTGAACGACATATCGAAGCATCTCACTTGTCCAACACGCTGCGCGGACCGTGCGGATGGTTGGCATGCGGATATTCCACATGGTGATGGTGATGGGGATGATCGTGATCGTGATCGTGATCGTGGTTTTGCCCCGGGGTGCTGTCTCCGACAAGGCGGCACTTACCAGTACAAAAAGTGTCGCAAAGTTCGCAGTCGGCAACTTGCGATCCTGGCGCGCCGGCACCCATCCCTTCTACGTGATGGTGATGGCTTTCTTGCGGCGTGCCGACTTCACGCTCAAAACCTAGAATCTGGGTGCGATACTTGCACATGCCGCAATTCATTGCGTTCTGGCCATCCAGAATCTCACGCACGCGTTCCGCGAACGTGTCGATTACCAGCGGATGATCGCTGAGATAGCTTGCCTTAACAAATTGGATATGGGGGTTTCGTGCTGCCACCACATCGGTGAAACCATAGATCCGATCTATGAGAATACCCGTGAATAAGAAATATGGGAAAACAACAACGCGCTTGTAACCCAATCGAGTAACGTGCGTCAGACAGGGCTCCACGAGCGGAAAAGTCACACCCGAGTATCCGACTTCGCACCAGCCAAACCCAAATCCTTCCCACAACAGTCTTGCTATCTTGGAGACATTGGCGTTGGCGTCCGGGTCTGATGCGCCGCGGCCAATAACAACTAAACAAACGTCATGATTTTCGACAAGGCCGAGCTCCTCGTTGGCCTCGTCAAGCGCGGCTTGAATTCTATCGGCCGCCGCCTTGATCATTTTGGGGTCAACACCGAGTTCGCGACCGTAGTCAACGCGAATGCCGGTTTCCGCCTCATAGCTATTTAGAACAGATGGAATATCGTTCTTAGCGTGGGCAGCCGCGAATAGCATGCCCGGCACTGCCAGAACGCGCTCAATCCCTCGCGCCCTCAGATCATCTAAACCAGCACGAATGACCGGATCCGCGAACTCGAGATATCCATAAGAGACAGGCCAATTTGCAAACCGGCTATCGAGCTCTTTTGCAACGACCGAAAATTCATCCACCGCCGCCTGCGATCGCGACCCGTGGCCACACACCATAATTCCGATTTTTTCAGTCATTTTGCAATTCGTCCCGTTGCGGTATGCATCCCGGTTTCGCCTATCGGTCATCGCTCGCAGACGGAGACCAGACTGAGCAATGCCTGCCCCCGATGCGGGACTTCCGACGGTGCCAGATACTAGAGCTAGCATGCCGTCCTTCGCTTGGATAGGGCCATCAATCGAGCTTGATTGCGACAACGGGGCACGACTGGCGAGCATCGGTTGACTCGTCCTCGATTGAGAAATCCATTGATGAAACCCGCAGCATTGTGACATCAGAGAAGATGATGAAGCATGGCGGAGATATTTTGGTATCGCGCAAGCAGCGCGGTCTGACCAATGATAGTTGGCTGGATCTATCGATAGGCATTGCACCTGAGCCCTGTCCGATCCCCGAGTTTCCGATCTCGACCTGGCGACGCTTGCCGCAGACCGCGGCAATGGTTAACTTGTTGGCGGCGGCACGGACAGCCTATGGCGTCCCAGAATCTGGCGCCGTTGTTGCGGCCCCTGGGACCCAAAGTTTGATCCAGTTGCTTCCTCAATTGCGCACAGGGGCTAAAGTCCGAGCTCTCGGCCCAACATACTCCGAACATGCTATCTGCTGGCGGCGGCAGCGTACGGCACGGGATCTTCGCGAATGCAGAGACATCTCAGAGCTCTGGGCTGCGGACGTTGCGATCCGCCCCGCGGGGCCACATCTATCCAAAAACACCTTGCGAGCGAAGGCGTGCCGACGCGCGCGTTCGAAAATCATTGCACATGGCTTCGCTGCGGTCTTCCAGGCTGTGAGGAAAATTTAAGGCGCCTGTCAAATGCACTAACAGGTGTACCCGATCTATGTAGTTCCGACTGATGCTTTTTTACGAGTGGACTCCCGTTCTTCTCCTATTGGCGCTGGCACTGGATGCAGTTGTCGGCGATCCCGACTGGCTATGGCGCAGCTTTCCCCATCCCGTCGTGATCATGGGACGCACCATCGAGAGATTTGACCTTTGTTTCAATCGACCAAAACAGTCAGAGAAACTCAGACGCAATTGGGGAATGGCAATGTTGGCGTTTCTCGTTGCAGCCTCAATAGGCACTGGGCTTGCCATTGCTGGCATGGCGCGACTCTATCCGATAGGCATCTTCCTAGAGGTCGTCGTCGTTGCTGCTCTGCTCGCGCAGCGTAGCCTCTATCAGCACGTCGCCCAGGTCAGCCACGCATTCAAGGACAACGGGCTCGATGGCGCTAGGCGCAGCGTCGCCATGATCGTCGGCCGCGATCCCGATAGTCTCGACTCGGCCGGCATTTGCCGCGCCAGCATCGAGAGCGCTGCAGAGAACTTTTCCGATGGGGTCGTCGCACCGGCCTTTTGGTACCTCATCGCAGGTCTGCCAGGTATAATCTGCTACAAGATCATCAACACCGCCGACAGCATGGTCGGGCATCGAACACCACGCCACGCAGCATTCGGATGGGGATCTGCGCGCCTGGACGATATAATCAACGTCTTTCCGTCTCGCTCATCCGGTTTGATCATTGCTATAGCCGCAGCCTTTGCAGGAGGATCGACGTCCAGTGCATTGCAAGCCATGGCGCGAGACGCCTACGACCACCGCTCACCCAACGCCGGATGGCCTGAAGCCGCCATGGCCGGCGCGCTTGGTCTTGCCCTCGCTGGGCCGCGCAGCTACGAGGGCAAAGTCATCGAAGACACATGGATGAACAAGTCCGGGCGGCAGTCTGCAGAACCGGCCGACATCGATCGTGCCTTGCGGCTATTGATTTGCGCCTGTGGCGTGCAATTTGCTATTATTGCGGCTATTTCACTCGTTGTCAGATGCGTCGCGTCGACGCCAGCGACGACGATGGTGTTCACGCCAATCTAAAAATTCGCGGCGTTCCTCCGCGGTCATCATCTCGACGATCCGAGGGAAAAATTCAGCCTCGGCGCTGCGCAATCGCGCCCGCGCTTCCGCGAATTTTTTGTTAGCCGCCAAGAATGCCTCACGATCGAATGGCTCCTGTCGCAGTACCCCCGCAGCCTCTCTGCGAGCGGCACGAACGTCCTCTCGAAACGGCCGCAATTCCGGACGTCGCTTGCGGATCATCTTTCGAAATGCCTGACGACGGTCCGACGGCAGCCGCCACAAAAAGGCCCCGAAGTGACGTGGAGCTCCGACTTGACGCAATTTTTCAGACCTCTTGAAATGCCAAATCGCACCCGCAGCAGCACCAATGACCAACAGATTGACCGCGAGCGATAAGAAGAAGCCAATCCATAGCCAGCGGGGCGCACGCCGAATAGGAGCGCCCGATTGTGTCGGAGCGTCGGTCATAAATAGTCCTCTTCGAGCGGACCGAACCCGTCATCCAGCAGAACGGTCTCGGTCACTGGTCCGTCAAGCCCTGTCAATTCCGTCAGACTGGAAGCCGTCGTCTCTAGATAGCCTGCCGCTCCTACGAATACGCCGAGTACAAGGCAAGCCGCCAACGCGGCCGCGGGCAGCCAACGATGACCTCTGTCAATTGGAGCAATCGATCCAGCCAACCCGCGCCTGGCCTTGAGATCGATGACATTGTGGTCGGCCTGCTCAAATACCTCGAATCTGTGTGGCGGTTCATCGCTCACTGCAGCCATGACCCGCCCAGTCAGGCGATCACCCACAGCCAGCCGCGTACCGGAACCGTCGTTTACAGAATCCAGAAGGCAATCAAATCCACGCTCGCGTGAAACGAGTTCGCGCGCCTCCAAGTCATCTTTGGCAAATGGCTCGAGACGGTCCCGGTCTGCAACTGGCCATCGCGTTGTGTCGCCACCGTATGACTCCAAAACTGCAATCAGGCGGGCCATCCTCTCATCACGCTCTTCAGAGTTCTCCAACATAACAATCCTCACCCGCTTTGCCTAAGTCAGTCCTGTACCGGAGAGCAGGTCGCGCCATTCCTCGGCTAGCAAGCCCTTCATTTTGCGACGCGCACGCGCCAAAAGTGATTCGAGTGCCTCCTCCGACACATCCAGACAATCGGCAACTTCACGCTGGCTCATTCCTTGGTAATGAAACAGCGTCAGCGCGGCCCGTTGGCGATCCGGCAAGGTTCGCAATGCCGCATCTACGCGCGCAGCCGCATCCCGCGCAACAAGCTCAGAAAGCTGCGTCGGTTGACTCTCCTGTTCGGGCACCTCGTCGGTGACCTCAAGTCTTCGAGCGGCTCTCAACCTATCAATAGCAATATTTGACGTCACTCGCTTGAGCCATGGCAGGACGCCACTAGGCCCAATTTCGAGTGCTCCTGCCGAACGCCACAATCGCAAAAATGCTTCTTGTGCTGCATCCTCTGCATCGGCCTCATCCCGCAACAACCTCCGCGCCGTCAAATACACTGGCTGCATATGGCGCTCGATCAGCGCCCTAAATGCCAGCGCGTTTCCCGCCCCGGCCTCGGCCACCAACGCTGCTTCATCCCCTGCCATACCGCCTGCCGTAAGTCCGGTTGGAGCCCGCAGTGCTTGCAGTGGCCGATCTGGCGGAGCGGCCACTATTCTTTTCCTGGGCAGCGCCATCGCTGATCGCCCCACCACTGGCACATTGGCCCTTATAAGCGGCGGCCGTCTCGCCCTTCCTGGCCTTCGTTACCTGGGCTGCGTGGTGAACCGTTTTTATGGTGGCGCCCCCGATGCTTGTGTCGAGCGCCGCGCTTACCCCAATGCCGACGATGACCGTAGAACAGTTCATCTTGCGAAAGCTCACCATCGTTGTTGTAGTCCAGGCGCGCAAAGCGATCGTCACGAAACTTTGCAAACTGATCTCTCGTCAATAAACCATCGCTACCCACACCGAAGCGATGCAACATTCGTCGCACGCGATAGTCTAGTATCTCGTTCTTCAGAGCATCAAAATCGGCTCGATCGACGACCCCATCGTCATTTCGGTCAAACCGATCAAATCGCTCGCCTGCTGCAACGCTCGCCTCTTCCAGAGTAATCGCGCCATCTCCGTTGGCGTCTGCGCCCTGAACGAATCGCAAAATCCGATGCGCAGCACGGCCGCGACGAAAACCATGACCATGCGACCGCGGCAGCTCTACTCTTCCGCTTAGCACACCACGATCGCGCAGGAGAGGGGGAAGATCTTGATCAGTGATGCTGCCGTCGCCATCGAGGTCGCCGCGTTCAAAACGCTCGCCAACACGGGCGTTGAACTCACTCCGCGTAACTTTCCCATCCTTGTCGGTGTCGAACCGGCGGATCATCCGCTGAGCCTTGCGCTCTCCACGCCGCCGCCATCGACGGTCCCGCCCCATGCGCTGCTCGACCCGTGCCTTGGCTTCATCTGCTGAAACCGTCCCGTCGCTGTCCGCATCCATCTGGGCAAATCGCGCGCGTGTTTGCGCATCGTAGTCGCTCTTCGAGAGGGCTCCACGCAGCCACCGGCCGTGATGTTCTCCCGGTACGGGACCGCCATCTTCGAAATGGCCACCGCTGTGTCGATCGCGGTCGCGGTAGCTGTGGGCGGCGGCAGCCGTTAAACCGGCCCCCACGACCAATACGCCTGCAACGATCCAAACTCTTTTGCTCACCATGTGTGTCTCCTTCTTTATCGGGGGATGCTCGCCCGGCTTAGCGACACAACGGTGGGAGGTCATCAGATCCGTCGCTGCTCAACTCATGAAAATCAGTCTAAAATCTCGGCGTAAACGGTTGAAGCAGCTGCCAATGCCTGCTTTAGCCGCCTTTCAACGTCGTCAAGAGTTGCCTCCCCAACTGTTTTCGCGATGAGTTCCTTCAGCCCATTCGGCGCCCGTTGGGGATCAAACGGGCCCTCGAAACACAGGCGGGTGACCTGGCCGAGTTCCTGAATTAAATCGAGCGTATCCAAAAGTACCCGTGTCCGGCGTCGGTCAAGGAGATCAGCCTCACCCAATTTAGTCAGTGCAGTGTGAGTGTTCTGATCAAGTATAGCCGGTTCGTCTGAAGCGTGGACTAGCTGCAGGAATTGAGTGGCGAATTCAATGTCGACCAAACCACCCCGGACTTGCTTCAAGTCCCAAATATCTTCCGTACCTTTCTCCTTTGCAATCCGCGCGCGCATCTCTCGCACCGCTTCGACTGTCGCATCGCGATCGCGCTTTTGCGTAAGCGACTCTCGAATGGCCGCCTCGATCCGCTGCTTGAGCTCTACAGGGCCCGAAACGACTCTAGCCCGAGTCAGTGCCATCTGCTCCCATGTCCAAGCCTGCGTGTTCTGATAGGCAACAAAACTGGAAAATTGTGTTGCTAACGGGCCCTGTTGGCCAGAAGGCCTCAACCGCATGTCGACTTCGTAAAGCAACCCTTCACGAGTCTGCGCGGACAACGCACTGATCAAACGTTGAGTGACGCGGGAATAGTACTGGCTTGGCGCAATAGGACGAGGCCCCACTGATGCCGTGGTTCCGGGCGCGAAGTCGTAAACTGTTATGAGATCCAGATCAGAAGACGCTGTCATCTCCCGACCACCGAGTTTTCCAAGTGCGACGACGGCCAAACAACCGCCGTCTACCCAACCATTCTGCTCCAAAAAATTGCGTTCGACAGTTGCATGCAGTTGCCTGATTAGGGCCTCGGCGAGGAGTGCAAAAGTACTGCCCGCGACGCCAGCTGTCACAACCCCGGTAAGGATACGGGCACCCACAAGAAACACCTGTTCGCCGCCAATCACCCGAGCGCGGTCGAGAACGTCCTCGAAGGACGGGGCGCCGGCCAGCTCGCTGGTAATGATTTCTTCAATTTCTTCGGATTGTGGTGTGGAACCTATAATGCGCGGGTCCAATACAGCGTCAAACAATCTCGGTCGACGACTCAATATGCCGGCCAACCGCGGAGCACTACCCATTATTGTCGCCATAAGCCGCAAGAGTTCTGGGCGTGCATTGAGGAGAGAGAAAAGCTGTATGCCAGCTGGGAGGCGGCTTAAGAAGCGGTCAAAACCGATGAGGGCTGCGTCAGGATCGACAGTATCCGATAGCGCTTCGATAAGGTGTGGTTGCGCATTGGTCAGTCGCTCCCTCACTTTTTCAGATCGCACTGCCGGGTAGCGACCACGGTGCCAGGAGCGGATAGTAGCGATCACCTGCGAGGGGCGCTGATAACCCATTTTTGCAAGAGCCTCAAGTGTCCCAGGATCATCGTCCTCACCGGTGAACACAAGATTATCGATCGCGGCGCTGAGCTGCGGAGTATCTTCAAACAAGACGGAATAGTGTCTCTGAACCGTTTCAAGGTGCTTGCGCACTTCACGCGACATTTCCTCCTCACCGGAAAAGCCTGCAAATTGCGCGAGCTTTTTTAGCGCTTGCTGCTCAGACGGTATGCGATGCGTCTGCTGATCTGCCACCATCTGAATACGGTGTTCCAGCCAACGCAAGAAGCAGTACGCTTCTTCTAGTTCAAGGCTTGTGCTCTTTTCGATCCATCCGCGCTCGGCAAGCTTCCCTAAAACGGACAACGTCTCGCGCAAGCGCAATGCTGGTTGTCGCCCACCAGCAATCAATTGCTGCGTCTGTGCGAAAAACTCAATCTCACGAATTCCACCGCGTCCGACCTTGATATCGTGTCCGGCCACGGCAATTTCGCCAAAACCGCGATGGATGTGGATTTGACGTTTCATTGCGTGGATATCCGCAATGGCCGCATAGTCAAGATACTTGCGCCATATGAACGGTTCCAGATCTTGGAGAAAATCCTGCCCTGAAGCGAGATCCCCAGCCACGGGCCGCGCCTTGATCATCGCCGCACGCTCCCAGTTCTGACCAACACCCTCGTAATAGTGCAATGCCGCCCCTGTCGACATCGCCACCTGGGTTGCTCCCGGATCGGGTCGTAGCCGCAGATCCGTACGAAAAACAAAACCATCAGCCGTCTGCTCTGACAGGCACTTAACCAGGTCTCTTGTCAGGCGCACATAGAATGATTGCATTTCGTCCAATTGGGAGAGGCGGGCCTTGCTTGCGTCGTAGAAGACGATGAGATCTATGTCGCTAGAATAGTTGAGTTCGAAGGCCCCGTGCTTACCCATCGCCAGCACAAAGTATCCTGAATTAGCGGCCGGATCTTCGACAGCCTCGTCTAGCCATTGGTTGTTCTCTGCAGCACGACGGAATAGAAACCGAACAGTCTGCGACACCGCTGCGTCAGCAATTCTTGTCAGAGCATGCGTCACCGTCATGATCTGCCAAACGTTGCCGATGTCGGCGATGGCAGTGAGAAGGGCCCCTTCGCCCTTGAGTTGGCGTAAGATCACCATCAACTCGCGGATATCTCGGGCGCTCTGAGCTTGATTCTGAAATCTCAATAAGAGCTGCTCAAGAAGTTCTTCGGGTGCCCCATCGAGAAGTCGAGCGAATCGGAAGGGATCGCGGCGGACTAGTCCTGTGAGGTAAGGCGATCCGTCCTCCAGACGTTGCAGAAGCGCAAGTACCTGCAAGCGCTTGAGCGCGCCTTCCAGCGCATCCTTCAATAGGCTGTCGGCCTCATCGGCTCTCGATGCGGCCTCGAGGTCCTCCCAAAGACGGCCTCGAATAGTTTGGCCCAGCCCGGCATTTGGCAATTGCAGCCGGTCGGCCAAAGAGCGCCCGGAAACCAGTGCCATTGTTGGTTCTCCTGCTGACATCGAGACTGATCACTAGCAATCTCGATTTCAATCGATCTCGATCAATCTCAATCAATCTCACTCAATCTCAATTTAGCACTTTATAAATACCGACGTCACCGCGGTGCTGGAAAATGCAATGTGACGATCAGCCCGGGCATGTTGTCTCCAAGAACAATTCGCCCCCGATGGAGGCGCATCACAGCCGCCACAAGACTAAGTCCTAGTCCCGTTCCAGGTTGTGAACGGCTACTGTCCAAGCGCCCGAAGCGTTTTATTGCTCGCTCTCTGTCGTCCGGCTGAATTCCTCGACCGTGATCCGCGACTGCTAGGACAATTTCCTTCTCATCTTCACTGTTGAAGACATCGACTTGAATATCGACGGTTTGCGTCTCTGGACAGCCAGTTGAAACGCGTCCACCGTACTTCAGAGCATTCTCAATCAAGTTCGTCAACGCCTGGCTGACGAGTTGGCGATTGGCCACCAACGGCACCGGTCTCGACTGAGTTGCAATCAGTTGCCCACCGCTCTCTTCGGCGACGGGAGCATAGAAATCGGCAATATCGCGCGCGAGATGCGCCAAATCAAACTCAGTGAGAGACTCTTGGTTGGCACCGGCCTCTAAACGGGCGACCTGCAGTAACGCGTTAAACGTTCGGATCAGATCGTCTGCCTCATCGAGGATGCGCTCCAAGCTTTGGCGGTAATCTGTTTCGCCGCATGTCCCGTTGAGAGCCTCTTCGGCGCGGTTGCGCAAACGGTTCAGGGGGGTCTTCAGATCGTGAGCTATATTGTCAGATACTTCGCGGAAGCCCAGAATTAGTTCCTCAATGCGCGATAGCATCCGGTTGAGGTTTGCGGCCAATTCATCAAGCTCATCCTCGCTACCAACCCTCGGTATACGATCGGCGAGACGACCGGCCATAATCCTTTCGCTGGTTGCCGTGATCTGACCGATTCGCCCCAAGATCGTGTGGCTTACAAAAAGCCCAATACTTATGCCAACGATAACCACAACAAACAAACCGAACAGCAACCACCAGGACAATCGATAACCCAGCTGACGGAGCACGTCAGCGTCGCGTGCCACCAGCAAGGAGCGATTATTTGCAATCCGCACACCTACGCCAATAGCGAGCTGCTGCGTACCTTCAAGAACGTTAGCCGTGAATACGGCGGGAGTACCATCGTCTGCAATAGTACTAGGCCAACGGCGCAGATTGCCCGCCAATGGTTGTTGGCGGTTTTTTTCGGAGACAAGTAGATACAGATTGGCGGAATCGTTTTGGGACAGTAAAGCAATGTGACCCGCAAAGGCCTGGGGCGTAGACCGAGACGCGAGCGCGCCCAGAGCCGCAACGCGTCGCTCGATATCATTGGCCATCTGCCGCGTCAGCAGTGCATTGACTTGCCAAAAGAGCGCGGCGATGCAGATCAGAGCCGCGAGAACAAGTGTCGCCACAACTGCCGAGGTCAAGCGAAAGCTCGTCGAGCGCGTCACCTTCCTCAGAGTTGCAAGCCGTCCGCTGGCCCGCGGTTTATCCGCCGGTTCCTGCATCAATCATATATCCGCGACCACGCACGGTATGTAGCAACTGACGCTCAAAGTTCTTGTCTATTTTTGCTCGCAATCGAGAAATGTGGACGTCTATGACATTTGTCTGCGGATCGAAGTGATAATCCCACACACCTTCAAGCAGCATCGTTCGAGTGACGACCTGTCCTTGATTTTTCATCAGAAATTCGAGCAGGCGGAACTCTCGGGGCTGAAGCAGAAGTGTCTCACCACCACGAGTCACCTTGTTCGAGAGGCGGTCGAGGATCAGATCGCCCACAACGTATCTGGTTTCCATTTCTTCAGGTTGGGCACGCCGGGCAAGAGCCTCGATCCGCGCCAATAATTCAGAGAAGGCAAAAGGCTTTGTAAGGTAGTCGTCACCACCAGCCTTGAGACCTTTTACACGGTCATCAACGTCGCCAAGCGCTGACAAAATAAGAACTGGAGCATTA
>JBPCWA010000531.1:0-2529 GCA_051009975.1 Hyphomicrobiaceae bacterium
GGCAAACTAGGCGCGCGCACTGCAATTGACCGAGAGTGCCTCGAAGGCCAATCCTCGTAATTGGTGCGATCCTTCGCATGAACTGCGATACCAACCATGAAGCTCCGCATCCCTCCGAAAACTTGAAGGCACCCGCACCAAGTGGGCAGCGATCACTTGCCATCGTGAACTCACGCTGGTCCTGCGGGTCCTGGAGGTCCTGCACGCACTGGAGAGAATTTCCCAAGCACGACTGGCGAAGGGCCACAAATACGATATGTCCTGCCAGCACCGGAAACAAAACCGGCGGGTTCGAGGATATCATTTGTGGCATGATCATGCACGTGACTCTGTGCTATCTATGGGCTTCATCCATCGCCAAGCGGAGGCCAAATGGCACGGCGCTTTGAGAAGTCCTTTACTCAGCAAGATTCGATACCGGAGACCGCGGTTGAACGGGCATGCGAATTACTGAGATCCGGCCGCCTACACCGCTACAATGTAGCCCCAGAAGAGGTCTCCGAGGCAACGCTTTTGGAAGAAGAGTATGCCACCTGGCAGGGATCCCAGTATTGTCTTGCAGTCACGTCAGGTGGGCAAGCAATTCAGATCGCGCTGCGTGCTGCAGGTGTCAAAATCGGCACAAAAGTTCTTGCAAATGCGTACACCTTGGCCCCAGTTCCTGGTGCAATACATGCGACGGGCGGAGTACCGGTTCTCCTGGAGATTGATGAAAAATGGCACACAGACGTCGATGATCTGAGAGCAAAGGCAAAATCCACAGATGCACGCTTCCTATTGCTTTCGCACATGCGTGGTCACATTGCAGATATGGATGCCATAGTTGCGATATGCGAAGAGTTTCAGATTGCTTTGATTGAAGATTGCGCCCACACCATGGGCGCGAAGTGGAAAGGCACGCGCTCCGGCAATTTCGGCCGTGTGGCGTGTTTTTCAACACAGACCTACAAGCACATCAATTCGGGTGAAGGCGGGCTTCTCACAACCAATGACGCCGACCTCGCATCACGCGCCGTTGTGATCTCGGGCTCATATATGAACTACGCAACGCATGGCGCGATTCCTTCCGAGGAAATATTCCAGCAAACGCGACTACAAAGTCCCAACTGCTCCGCTCGGTTGGACAACCTTCGTGCTGCGCTGATCCGAGCCCAATTGCCATTGCTCGACGACAACGTCCGCAGATGGAACGCGCGATATTCTGTGCTGCGGACCGGCCTGAGCGATGTAGCCGGCATCGTATTGCCCGACCGGCAACAGCATGAGGAATTTGTCGGTTCGTCAATACAATTTCAAGCGCTTGGGCTCGATCTCAGCGGAATTCAGGATTTCACCAAGTCTTGTGCCACGCGCGGCGTGGACATCAAATGGTTTGGGGCAGATCAACCTCACGCGTTTACGAGTCGATTTGACTCCTGGACCTATCTGGACGAGATCCCGGAGTTGCCGAAAACGAAAGAGATTCTGTCAACGACCTGTGATCTCCGTATCCCCCTGACGTTCTCAGAAGACGACTGCCGCGATATCGCAACAATCATTGTTGAAGAGTATGATCGGCATCTTGCTTCAGCAATATGACTGCGGCTGCAGGGCCTGATCGTCTTACGATGGATTAACGTATTAACGTGTTTTAAAGCAGAGGTACGCCGGTCACTTCTTGCCCAGCCCGATTGAAATCAGGCGAAGTGATCAGACCGGGCCTATAGTCTTGATAAACTCGATTAAAAATCAAAAGAGGCCGAAGGCATCGCTCTAGTTGACCCAGACAAGCATTGCCTCGAAGTGTAGTTTCGGGGCATAGCCCAACTCAGAAACCTATGACGTCTCACTCGACGAAACCCGCGAGTTGCCGTCGTGGCCTTCAGTGTTGATTTCGGATGCCCCGATCGCAAAGCACCCCGCGCAAGAACGCCTTGCTGCCGGCCGTTACAGAAAAGGCCCGGTCCGTTTGGCATGCGGATCTCGAGGGGCCCATTCAAAACCCCAGCGATTTTGCCAAGGCGTTGAATAGTAATGTCGCGCGTGTGGTGAAAACGATTCTTCTCGTTACCCGGGCGTTGACATGGCAAGGTCAGCGCATTGTCGATAATCCACATGCCTGCGTCCTTCTCTCCAGCTCGGACAGGATCGATCTCAAAGGCGTATCGCAACTGGCGGCGCGCGGATTGCGACTTGCAAGCGTCACCGAAGTCCGAGCGCTATTGGGTGTTCAACCGGGTTCCGTCTCGCCATTTGTTCCGAGAAACGTATAGGTCCTGATTGATGTGGCGCTCCTCGATCAGGAATCCGTCTTCGTCTGTGGTGGGCAACCGGGACTAGATCTGGAAATTGATCCACGGGAGCTTCCTACTTTGGAGACAGGTTGCAGCGGACGTTGCGCTATTGCAAAAGCCAGGACGAAAACCGAAACCAGAACGAACCCTGAAACCTGACCGCTGACCACTGACCACTGACCACTGACTACCACTTAATTGATTCAAATCACTCCAGCCTACCGGGCAAAGTGCTTCAGTGTGGATAAGGCCGAGT
>JBPCWA010000532.1:0-5053 GCA_051009975.1 Hyphomicrobiaceae bacterium
CATTGTCGAGCTGTTCGGTGGCGCGTTCATGAAGCAGGAAGACCGCGCGTCTTTTCAAGACGGTCTACGAATAGCCGGATTGCAGTAATCACTAAAGACCAGATCACACACGGCCGAGGTGGACGTCAGCACCGTCTAAGACGCTCCCTATCCCAGCGTCCCAGCACCCGCCCAGTCGCCGTGAAGCTGTGGGTAACGCTCGATAGGTGTGCGTATCCTGTCCAGCGCTTCTTTCGAGGCAACCACTGACATGTATCGCTTTGCGATTATCGCTGACACGAATACTTCAGGACGGAAGCGGGGCTCAGGAAGTTGGGGGGGTGATGTGGCAAGAGGTCTTTCAACGATAATGTGTTGCGCGGTCGCGTTGATGGCCAGCGGTCCAGCAAAAGCTCAAATGTTCGCGGGTTACGACAAATTTTGTGGCCTGCCAGTCCTCATAGGTCATACGCCTCAAAAAGCAAACGCCACAATAGATCGCCGTGGCCGCAGAATTATCTTGATTGACCGTTCAGTTGCCGGGAATTGGTCGATCTCTAGAATATTTGCGCTCGCTCACGAATGCGCTCACCATAGACTTGGGCACGTATCGGCAGCTGGACTTTTTTCGCGCAATCATATGAATGGCACGAGATATCAGGAATTATCGGCAGACTGTTGGGCAGCAAAAGCTCTGGTCAGAATTAGGGCTTTCAATGACGTGGAGAGGGTGATCCGGGATTTCAGCGCGGAACCTATCGATTTCAGAAGCAACTATCCGGCAGGTAGTGAACGCGCAAGAAACGCGCTCAGTTGTGCTCGGGCTGAATATCGTAGGCGCTATGGCCGCCCGCCCCCGGCAAGCGAAGCTATTTCAACGGCGGGTCGCCTGTCGCGTCAACCGAGGTCTAATTCAGAAACTTGCAAGTTTACGCACACTTGCGAACCGAGGTCGCCTAGGCCAGTTAGGGCACGGAGACCTTCTTCAGATACTTGCAGGTTCACGCACACTTGCGACTAGCAAATGCTGCCTTCGGGCTTGGACAGGCATTGCAGTTGGCCGAACTGGGCAGTTTAGCAGGTCGGCGCACGTTTAGCCGAGCATCCGGGTCATCGCGCGAGAGTTGCTCAGGACGTTCAACTCGTCGAAGAAGATGGTTTGAGGTCGCAACTCACCGTGCCTTTGGTCAGCGGCGGAGCGGCACCCGGAGAAAGGGCGCCAAGGGCTGCGATCGCAGCGTAGTCACCGGGTTTGGCAGCAATATCGGCCGACTACGCGTGATTGCCGACAACAAAGCCACGATGTTTGAGCTGGCAACATAGACTTGTCGCCCCGCACCGCCTAATCTCCGGCAAGACCTTTTGCTTGAAAGTGATAACTGACTAATGACAGAAGAGCGTCTGCAACGCCGCCTTGCTGCGATACTCGTCTCGGACATTGTGGGTTACACGCGAATGATGCAAGCTGATGAAGCGGGAACATTGTCCCGCATCAAAGCCCTCCGTTCCAAAATTTTCCAGCCCGTCACGGAGCGCCACCGTGGGCGAACTTTCAAGCTCACAGGCGACGGAGCTCTGGTTGAATTCGGCAGTGCATATGACGCTGTACAGTGCGCGATTGATGTTCAAGAAGAGCTGTGGCTAGTCAATGCCAACTTGCTGGACAATCAACTCGTAAGATTGCGGATTGGAATCAGTCTTGGCGACGTTATCGTCGAAGGTGACGACCTCTACGGGAATGGCGTCAATGTTGCCGCGCGAATGGAAACGCTCGCCAATCCCGGCGAAATATGCATATCGCAGAATGTCCACGAGCACATTTCTAAGTCGATAGATGCCACGTTTGAAGATCTTGGTGATCAATCGATCAAGGGCGTGGATTATCCAGTCAGATCTTATCGCCTGATACCGAAATCTAAGCATGAAGACGGAGCAGTAGACACGAAAATACTGGAACCGCTCACTCTGCCTGACAAACCATCCATCGCCGTTCTACCATTCCAAAACATGTCGAACGAGCCAGAGCAGGAATTCCTTGCAGACGGAATGGCCGAGGACATCATTACGGCACTTTCACGGTATCGGTCTTTGTTCGTGATCGCACGTAATTCCACCTTCGCGTACAAAGGCCAGTCGCCCGACCTAAGAGATGTGTCGCGCGAATTGGGTGTGCGCTATGTACTGGAGGGCAGTATCCGCAAGGCAGGCAACCGGGTTCGCGTGACCGGGCAGCTCATAGACGGCACCAATGGCGGTCATATCTGGGCCGAGCGGTACGATAGAGAACTTAATGATATATTTGAGCTACAGGACGAAATCACCGAAACGATTGCGGCCGCAATAGGGCCCGAGATTGACCAGGTTGAGCGTGAGCGCGCACAACGATTGCCACCCAATAATCTCGACGCTTGGGAGAGTTACCAGCGCGGCCTTTGGCATCTCTACCGCTTCACTAAGAAAGACAACGCGGAGGCGCGCCGTCTCTTTCGGCAGTCGGCGGCGACTTCCACGACATTTTCACAGCCGTTGTCCGGGATCACTCACTCCCTGTATTTCGCCTTCATGCATGGCTATGCCGACGATCGTGCAGCAACACTCGAAGAAGCGTTTTTGACAGGTCGGCAGGCTGTTGCAGCCGATGAGCGCGATGCGGATGCACATTTTGCGCTTGGTCGGATTCTATATCTGCGCAGGGAATTGGATGCTTCAATTGCAGAGTTTGAAACAGCTGTAACGCTCAATCCCAGCTTGTCGCATGCCCACATTGGCCTCGCAACGGCGTTGCTGTACGATGGCCAATGGGCAGCAACTATTGAAAGTAGCGATCGTGCGATACGATTAAGTCCCCACGATCCAATTCTTTGGATTGTCCTTGTCGTCAAGGCGTTAGCTTTACTGTGCTCTGGAGACCTGGATAAAGCGGAGGGCGTCGCCCGCCTTGCTGTGCGATTGCCGGTTGCAGAATTCAGCCCATTCTTCGGGCTAGCGAGCGTGTTGGGTCAAGCGAACAAGATTGACGAAGCTCAGGAGGTCATGAAGGATCTTCTTCGCCTCAAGCCTGAAGCCACTATCCGTCACATGGAGGAGATTCTACCGTTCCGGAATCCGGCACACATTGATCTTGTAACAGAAGGCCTGCGCAAGGCTGGCATGCCGGAGTAAGCACCAGAGGTCAATTGTACGAGCAGCAGATCATACGCAGTGACATGCAATCTTACCCAAGCCGATTCTGGCAGCCAAGGCGGGCTTTAAACGGCACTGCCGAGGATAGTGTGCCCTAGTGCCAGCACAACACCCACGCTTTGATTTCAATCTGCGTGGTCCTGGCGGTTGATCGCTTTGCGAAGAGAGCACGAGTGAGCCCACCAAGCTCAGACCCTAGGCGGGCCCGTCTTTCGTTGCCGAAACAGTTCTTTCGGTTATGTCACAGACAGCTATATGGGGTGCTATCCTGGTAGCAATGTTGCTGGGCGGCTGCGCGACGCAGCCTGCAACGCAAAAGGTCAACGTATCGGCTAGCAATGACTCATACTGTGCCATCGCAGCGAAATACCGATGGGATCGGACCTGCCGCAAAAGGCGGAAGAAGAAGACCAGCTAATGGGATCACCGCTGTTGCGACCAGTGAGTTAACTTGATCGCACCGGTCAAGTCGGCTTTCGCCCAGACACGGCAATTCCTGCCGCGCCCAGCTCGATGAACTCCGGGTCGCCGAGCAGTGAAATCCCGGCGTCGAATGCGTCTTCACTCAACGCGCCGTCAGGTGTGACCATGCTCTCGCGAACCTGCATTGCGGTCAAAGAAAAGAACTCTGCCCAGCCGACGCCGCCATGTACAAGAAACTGATCACCCTCTACCGCCACGTCTTTCAGCTCCAACCCACCGACCGCTTGCAGCATGTGACGTGCCCAAAAGGAGTTGCCTCCCGACCTGGCGACAGCGACGCGCGCAAGCTCAGATATGAATGCCTTGTAGGCCTCGTTCTTTGAGACTTGATATGGGAAGAAGTCGGGCTCCTCGAATATTATGACCCCGCCCGGACGGACGGCGGAGACCATACGGCGCATTGCTTTCACAGGATCAGGAAGATGGTGCAACAACCAACGTGCGTGGACTAGATCAAACTCCGCTGGCAGTGGCTCGTCGTTAAGAATATCATGCCGGCGGATTTCGAGCTGCGAATGCTGTACTTGTTCTAACAATGTTGGCTCGATATCCGTCGCGAGTACATGGCCACCACTGCCAACCTGTTCGCAAAGCCAGTGAGTTACCGATCCGCCACCTCCACCAACCTCGAGACAGCGCCAACCTGCTTCAAGTCCGATAGCCTGGAGGCGACGGTGGGTGATCGGGTCAAGCTGGCTCTCCAGGAGAGCGAGCCGCCGCCTTGCGTGATCCCATGTGTTGTCGAGACTGTAATCGGACATCTCAGGTTTCCCTTCTTTCGCATTCGGCATCTAAAATTTTGTTGGTTCAGCTAACAAACCTGGTGGTGCCCCAAATGTCGAGCTGTCGTGACCAGCGCGCGAACAATATTCGCGCAATAGATCCGAGCGCAGGCTAGAAGATCGAGTTTTCGTTCCTGGCGTCGATGATCGGCGGTTGAACGTTCTTGAGTTCATGGTCTTGCTCTGGCCCATCGCGTGGGTATCTTTAGCCCGGCCATGAAAAGCTCTGTGCGGCGGGAACTGTCACGGCAACTTCTCGTGTCGAGCTCTGTGCTATCAATGAGCGATGAGTAACCTCAGCTATCGCCCCACCGTTTTGCAGTCGAGATCATCCAGCACGCGGTCTGGCTATATTATCGCTTCCCTTTGAGCTTCCGCGACGTCGAAGACATGCTCGCTGAGCGCGGCATCGACGTTTCGTATGAGACCGTCCGCAGCTGGTCGATCAAGTTCGGCTTGGCCTATGCCAGAAGGCTCAGGAGATCACATCCACCTGCCGACATGCGCTGGCATCTCGATGAGATGTTTGTCTCGATCAATGGCCAGACGATGTATCTATGGCGGGCCGTGGATTGCGAAGGCGAGGTGCTGGATGTCTTGGTCCAGTCTCGGCGCAATAAGAAGGC
>JBPCWA010000533.1:0-17290 GCA_051009975.1 Hyphomicrobiaceae bacterium
CGACTGTGCCGATTGCACAAATCCTTTCGCGCGGTCCGTATACCGTTCAAAGTCCATGTTCTATTCCTCCACCAGCCAGCACCGCTCCGAAGCCACGGATTTGGCCGTCATTCAAAATGTCAGATCCCGAACTCGGCAACCTGCTCATAGTATATGGTCATCGCTGTGCATTGGGAAAAGGGAGTGAATGGAGTAATTGGCAACAGTTTATGCAACAAGTGAAGTTTGGCTAAGCTGACGAGTTGAAAGAAGGGTATTGATTTGTCAGAGACACAAGAAGCGAGCGTCACGGCGCTTTATCGATATCCAGTCAAGGGTTTGTCTGGGGATGTCCTCGATCGTGTATCGCTAAGTGTCGGGGAGACTTTTCCGTTCGACCGCAGCTACGCAATCGAAAATGGGCCAAGTCAATTTGACCCGAGTGCACCGCGACACCTTGCGAAAATCAATTTCCTGGTGCTGATGAGAGACGAACGCCTTGCCACTCTTCAGACAAAATTTGACGAGTCAACGCGCGTATTGACGATTTTGCGCAACGGCAAAGTTGTTGCCGAGGGCAATTTGGATGACGAAAAGGGCCGTCGCATCATAGAGCAATTCATGTCCGCTTACATGAATTTCAGTTTGCGCGGTGCACCACAGGTTGTTTCTGCCCCGGGTCACAGCTTCTCAGACGTGCCCGTGAAGTGTGTGCATATCGTCAATCTCGCAAGCGTTCGCGATTTCGAGACTGCAAGTGGAAAAAAAATTGATCCCTTGCGGTTTCGAGCGAACATTTATTTGGATGGATTTGATCCGTGGGCTGAGTTTAAGTGGTTGGACGCCACAATTGAGATTGGATCTGCAGCGTTGAGTGTCATCGATCGAACGTCACGATGCGACGCGACAAATGTTAATCCGTCGAAGGGGATACGCGACATGGACATTCCCCGCCTTTTGCAGCGCATGCATGGGCATACGGATTTTGGGGTCTATGCCAAGGTTTCGAAAAGTGGACAGGTTCGTGTTGGGGACACCGTCAGGGTTACTCCAAGCTAGCTGTCACGGATCAGAGTTGTGAGGCAGCGAGCTACATGCCTGCCAGCTACATGCCTGCCAGACCTCGGACTCTGGAAAAGATCAATGGCACTTCGCTCGATCTGTGTCGGCTGAGTGTTGATCTGTAGTCTCCCGACAGGCGACGTGTCGGCTATCTCGATCCGACAAAACAATTAAGAGCAAGCAGCAAATACTTGCGCCTCGCGTCCTATACCGCGCGCATCGTTTAAGTGGTTGATGAACCACAATCGATGATTGCTCAGCCAATCGCTACTCAGCCAATCGCTACTCGGCCAATCGCTACTCGGCCATGTCTTCGGCCGGAGCGCTCTCGTCCGCCGGAGCATCGCTGCTGTTGTCCACAGCCGCCCTCTGTCGACGCGGCTTTCGGACTGGTCGCTTCAGAAAATCTGGTTGCTCGCTTTCCGCCGTGAATCCATCGCGAGCCGCCTCAGTTTGAGCGGCGGCCTCAGCAACCGGTTGGTCACCTTCACTGGATTCAGCATGACGTTCATCTCTACCGTTTGCCCCACTGTGGCTGGTGCCATTGGTATCCTGACGCCTTCGACGCTGACCACTCCTGTTGCCACCTTGACGCCGACGCGGGCGCTCAACTTCGCCGTCTGAGGCCTCGGCTTCCGGCTTTCGAACTGTGGGCTGTGGCTCAAGGCCCGGCACAGTAATTTCGTCAGCTTCGATCGCAACGCCCTCTTCGTCGTCTGTCTCCGCGTGACGATGTCGACCGTTCGTGCCAACATTCAGGCTTTCGCCATTTGGCATTTGCTGCTCACGGTACGTCATAATGATCCGATTGTAATGCTCGGCGTGCTGGAGGTAATTCTCTGCTAGCACCGGATCGCCGGACGATAGGGCATCGCGCGCCATAGAAATGTATTTCTCCGCAATGTGAGAAGGTGTGCCCCGGATTTTGACGTCCGGTCCGCTCGACTCAAAACTTCGTGTCAGCGGATTTTGGCTCTTGCGGTTCCGTCCGCGGCCCCGTCGATTCTGCTGTCCTTGCCTCATAGGCTCCATTCTCGTTCGTTGAATAAGAACTCTGTCTCAGCGTGCTGCCAAAGCTTCAACGCACTACTCCAGCTCCAATGCACTGCTACCATTTCAGCTCACTGATACCGCTTTCATTGCCCAGTGACGTCAGTGCACAGCCATTGTTTCAGTGCACCGTTACCGCGTCAGCGCACTGTCAACGTTTCAGTGCACTGTCACTTGCCCTCACACAGGGCCGTCCGGATCTCGACGTCCGGTAAGACGGATACTCAAAGAATTTGTTCAGATAGTTGGCAATCCTAGTTTTCAGCTATCCCGATCTCTATCCTGATCAGTGTTTCATCGTGACGCTCAAGCCACTTAAGCCGGATCCACGCCTTTCACATCAAGCCCGGGCAGTAGTCGCTATTCCATCGAATTACACGACCAATCGCACACGCATACAGTCAATGATGTGATGCAGTTCTCGTGCACATGTCCTTGCGGCGGCGGAGCGCTCTACAATTGCTCATGTGCAAATGTGCCTACACCTCACTCTAACCAGTTGTTTTCAGGAATCCAACTCTTTTTCGTCTTTCCCTAGAGGAAGTGTCTCAATCGCAACACTCCGTCCAATACCTGCCATATCACGCCGTGATCCAACCATGCGCGCCTTCCCGCAGCCCATCTCTGCGAGAACCGCCTCGCAGACACGGTGTTGGTCATTGTCAGCCGTTTCAAAGATCATAAAGCCCGACGGAACGACATGAAGAGCCCGAGAACCAATGGCACGATACCCTTCGAGCCCGTCCAAGCCACCATCAAGAGCCAGATGGGGATCGAATAAGCGCACTGAGCGGTCTAGATGTGCAATCTGTGCGGTCGGGATGTAGGGTGGATTGGAAATTAGAATATCAAACGTCTCATCAACATCTGCGAGATAGTTTGAAACCCGCCAGTCGCTTCGGTCTGCTACTCCGAGCCGCTCAGCATTGTCGACGGCCGCCGCGAGGGCAGCCTGCGACATGTCGACGCCCACTCCGGTGGCACGCGGTAGTTCCAGTAAGAGTGAAATTAACAGGCACCCCGTGCCGGTGCCAACGTCAACAATACGCCACGTGTGATCGCGCTCGCGTCGTCGATCAATTTGTTCAAGCGTCGCATCTATCAGCGTTTCGCTGTCGCTCCGTGGTTCCAGGGTGTCTCGCGAGAGCCGAAAGGAATGACCATAAAATTCCCTGATCCCCGAGAGGCGAGAGATGGGCTCGCCCGCCGCCCTGCGCTGGCTCCAGTGTCGAATCGCACACTGCTGGCGGGCGGACAACGATTGGTTCGGCGAGACGATAATGGACTCTGGTGCTATTCCGGCGGCGGCAGTGATCAAGCGCCTTGCTTCGCGGGCCGGACATTCAACTCCCGCTGAAGAGAGTTGATCGCGCACCTCGGCCAAGACCGCTGACAATTGCGACAATTGCGACAATTCCGACACCTTAGGAATTCTCGCCCATCGCCGCCAACTGGCTTGCCTGGTGATCGGTGATGAGCGCATCGATTACGTCGTCCAGCGCGGTTCCATCCAGCATTTGGTCGAGCTTGTGCAAAGTCAAATTGATCCGGTGATCGGTTGCGCGGCCCTGGGGGAAATTGTAGGTTCGAATGCGCTGCGAACGATCGCCAGAACCGACCTGATCGCGACGTTGTTCGGCGCGCTCATTCGCGGCGCGTTCGCGCTCGAGCTCATACAATCGAGAACGCAAAACCTGCATGGCGTTCCGTCGATTTTGATGCTGCGATTTTTCTGCCGAGATTACGGTTATCCCCGATGGGATGTGGGTGATGCGAACGGCCGAATCAGTGGTGTTGACGTGTTGACCGCCGGCTCCGGAGGCTCGCATTGTATCTATTCTCAGATCTTCTTGCCGCAATTCGAGGTCAACGTCCTCCGCTTCCGGCAGGACTGCGACTGTTGCTGCTGAAGTATGGATGCGTCCGCTTGCCTCCGTCGCCGGCACGCGTTGAACCCGATGGACACCAGATTCATATTTTAGTCGGGCAAATGCACCTTCGCCTTTGATGGCAGCGGTAATTTCCTTGTAACCGCCGAGATCGTTTTCCGAGATTGTCATGATTTCCACCTTCCATTTTTTCAGGTCGGCGTAGCGGCTATACATCCGAAATAAGTCGGCGGCAAATAACGCGGCCTCGTCGCCTCCGGTACCCGCACGAACTTCCACAATGACGTTTCTAGCATCGGCCTCATCGCGCGGAAGCAGCTGGATCTTAAGTTCTTGCTGAAGTTCGGCCAGTTTGGGTTCGAGGATCGAGAGCTCTTCCCGGGCTAGTTCCGCCATCTCCGCATCATCGCTATTGTTGTCCGCCATTGCCGTAAGCTCAAGAACCTCATTCTGCGTCGTACGCAGAGAGTGTATCGTCGCCACGATGGGATCGAGATGCGCAAATTCCTTCGACAATCGGGTGAAGGCCTTCTGATCAGGATTTGCGTTCATCTCCTGCTGGATCATGGTCCAGCGCTCGACAATTACGGCAAGTTTTTCTTCGGGAAGAGCGTTCATCATGTTCGCTACGATTTGCTGGATCTCCTAAACCGATCGCTGTATTGGGCAAGGGGCTAAATTTCGACGCTGTCTGCCTCGGCAAATCTCTGGAGATCTGCCCGCAAATCGCCGGTGACCTCTGAGCCAAGTCGACGCGCCAGATATTCGGATATCCGAGATCGGTCGAGGGATAGTATCATCCTTTTGACTGGACCAATGGATGCCGGGGCAACCGAAAGTGAGCGATATCCGAGTCCAATGAGTGCCATGGCTTGAAGCGGTTGTGCAGCAAACTCTCCGCAGAGGGTTACCGGAACCCGGTTTCGGTCACCAGCTTGCTGGACCATTGCAAGCGCTCGAAGAGCGCCTATTGATAGCGGATCGTAGCGCCCGGCAACAAGTGCATTCGACCGATCCGCAGCAAATAGGAATTGTAGAAGGTCGTTGCTACCCACAGACACAAAATCGACGCGCCTCATGACGGCATCTAGGTCCATGAGAACGCTTGGCACTTCAATCATCGCACCAAGAAGGAAGCGCTCCGGTTGGCGCCGGCCTTGTCCCTGAGCCCGCTGGCGCTCACTCTCGATGAGGGCTCTCGCTTGGTCGATTTCACTCGCGGTGCTGACCATGGGTAACATCAAGCGCAGCTCAATGCCCGCCGCAGCCCGAAGCATTGCGCGCACCTGGAGACGAAAAAGGGCTGGTCTGTCGAGAGCAAGGCGGATAGCGCGCCAGCCAATCGCCGGATTGTCTTCCTTCGGCTGGCGCAAGTAAGGCAAAGCCTTATCACCTCCGATATCGAGAGCGCGAAAAACGACTGGCTTGCCGGAAGCTGCGTCCAAAATTTGTCGGTATGTTTTGGTCTGTTGCTCAAGCCGGGGAAACGTCGATGCAATCATGAACTGCAGTTCGGTTCTGAAGAGGCCGATCCCGTCTGCTCCTGTCTCGACGAGATGCGCCATATCGGCCATCAGACCGGCATTCATATTGAGGCTGATGCCGACGCCGTCCTTGGTAATGGCCGGTTTTTCGCGAAGCGCCTTATATCGCTCTTGTCGGCGTGCGCGAAATCGAACTTTGTCGTTGTACGCAGCGATAATCTCGCTTGATGGTCGAATATGTATCTCGCCAGCCTCGCCATCGACTATGATGGCATCTCCGCTCACGGTCCGTTCCAGCAATCCGGCGATGTCGCCTACTGCCGCGATGCCGAGCGCGCGTGCGACAATCGCGACATGGCTTTGCGGTCCGGCTTCTTCAACCACCAGGCCACGCAGGCGGTTGCTGTCGTAGTCCAGTAGTTCGGCCGGGCCCATGTGTCGGGCGACCAATATGGTATCTGCCGGAAGATTGAGATCTTCAAGAGCGGCCGTTGTCCGACCCGCGAGAATGCGCAGCAAACGATCTGATAGATCGTCAAGGTCCCGCAAACGCTCTCGCCAAAACGGGTCGTTCTGGCGCAGCATGCGGGCCCGGGTAGCATTGTGAACACGTTCGACCGCCGCTTCTGCTGTCAGTCCATCCTGGACAGCATCCTGCATGCGTCGCACCCAGCCGCGATCGTTTGCAAATAGGCGATAGGTTTCCAGAACATCGCGGTGGGCACCTGCATGGGAAACGGTCTCGTGCGACAGCATTTCGTCGATGCTAGTTCGCAGATCACGAATTGCTCGACTAAGGCGTTCGCGCTCGAGTTCGGAATCCTCCGCTAGCAGGTTGCTAACAACGACGCGTGGCTCGTGCAGCACAACGTGCCCGAGAGCGATGCCGTCCGAAATGGCATTGCCCTTGACTGTGACCGCCAATGACCGGTTGATCTCCTCGTCGACCATCGCCCGTGCAACATCGCCAGAGACCAGATGCTCCGCCACCACCATGGCGGTGGTTTGCAAGACTTCGACGTCTTCTTCCGAGTATTCTCGCGGTGTCCGGTTCTGAATGACGATCACACCCAGGATCACACCGCCTCTGAGAATTGGTACTGCCAGGAGCGAATGATAGGCCTCTTCGCCGGTTTCTGGTCGAAATGAAAATGCTGGATGTTTCTGCGCTTCAGGCTCATTGACGGGTGCGGCCAACTCGACCGCACGACCAACGAGGCCTTCACCGCGCTTCATCCGCGTCTGGTGAACGGCGCTAGGATTGAGCCCCTCGGTCGCGAAGAGTTCGAGCGTCCCATCCCGGCGCTGAAAGTAGATTGAACAAACTTCAGCAACCATTAATCCGGATATTTGGCGCACAATTTTGTCCAGGCGGGTCTGTCCGTCGCCTGCTTCCGCCATGATCTCTCGCAGTCGGCGGGTAATGATTCGCAGCGCCGTCTCGCTCTGGCTTGTCAGTTTTTCGTCGCTTCTGCGCGTGACCATCGCAATTCGCCACCACGAAGTTTATACGATACCGGGTGCCTTGATTACGGCCGTCCCCCCGGAAACGATGAGTTTCACAGCACCATTTTTGCTTGAGTATTCAAGTCTATCAAATGGAGGCTGACGCAGGCCTTTTGCTAAGATTTAGGCTCGTCAGTATCTAAGCCATAGATCGAATGCAGCGTACGAACGGCAAGTTCGGCATAGGCTGAATCAATCAGTACGCTAACCTTGATTTCTGACGTTGTGATGGCCAGAATATTAATATTTTTCTCAGCCAACGCCTGGAACATTTGCGCTGCAACGCCGGCATGAGAGCGCATTCCGATGCCGATGACGGACACCTTGACGACGTCACCGGAGCTACTGACGTCGGCGAAGCCCACATCAGCTTTGACCTGTTCGAGTACCCGCAGAGTGCGCTCTAGTTCAGGCACTGTAACGGTGAATGTCATATCTGTGTGTTGTCCGTCAGAAGAGAGGTTTTGGACAATCATATCGACATTAATACTGGCCTCGGCAAGCGGTCCAAAAATGCGTGCGGCGATTCCGGGTTTATCTGCGACTTGAAGGATCGTGACTTTGGCTTCGTCCTTTGCGTAGGCGATTCCACTGACGACTTGGCTTTCCACGATTTCATCCTCATCACAGACAATAGTGCCGATATCTTCCCAATTCGCCCCTGTCTGCACTGGGGCAATGCTGTCGGCTTCAGCGAAACTGGACAGGACCCGCGTGCGCATGTTGTTGACCATGGCAAGTTCGACTGACCGCGTCTGCAGCACCTTCGAACCCAGGGACGCCATTTCAAGCATTTCCTCGTAGGCAATGCGGGAGATGCGACGGGCCTTTGGCACCACGCGCGGATCGCTCGTGTAGACTCCGTCTACATCGGTGTAGATGTCGCAGACGTCGGCATTCAGAGCGATAGCCAGAGCGACAGCACTGGTGTCCGAGCCGCCGCGACCCAGGGTCGAAATGCGATTGCGGTCTGGATCAAGTCCCTGAAAGCCTGTGACAACTGCTACTTCGCCGGTGTTTAAGCGCTCAAGAATGCGATCGCCTGATATGCTCTTAATGCGAGCAGCCCCATGGGCTTGATCCGTCAAGATCGGAATTTGCCACCCTTGCCAGGAGCGAGCCGGGATGCCCATCGATTGCAGTATGATGGCCAGAAGCCCGGACGTAACTTGCTCGCCGGATGCGACCACTGCGTCGTATTCGCGCGCATCGTGCAGCGGTGATGCTTCGCGAACCCACTTTACGAGTTGGTTCGTGACGCCAGCCATCGCGGAAACGACGATGGCAACGTGATTTCCCGCGTCGCATTCGCGCCGCACGTGCGTTGCCACTTTGCGGATGCGATCCAAGCTAGCGAGCGATGTCCCGCCAAATTTCATGACAACGCGTGCCATTGACTAACCTGTTGATGTCAGCGGATCGCACGAGAGCGGATCGCACGAGAGCGGAAAGTGACGCCAGCCCTTACGACCCCAGCACCACGCCTCTTCAGACCGCAAGACTTGTTGAAGCTGACGATTTCTATTTTCGACCGTAGTCATATCGGGATCGAACACGCCTAGCAACTAGGCGGTTGTCGCGCCGCCGGCGTGCTGCGCCGCAGCGAGCTTTGTGCATTCTCGGCCACCTATTGAAGTGTAGGGTATCGATCGCTACTCGAGAAGGGCTCGGGCCTGGTGGCGGAAGTCACGAGACGGTCGCAGCGGCGTATCGTTTGTTCGCAACTTTCTGCGTCAGCCAAGCGCATCAGCGTGGCGAATTGTCGTCTGCCGAATGTCGCACTTGCTGGTCGCATGTTTAAAAGTATCGAAGTAACAAGACGAATGCCGAATGCCGAATGCCGAATGCCGAATGCCGAAGTGCCGAAGTTGCCGAAGTTGCCGAAGTTGCCGAAGTTGCCGAAGTTCTAAAATATCAAGGTTCCGCGATTCCGGCTATCGGAGTTCGGACATCGGATATCGCTGACCACTATCGGTGCCGAGTCGTACCGGCGTGGTACTTGGGAGCCACAGATGAGGGATCGTTCTGAGTCTGAACGACGTGTGCTGAATCTAAGCCGTGGGCAAGTCGATCAATTTTCGCGGCAGGCTAGCCAGTGGTGGGATCCCGCCGGTCCATTTCGTCCACTTCACCAAATTGGTCCGACCCGATTGTCTTACATTCGTGATGTCATGATCAGGCACTTCGATTTGAAACCGGGCCTCAGGCGCCCGCTTCGCGATCTGCGCATTCTTGATGTGGGTTGCGGTGGGGGCTTGATCAGCGAGCCACTGGCGCGTCTCGGTGCATCGGTATGTGGAATTGATCCGTCCGAAGAGAATATTGAGGTCGCTCGGTTGCACGCAACAGCCTCTCGGCTGACAATCGATTATCAACCCTCGACTGTCGAGGAGATGTCGAGCGTCGGCATCGTGTACGATGCGGTAGTATGCCTAGAAGTGATTGAGCACGTGCCGGATCCTGGACACTTCGTGGCTATGCTAAGTGGCCTCGTAACACCGGGTGGGCTTTTGGTCATGTCCACGATAAATCGAACGGCCAAGTCGTACCTCCTTGCCATCGTTGGTGCCGAATACGTTTTGCAATGGCTGCCGGCTGGCACCCATCAGTGGGAACAATTCGTTCGTCCAGCTGAGCTAAGCGAATATGTGAGCCAGGCGGGATTATCAAATTTTTCGAGTACGGGTTTGGTCTACAATGTTCTGGAAGACGCTTGGTCCCTGGCCGACGATACTGGCGTAAACTATATGGCGCACGCAACGCGCCCCGCCTGAGGTTAGGCCGATCTGTTTTCGCGGTTGGGGGGGGCGCCGGACGGCGTGCCATTTGCGCTGAGCAGCAATGGCGTGGCGTCGCGGACCATCCGGTAGACGTCAAAGTCGTCGACAACTTTAACGTAGTCCTCATCGATCGTAAGGGATGCTGCGCCGTGGACGAACGTCCAAAGACGGACAGCGATGTCAGTCGCATTGCCCGAAACGTCATTTCGGGCGCAATAGTGTGCCACTTGCTCGATCACGCCACCAAAGCACGCGCGCCCCTGCTCGAGGGCCAATGTCGCATCCTTGGGCTGCGGCCTGCGCCCGAACATAAGTCGAAACAGAGCTTGGTTTTCGACGGCAAAAGCCACATAGGCCTGGCCCATGGCTGCAATGCCAGCCAACGTCCCTTGTCCGGCTTGCGCAACAGCTGCCATTGATTGCTCCGCAAGGTCATCGAAGCCGCGCTGGGCGACTTCTTCTAAAATCTCATCTCGATCACGAAAGTGCTTGTAGGGCGCAGCAGTGGATACACCGGCAGAGCGGCAGGCATCTGCCAGAGAGAAGTTTTCTGCTCCGTTCTCGCAAACCAGTTCATAGGCCGCCGAAATCAGAGATTCCCGCAGATCGCCATGATGGTATTTCGTCTTGGACCGAACCTGGTCGCCCACAGGGGCCTCATCCATTGGCTTATGAACCAAACTATCACTCGCACATTGTAATCACCAAATTGTGAAGTTAGTGATTCTAACTTTTTGCACTGAGGCGCGCCCGTCACTATTGGCAAGTTAGTTGATCTAACTTAAGTTAGCAATCGTAACATTGCCAGTCCCAAGGGTCCAGGAGGTCGACAATGCCGAAAGATCAGCAGGCGTATCTGTGGCTCAATTCCTTGGCTCGTCGTGCTGCCCGCATCTTCGGTGTCACACTAACAGCATCGCTCGCGCTTGCTCTTATTGCGGTCGGCGTCGCAGCTCTCCAGACGCGGGCGGAGCAAAAACCGCCGGTTGATCCCAATCCAGTGATCAGAGTCTCAACTTGGCCCATAACCTGGTCGAACCACTACGCGGTGGATCGTGCTTTCATTGGACGATTGAAAGCCGCAAGGCAAACCCACTTGGCGTTCGAGCGCGGCGGGTTGATTGTCGACATCGCTTTTGATGAAGCTGATGACGTGCGCCAAGGAGATACGATTGCTCGCCTTGAAACGTCCAAGCTCGACGCCAACCGACGTGAGCTGATAGCGCGTAAAGATGAACTGATGGCGCGCAGGGAACTGGCCAAGCTGACCATGGGGAGACAGCGTCAGCTCAAAGCCAAAGGTTGGAGCCCACAACAGCGTCTCGACGAAGCACGATTCAATGTGGCTGGGTTAGATGCCGGAATTGCGCGGATTGAAGCCGCGATCGAGGCCTTGGATGTTGACATCCGTAAGTCAGAACTGAAGGCGCCATTTGATGGCGTTGTCGCAGCACGCTCCTTGGATGAGGGTGCAGTGGTCGCCGCCGGCACTCAAATTTTGACTCTGCTCGAAAACACTCGACCGGAAGCGCACGTGGGGATTTCGCCTGAAGCCGCCCTCACGCTGAAAATTTCGGAGCGCTATCAATTTAAAGCAAACGGCAGAAACCTCTTGGGCACATTGAGGGCGCTCCGTCGCGATCTTGAAACGCGTTCGCGCACTGTGACGGCCATATTTGACATGGAAGCCCGTGGCGACGTTCCTCTGGGAGAGCTGGTTGCGTTGCAACTCTCTCGCAAGGTTGAAAAGCGCGGTGTTTGGCTGCCGCTAACCGCTCTTGTGGAGGCGCAAAAGGGAATGTGGGCGGTGATGTTAGCGAAATCTAAGAATGAAGAATTGACGATCGAACGCGAGGTCGTGGAAGTCCTCCATGTTGCTGGCGCGCACGCCTATGTGCGAGGAGCGTTGCAGGATGGTGATCGTGTTGTCGCAAACGGCATCAATCGTGTCACGCCCGGCCAGCATGTTGCTTTGGCAATGCCCGAGCAGTCCATTGGTCAAGCGCGGTAGCTCATACTTTTGCAGGCATGTGCAGGACTTTGCATCACCGTGCATCATCGTGCGTCATCGTGCATCACCGTCCATCCCCGTTCAGGGCAGTGTCAGCTTTTGGAATTCAGTCAGTATCGCCATAGGTGCGGATACACAAAGTTCTGGGTTCTTGCGGTCTTCTTTCGCAAGAATCGCTTGAATTTCTTGAGGTCTTTTTCATGAGCACACTTTTTTTCCGCGACAGACGCTTATTTGCTCTCGCGATATTGATGATCCTGTCGGCCGGCGTGTCGAGCCTGTTGACGATCGGCCGGCAGGAGGACCCAACGATCACGAACCTCTTTGCGACGGTCATTACACCGTTTCCCGGAGCAAGCCCTGCGAGGGTGGAAGCCCTCGTGACCGAAAAAATAGAAGACGAGCTGCGCCAATTCGACGAAATAGACAACGTTACGTCGACGTCGCGAACCGGAATTTCGGTCATTCAGATAGAGCTTTCACAGTTCATTTCGGATGCTGAGATCGAACAGACGTGGTCAAAAATTCGCGACGCCCTCGCAGATGCCGCAGATAAATTTCCAGCTGGAGTGCCCGATCCAACATTCGACGATGACCGGACCGGGGCGTTTACGTCCATCGCCGCGCTCGTTTCCCGCGATGGGCGCGATGTCGCTGACGCCATTAAACGGCGCTATAGCGAACTTTTGCAGGATAGGCTGCGCGGGCTTTCCGGTACGAAGTTCGTGCGCCTTTATGGTGCCCGTGATGAGGAAATCCGTGTCATCGTCGATCTCAATAAGCTGGCATCGATCGGTTTGACGCCACTAGACGTATCTCGCGCCATCGCGCGTGCCGATGCCAAGGTCAGTGCCGGACGCGTGCGCGGCCCTGCGTCGGAATTCCTGATAGAAGTCAGCGGCGAAATCAAATCACTTGAAAGGATTGCCGAAATTCCGGTCCGTCAGATTGACGAAGAGCGGATTGTTCGTGTCTCGGATGTCGGAACGGTCGAGAAGGCAAATCGCGAACCGGCGTCGAGCCTGGCGTTAGCAGACGGCAAGCCAGCTGTATTCATTGCCGCGCGGATGCAGGAGGACCTGCAGGTCGATGCCTGGACACAGAAGGTCAACGGGGTTTACGCGGATTTTCGCGAGAGCCTTCCTGCGAGCCTCAAATTGCACGTGCTATTCGATCAAAGCACATACACGGCGGAGCGCTTAGTTAGTGTCTTGCAGAATTTGGCCATTGGCGTCGGACTTGTTGTGTGTGTCCTATTCATTACTCTGGGCTGGCGCGCAGCACTTATTGTTTCAGTTGTTCTTCCTCTGGCAAGCCTCTTGTCGCTGGTTGGTCTTAAGTTCGTTGGGATTTCCATTCATCAGATGTCGGTGACCGGGCTCATCGTAGCTCTTGGTCTTCTTGTCGACGCTGCTATCGTTATGACTGATGACATACGCCGACGCTTGAATGCTGGGTTGGCCCGCGAAGAAGCTGTGCGTGCTGCCGTCAAACGTCTTGCCGCTCCTCTAGTGGCGTCGACATTGACTACGGCACTTGCATTTGCGCCGATGGCAGCCTTGCCGGGACCGGCTGGTGACTTCGTCGGATCCATCGCGATCGCCTTAATAATTATGCTTTTTTCATCTTTGGCTCTGGCTCTTACAATTACACCCGCGCTGGCCGGCTGGACGTTGAAACGCCAGTCAGCCACCGCGCGACGTGTCCAAGGTCAGGACGATGGCGCATTTGCCGGCTCGATCAGTCTTACGTTGAGGCACCCTCGCCTAGCAATGCTCGTTGCATCCATTTTGCCAGCCATCGGTTTTGGCGCCTTTCCGACGCTAAAAGCGCAATTTTTTCCCGGCGTCGATCGAAACCAATTTTATGTCCAAGTTAAGCTACCGAACGGTGCTTCAATTCATGAAACCCAGAGGATTGCCGTCAAAACTGAACGCCACTTGCGCGAAGCGGATGGCATTGAAAGTGTGCATTGGGTGATCGGGGAAAGTGCGCCGGCATTCTACTACAATATGATCTCTGACCAGGACAACGAGCTGACATTCGCGCACGCTCTCGTGACGACCCAGTCTCCACGGGTGACCGAGGCCGTGATAGGTAATCTGCAGCGCAGCCTGGATAGGGTTGTGCCAGAGGCCCGGATCATCGTTCGCGGACTTGTCCAAGGACCTCCAGTCACGGCGCCTGTGGAGATTCGGGTTGTAGGTCAGGAACTTGCTCGGCTACGGGCGATCGGCGATCAACTCCGCCAGATCATGATATCGGTGCCGGATATCGTTCAAGGTCGCACCCAAATGACGAGCGGCACTCCGAAGGTGGTCATCGATCTCAACGAGGAAAAAGTGCGTGTTGCCGGTCTCCAGATGGCCGACGTGGCGCGCCAACTCGAGACCAGTTTGGACGGTGCGATAGGTGGGTCGCTGCTGGAAGGTAGCGAGGAGTTGCCTGTGCGGGTTCGCGTCGGAGACGGCGCACGAGACGACTTCGCCGCAGTCCGCAATATTGACATCGTGATGCCGACGGGGGCGGTGGACAATAAAGGCGCCTATCCCGGACTACCTATCACGAGTCTGGGCCGCCTGCGACTGGAACCGTCCGAGACCCCGATTTTTCGACGAAACTCGGAGCGTATAAATACCGTTCAGGGCTTTGTGCATCGGGACATTTTGCCCGAAGAGGCCTTGAAAAAGGTCCAGGACCGGATCGCGGAAGCCAACTTTGCGTTGCCGCTGGGCTACCGCTTGGAAATTGGCGGCGACTCCGATGCCAGGGACGAGGTTTTACGCAATCTGATTTCGACCCTTGGCCTCATCATTGCGTTGAGTGTCGCAACCATAGTTTTGACGTTCGGGTCTTACCGGCTGTCGCTGGTGACGGGTATCGTATGCCTGATGTCAATGGGGCTCAGCCTCTTGGCGCTTGCCGTGTTTGAGTATCCCTTCGGTATTCAAGCGGTGATTGGTGTGATTGGTTCCATTGGCGTTTCGATCAACGCAGCGATTATTATTTTGACGGCGCTGCAGGACGATCCCCTGGCTCTGGCGGGTGATCTCACCCGCATCAAGGAGTTGGTTGTGGCTCAGAGCCGCCACATCCTATCAACGACCCTCACGACTTTCGGTGGTTTTCTGCCCCTAATTCTGGCAGGAGGGGGCTTCTGGCCACCTTTTGCGATGGCGATTGCCGGCGGCGTTTTACTATCAACGGTGGTATCGTTTTACTTCACTCCGCCTGCGTTTGCTTTATTGGCGCGCAACGGGCGGCTGCTCGGCACATCGCGCGCCGCACTCGACCCTAAAGCCGTGTCAGCTTAGTGATATCTATGATCTCAGGCGCGATTGTCCTGACGTTCCGCCGATGTTTTAGAGGAAATTCAGAGCGGTCTCACCGAGATAATGACCAGGTATTGCAGAGGTCGTCCCGGCGAGATGCCGGCTTGGGTTGGAGGCTATGAATAAGTGCCTCGCGCAGGCGCGAGGGCGCAATAGCCGCGTTGACCAAACGGTCATTTGGTCAATGGGCGGTGTTCAGCCTGAGAGGCATTTTTGAACGACGCGTTGGCTTCTGGATAGACGTTGATGTCTTGGTTTCGTACTCGCGGGAATGAGTTGTTCTAACCCTGCCAGCTGTTATAAAGTCGCGCTGAATGTGCCGCACTAATTGCTCAGCCAGTGGCTCGAGGTTCATGGCGGTGTTGTTCCTGTTTGGCTAATAAATCTTGGTAGCTGGCCGCTGGCCGACCCAAAGTCATGCGACCCGACCAATAGCAGCGGGCTGACTCTCGACGGCATAGTGTGCAACGCTGAGGCGGATCAGCCTAGCGTTCACTTCGTCAATCAACATTAAAACGGAAGCGACATCATGGGTATTACGATCGGGGTCTAATGCCGAAAGCTTTTTTACGTGACACGTGCGCTGTCGCTGCAATTCGGCGAGTTTTTGGTCAATCCTATTCATGTCGTCTTCGCTCATGACTACCTTCCTCTCGCGCGGTGACCGAATACCCTCGTGTTCTGGCGCGTAAATATCCCGGGCCATGCGTTGGCCGTCAGCAATCGGCAGCGCTCCATTGGGGAGATTTCGAATGATTACCGGAGCAGTGCCCGCCGACATGGTCGTCTCGAAAGAGAAATGGATCTGACGAGTTTGCTTGGGATTGCGCAATCTCACAATGCACCTTGCTATTTAAACGACCATGCACGGGCGTAGTACGGGCGCCGCTTGGGCGCCTGACCAGCTAAGCCAGTAAAAAGTCTTCAATACCTAAATTACCCGTTGTCTCTACATCGCGCATAATGATGGAGTCGTCTTCGCCGTAGCTCACTATTACGCCCCATGATTGGGACTCGACTTGAATTGACGCCAGGTCAACGCCAACAAATGCGAGGTTATCGACGCCAACCTCGAAGTGTTTGACGTTGTCCACGCCGTCGCCAGCATGAAAAACAAAAGTGTCACTGCCGTCAGAGCCCCCCAGAATGTCATTGCCGGTACCGCCGATGACAGTATCTCCCCCACTGCCGGCCGATATCCGATCGTCGCCCGCTCCTCCGTCGAGCGTATTTGAGCCGGATTGACCATATAGCTTATCACGCCCTGCCCCCCCCAGAAGCAGATCGTTTCCCGATCCGGCATACAGGCGATCGTCCCCTTCACCGCCGTCGAGCGTATCGTTACCGTTCAGCCCCTCAAGGACATCGCGTCCCGCAAGCCCTGTGAGCTCGTTGTCGTTCTCATTTCCGCGTAACCTGTTGTCGTTCGCGTTCCCAGTCGCGGATAGTGCGCCTGTGCCCTTGTTCAGCCATAACTCTTCCAACGTCGAACCCAGGACAAAGTCGATGTCTGACATGACCTTGTCCCTGCCGCCGCCGTCTTCCACCACGACGTCTCCAGCCTCGCTGACATAATAGATGTCGTTGCCCGCACCGCCAATCATAGTATCGGCTCCGTCCCCACCAGAGAGGACATCGTTGCCGGCTCCACCGGTGATTAAATCATTGCCGGCCTCGCCACGAAGGAAGTCATTGCCGTCGCCACCATGAACATCGTCATCGCCGTTGCCCGCGAAAATTCGATCGTCTCCGCCGTAGCCGAAAATTACCTCGGAAAGTCCATCGTGCAGATCTACCGCGTTTCCATCGGAATCTCGGTAGCCTCCGCTGATATGATCATCCGCCGACGTGCCGTCGACCGGACTTGGCGTCACGGTGACGAAAGCTGTGTCTGATGTCCCGGTCGCATCAGTGACTGTGTACGTGAAAGTTACGGGTTGATTAGAGTTGGTAGAAAGGATCTTGAGGGTGCCATCGGCGTTGAGTTGGACAGTGTCGCCAGTGGCCAAAGTGATCTGATCATCTGGGGATATGGCTTGATCGTTAATATGACTTATTTTGACACCTTCACGCCCTACCGTACTGTCATTCGATACGAGATCGACAGTAACTTCGCCTTTCGTGGTAACGCCGACCAAATCGTCTTTGGCGATGAGGGAGGTCTGAATACTGTCAGCTACGATCATCAGCGATGAAT
>JBPCWA010000534.1:0-4261 GCA_051009975.1 Hyphomicrobiaceae bacterium
GATAATCCTGACGAACAAACACGACCCTTCGCTGCAGCATTTACACCGGATGGCAAGTACGTTGTGGCAAGTTGCTTTCGTTCCAACTCGATATCCTTCATCAATGTGGAGGAGGCAATCGCAGGTCGGAAAGCTGAGGTTCACCGCCTCTATCCCGCTACTCCGGCCGGTGGCGCGGCGCGGCCGCGAGGGATCACGATGGTGGCTAACGGATATGCCTGCGTGATCGGAGGTGCAAAGTCTGGCCCAAGAAGCAGCCTCATTTGGTTCATTGATCTCAATTCGGGCGAAATTGTCGCGACCGTGACCGAGGTTGGGAACGAGTCGTATATGTTAGCCCCGGCATCACCATTCTCTCAGTCCGCGGAGAGTTGATTGGATTGTCGAGTGTGTGTGCAATTGCACGAGTACGGGATTGGTACCGGAGCTAAATTGTCGAACAGCTTTCAAATTTCCTCAGTTCAACCGCTATCTGTGATGCCAGGCGGGCATTGTTGCGCACCAACGAGATGTTGGCAGCTAGTGAGCGTCCTTCGGTCAATTGGAAAATTCGGTCGAGGACAAAAGGTGTGAGCTCTTTGGAACCAATTGCTTGAGTATCGGCATCTGCCAGCGCCCGATTGACTGCGGGCGCAAGTTGCTCAGCTGCAATTTCATCTGCCGCAGGAATGGGGTTGCAGATAAGTTGACCTCCCGGAAGTTTCAAGGCAACGCGTGTCATGTGTGCTTTGGCAATAGCTTCCGGCGTGTCGAGGCGGAGTGGCGCAACAATCTCTGACGTTCGCGTCCAAAAGGCGGGTAGTGTATCCTGGCGATAGGCGATCACCGGGACGCCCAAGGTTTCGAGCACCTCAAATGTTTTGGGCAGGTCAAGGATTGCCTTTGCACCAGCTGCAACTACCGTAACTGGCGTTTGCGCCAGTTCGTGCAAATCAGCTGATATATCGAAACTTTTTTCCGCACCCCTATGCACACCGCCAATTCCACCAGTTGCGAAAACACTGATTCCGACGGCATGTGCGGCTATCATCGTAGCGGCAACTGTCGTTGCTCCCGTGGCGCCACTTGCCAACCTTACGGCGATGTCGGCACGGCTCAATTTAGATACACCGTTTGTGCGACCGAGTTCGGATAGATTTTTCGGTTCCAAACCGACGTGAAGTCTCCCGCCAAGCACCGCTATCGTCGCTGGAGTTGCGCCTGCGGCACGTATGTCTTCTTCGACTAGTCGCGCAGTTTCGACGTTCTGCGGGTAGGGCATACCATGCGTAATGATCGTGCTTTCTAGTGCAACAATGGGTCGACCCGAAGCGCGTGCCTGTCCGACTTCATCGCTAAACGCGAACTCAACTACGATTGGACCCTCCCAGATACATGGGCTGCTACGGCCTTTAAGGAGCTATTGAGCGCTGCTTCCCGCGATTTTCCTTGAACTTCCGACGCGATGTGAGCGGCCACGAGCGTATCACCTGCGCCGGTCACTTGTGAGACCGAAACTGCCGGCGGCATTTGGGTTATGATTGACGTACCGATCACTTCGGACACGGCATTCTCACCATCTGTAACTAGAACTCGGTAGGCTCCACGCTCTATGAGTGCAACAGCAGCAGTTGTACTGTCTGGAAATTCGGTCTCGCACAGCAATCCGGCTTCTTCAAGATTCAGATATAGTGTGGCGGAAGAATGTGTTGTGAACGCGTTCAGGCGCCGTGCCTTGCTGGGCGAGGCAGCCACAATACGAAGGTCGGATGATTTCAGCAGGGGGGCAGTGGACAGGGTCTGCAATATTTTTGGATGCAAGTTGCCATCAAGGGTTATCGGTGTGTCTGTGGTTGATAGCGCGCCGGACGTGAGTGGTTGCAAGACTTTATCTCCGCATGCTTCTAGCGAATGGGTACTCGCTACAGCAGCAATCAAGCCGTTATCGGCTTCTATGGCGATGTAGGAATCTGTTGGCAAATCATCGGATCGATACACGTGATGGCAATCAAGCCCCATGCGCATAATTTCGCCGAGCAGTTCGTCTCCGTCTCGATCCGTTCCTATTGCCGAGAGGATCGTAGGTTGCATGCCAAAACCGTGAAGCTTCCGAGCAACGTTCAGTGTCACGCCACCTGGTGAGCGTTTGATTTTGCCAGGTTCATCGGAACCAAGACTCATGCAGCCCGATGCGCGGCCGATGACATCCCACAGCACAGAGCCAATACAAATGATACCAGATTGATCAGCCATGGTGCTTTGTTTGCCCCAGTCCATCGGGAAGCGCAAGGTTCTGGCGTCAGTGCGTGAAAATCTTCTGCCAGAGGCCTACCGCTCGAGGTCGGAACCTTCTAGAACGCCAAGCAGAGATCAAAATCGCGGGCAGTTGGGAGGCAGGCATCGCCATGGCTGTTGGTATCTTTGATTCGGGGCTTGGCGGACTGACCGTCCTCGAAAAAGTGGTCGCAGCGTTGCCCGAAGTGCCGTTTGTTTATCTTGCCGATCATGCTCATAATCCGTACGGGGTGCGGGAGGCAGATGACATCTATGGCCTCACTTGCGATGCCGTACAGGCCATGTTTGATCGAGGCTGCGATCTTGTAGTTCTGGCCTGCAACACGGCTTCGGCTGCGGCCTTACGGCGAATGCAGGAAAACTGGGTGCCGCACGAAAAGCGAGTGCTGGGGGTTTTCGTGCCGATGATCGAGGCTTTAACAGAGCGACGATGGGGCGACAATTCTCCTCCCCGCGAAGTGGCGGTGAAGCATGTGGCGCTGTTTGCGACCCCTACCACCGTGCGCAGCCGAGCCTTTCAGCGCGAGCTGGCCTTCCGTGCCATTGGGGTTGATGTCGAGGCGCAGGCCTGTGCGGGGGTGGTTGATGCCATCGAAGAGGGCGATATGGGGCTGGCAGAAGCGCTAGTGCGATCCCACGTTGAGGCGCTGAAGCGGAAGATGCCTGCACCCGAAGCAGCGGTGCTCGGCTGTACTCACTACCCATTGACGAAAGATACGTTCCAAGAAGCACTTGGACCGGATGTGGCGCTCTTTAGTCAGCCAGATCTTGTGGCCGCGAGTTTGGCGGACTATCTTGAGCGGCACCCGGATAAATTAGGATCGGGAGATAAAACCATATTTCTCACGACCGGCGACCCGGTTCGGGTCTCGGACCAGGCCACGCGATTCTTGCGACGCAAGATCTCTTTTGCAGCTGCTTGATTGCCGTACCAACCGTTTCTAGTATCTTCCTTAGAAACGAGCTTCACGCTAGTTCAGTGCTTGCAAGGCTCTGACTGACTGTCCGAGAACCTTAGTTTTGGTCGTCTCAGCCGATTGGGGAGGGTAAGATCGAAATCAGGTTTCTTCTCCGCTACATTGTATTTAGCGCAGGTGTGCATATGCTCGGACAGATTTCGATCACTTTGACGAGGATACTGTTCGCGACTGTTCATGGATCATCTGGATCAATCCGGCGGTTGATGAATCCAGCGTGGCGTCGTCTTGCGTGCCCTCAACCACCGGCGCCAATTCGATCGCGAGCTTTTTTCCGAGCTCAACGCCAAACTGGTCAAATGAATTGACGTCCCAAATAGCTCCTTGCACAAATACTTTGTGCTCATAGAGAGCGACTAGGCGGCCTAGGCTGTATGCATCGAGTTGGCGGTATAGGATCGTTGTGGACGGCCTGTCACCGGGAAATACGCGGTGTAGGGCCAATCGATCGATGTCTGAGGGTGGCTTGCCCTCTCTGTCCATCTCGCGTCGAACTTCCTGCTCGGTTTTGCCGAGCGCCAGGGCCTTTGACTGTGCCAAGCAGTTGGCCAGCAGCAGGGTGTGGTGATTGCCCAGTTGTTCTCGGGGGTTGGCCGCCGCGATGAAATCTACGGGCACGATGCTGGTACCCTGATGTATCAGTTGGAAGAACGAGTGCTGGGCATTTGTTCCAGCTTCACCCCAGATTATCGGACTAGTAGACTGGGAGACTTTCGCGCCACTGCGGGTTATGCGTTTGCCGTTGGATTCCATGTCGAGTTGTTGAACGTAGGCGGGAAAACGCTCGAGCCGCTGATCATAAGGAATGATAGCGACCGTTGGCCAGCCCATGGCATTTCGACGCCAGATCCCGATCAAAGCGAGAATTACGGGTAGATTTTTCATGAGTGGGGCCGAGCAAAAGTGTTGGTCCATTGCCGCCGCCCCGGAGAGAAATTGGCGAAAGGTCTTGGCCCCGGCCGCAATAGCTAGTGGAAGCCCGATGGCACTCCACAATGAATACCTCCCGC
>JBPCWA010000535.1:0-8767 GCA_051009975.1 Hyphomicrobiaceae bacterium
CAATCGCTAGTCGGATCTAAATACAAGAACGCGTCACACAAGGCGCCCAGCCAGCTGAGAGTTCGGCGCAACTGGACCGCAAATGCAAATTGGCGTACCATAAATCGACATGGCCCATCCTCGCCCACAGATGGAAGCAGACTCTGAAGTAATGACAGTAGTGCAATAAAGTTGGTTCACCCCATGACCGACAATGTCAGGACGGCTGTCCGGCAACGGCCAGAACGATTCCGGCCGCTACGACACTCATCCAAAAACCGCGACGCCAGCCGATGTTTTCGCCAAGCCAGATCCACGCCGTTACAGCCGTCACTGCAGCAAATGACGCAAAACCAATCGACGCACCTATCCGCCCGCCATCTTGAGAGCCGATGAGGAAACTGGCAAGCGCGCAGGTCTCGAGAATGGCCTGGATGACAACCAGCCAGACAACAGATCCATCAGGCCAGTTACGGCTTCGACCTGACACATTCTCAAAAACGAATAACCCCAGAACGCCAGCAATTGCGAAGATACGGTTCAGATACAATGCTGGAATTGCACCCAGGACGTCCCCGGCCTCTTGCGCCAGAAACATGCGAACCGAGATTGCAACCGCCGCAGCCATACCAAGTGCCGCCGTGATCTGCAGATGTCTCGTCTCGTAGGTTACATCAGTCCGACCTTTACGCGACAGCATCAACACCCCCAAAAAGACCAGCAAAATTGCAACGGCCTGATGCCAAGCGAAGGGCGCTCCAGTCAACGCGTTCATGACGACCAACAAGACCGAGAACGATGACGCCGCCGGCGATGCAACAGTCACCGGGCCGCGAGCCAGCGCATGGTAAAGGAAGGCGAGCGCAAAGAGACTGAGAACACCGGAGACGGCCGATACAAGCCAGCCATAGAGATCCCAGGCCGGCCAGTCGGCGGAGATCAACATCCAAGCGGTCAAGACCGCCGCTGACAAGCCCATTACCGCTGCAAATAGAACGGACATCGATACGCGTTGGGTCGTTACACGGGCAACACAGTCAGAGACGCCAATGAAGGATGCGCCCAAAAGCCCAAACAGGACAGCGGTCATCACCAAATTCCACGTTGTCACTAGCAGCTCGGCCAGGAAATGCCCGAAAGGAAAGAGCATCTGTATCACGTTGTCGAACAAACAAGTTGTTCGAAATTGCTCGACGCAAGATCTGATGGAGTGAAAATTGCGGGAAGCCCGGTTCTCTACTCGATTCATATTGGACAGATGCGGCGCTTAGGGATCTGTGCCAAAGGCTGACGGCGTAAGTATTCCCCGCCGCTCGCGCCCATGCATCCTGTTGATCATATTAATGCTGGGGACGCGCAACCAAGCAACGGTATCGAACATTGCGCCGGAATGCCGTCGCGGTTTGATCGCGTCGCCATCACTACCGCGGTGGCCGGCACGGGCGGGACTTGGTCACCGGCCCACGAGCGATGGGCCGTCCGCTCGGATGACCAGCGGCAACCTAATACAGCTTTTTGAGACGTAGAGTCTGATCAACCGCATAGATTTGAACAGCGGAGGTCCGCCCTTTGAGGCGTCGCTCCGGCAATCGCCGCACGCTAATCTCACCAGGCATGCGCCGCTGATGGGCCTCAGAAATCAAAAAGACCTAGCCAGTTTCCTTGAACGCGTCTTGAATGCGGCTAGCAACGTTATAGGTATCGCCAATCACAGTACGGTCTAGTCGCGCCTCTGTTCGATCTCGCGAGCGATCACGGAACCATCGTGAACTCCAATTCTATTGCTGATGGCAAATTGGCTGCTCGCTTGCGTTCTGCGTTGAGATTGTCCAACGGGGCTTTTTTCTCCAGGCCCGAGCCAGCCTAGCGCTCAGCGTCGACATTGCTCGGATCAAGTGTGCCAAACGTCACCATGATACCGGCACTAATGCACTTGTCGACGGTTCCATCGAACGCGAAGATGATTTCGAACATCCGCTCACGATACTCAGCGAGTGCTTCAACCACTTGGGGCGGCGATAACCACAACGTCGCAACCTCGGACGATCGTCAGCGAGCGAATACCTTGGCGCTCGCACTCGAAAAGCAATTCTTGAGATCGCGTCTTTTCACCTAAGGGAACAAGAAGTTGAACGTTAGACGTTGAACATTGAACATTGAACATTGAACGAATTTATCGCGACGCATCGACAAATTGTAGCCCCGTTCTGACATCTCCCGAGCCGAGTCCCCCCATTTCATCTACTCTATGCCGAGCAAACAAAAATGGTCTGTGGTCCACTATTCCTTAGACGCGAGACGCGGCAGGATCCGGAAAAATCTTTCGCACCCCTGTCACTTTCGAAACAGCGGGTGGAACCCGAATAAGGCAACCTCCTTCCATCCAAGATTAGCCCACAACCCAAGAATGAGGAGCGACTGGCGTGCATGAGAAGGCTCGGACAACCGTACTGCTTACCCAAGACGCGGCCACATCGTTGGACGATGCATTTTGGGATGACGCCTTGTGGCCGGTGACGCACTTTGCCCAGCCCAGCCACATCATCGAAGATTTAAGCAACCTCCCGCATCCAAGACACATTGAGACAAATTTAACGGGCAGGCCCTTCAATGCGAAACTGAGGTCGCTCAATGTCGATGATCGGCCGCCATTGATGTCGGGATAAAACCTCTGCCAGATCAATTGTTAGGTTGAATCTTCGGAAAAACTCTCACTAGAACAAACGACGCTCATTGAGCCAGTCCCTGGCCATCGCTATGACACCGGATGCGCCGACGCGATGTTGCCATCAATCCAAATTGCGTAGAAGTCTGCTCTGAGCAACATTTCAATGCAGTCAACCTCGTTCGACCATCGCCGGTTGGTGGTCGAAGCTTCGTACTTCGTACCACGAACCACCGTCCCATCCACTTGACGTTGGTTGGCAAGCAATCAACTCATCCCGCCTCTTTGAGAACGCTGCAGCCAGCGCCTCGCGCGACCTTCCCCTTTCTTATCCAACGCTTAAGCTTGCGGTTGCACTGTCGTCTGGCTCGGGCGCAAGCTTTGCTGTATTTTACGGCCCGCCCTGTTTCGTGAAACAGTATTCCGTTCTGGTCATACCCAGAGTAGTAGCAATTCGCGGCGTGAGCAGGGAGCACAGAAAGTTGGGTGGCTCCAGCCCAAGCCAGCAGTAAAGTAATCGTGTGCATTTTTGATCTCACGGTCATTCGTCCCTCGCCCTTATAGAGATTGCGGAATCAAGTCTCTCATCGGTCGTACTGAATGCCCAAATGGTTCATCGCCGGAATCGATAATTTCCGTGGAAAATGCAAACACCACACAAAATCCAAGGTGTCGGGCGTGGAGACACGGAAAGTTCTCGGTTTGCCCAGCAGTCGGTGTTTAAGCCTGCACTCTTCCCACAGCCCCCTGACTTCAATGTATCAAATGCAGGTTGTGCTGGCGCCGTCTATCCCCCGCGCCCGGGCGACCGCAACCACAACCGCAACCGCAACCGCAAGCCGAAATCGGTAGCCAGAGTAGACAATAAAGCCATGCGTTCGTCCTACTACAAATTGCCTCAATTGTGCTTCTAGCAATCGATCGACATATAACGCATATTGCTGCAACAAAAGGCCCGTGAGGTCGCGATGAAGATGCACAGAGGGAAGGGCCTAAGAAATGAAATTCGCCTATGGCTTCGGCGTATCGCTTGCTGTCACCGCTTTGATGTTCGCCCAAGTCGACTCTTCCAAAGCACAGAACAATGGTAACGGCGACAAAGAGAAAACGCTCTACTCATTTGGGTATACCGTCGGCAAGGATTGGCGCTCCTTCGGGTTCTCAGATGAAGAGATGAAGATCATTACCGAGGCAATGACTGACTCCGCTCTCCGACGGGAACCGAAAGTAGATCCACAAAAATGGCTAGGAAAGGCTCAGCAACTGATCGCCGAAAGGCAGCGTAAGGCTCAAGCGACGATCATAGAACAGCAGACCGCGGACAGTGCTGCACTCCTGGCGAAAGAGGCCCAGGCACCAGGTGCCACGAAGACCGCATCTGGGCTAATTATTACAAAATTGAAACCCGGAACTGGTGCTTCTCCTGCGGCAACCAGCAAAGTCACCGTGCACTATCATGGCACCCTCGGGGATGGAACAGTCTTCGATAGTTCGATCCGACGCGGACAGCCGGCGACTTTTCCATTAAACGGCGTCATCAAGTGTTGGACGGAGGGTCTGCAATTGATGAAAGTTGGCGGAAAGAGCCGCCTGGTTTGTCCGGCAGATCTCGCATACGGCAACCAAGGCGCGGGATCTGACATCCCGCCCGCCGCCGCGATCATTTTTGAAGTCGAACTGCTCAGTGTCGAGTGAGAACACGTATCGCATTAAGAGGCAATTTTGCGCATTTCTATCACGGCCTCATCCTTGCGCACTAACAGTCCGGCGAGGCACGCGCCGCGAAAACGGCCGATAGCGACGCCGGTCAATACTGATATGATCAGGAAAAAAATGCTTTGATCGTCAGTCGCCACGGTGGTGAACGGAGCAGCGCGTCATTCCACTGACGAGTGCGATTAGGAGTAACCGAACGCTCCGAGGCGAATAATCTCGATCGGAGCCGAATCGTTCAATCCTAACTATCATCGCAATACCTGCAGGTGTTCGATGAAGGATTCCGGCTCAGCCATTCGTGCAATTTGCTCCCCAGCAAAGTGCAACATGGCAAATGCAACAGAGGCAGCAGCCGACACCGAAATGAACACCGACCGAACCACACGACCTAGAATTAGGCTTTACCGATACGACTGTAATTGGCGAGTGAGTGGTGCAATAACAAGCGATCATTTTTGAGTTGCTACGACCGCGCTCAAAGACAATGGGCGCATTGAAATGTGTCCGTTGCCTCGTGGCACGGGTCGCCTCAATTTAGACTTGAATACGTTGCGCGTGGCAACCATCAATTGTGCTATCTGTGATCGAGTGACATGAAATGGATGCAGTAGGTTGTGGCTCTCTTGTAGCGACAATGACAAACCTGATGATTGGTCGGATCCATCTACCAGTAAAGGACTTCGGAGGCTTAACCGGCGAGTATTGGGTTCTGTGGCGGCCATAGCTTTCAGTATATCTGCTCGACAGTCTTGCAACTCGCGGAAGCATTCTCATTCACTGCCGAGGTGGTCAGGGCCGGTCCGGAATGATAGCTCTTCGACTTCTAGTCGCAGCGAGTGGACGCCCGTCGAAGCGCTTGCTCGACTGCATCTTGTAAGACCAGATGCAGTCGAAACAATGCATCAATGCCAATGAGCCACAACCCATTCATGACGCTGGAAAGCGTATCCTATTTTGCCACATTGAAACGAATGTATTCGAGCTTTGAAATCAAAAAACTTCAATTACGCTAGGCAATTTGTATTTACACCCGCAATATGTTTTACATACACCAAGCAAGATCGAGAAACCGTCTATGACGCAATTGAATGAATCAATTCTTTGTTTTATCTGCCGTACGCCTTGACCTTGCCAAAGTAATGAGAAAAATGGAGCATTAGTACTACGCTGCTTAGGTCCAGCGTTCGCCACTGTATGTAAAGGTGTCCATGATATCGAAACTCAATGACGTAGAGTCCATCCATTGGATCCCCGCTAGTTCACAAACGTTCCCTCCAGCAGCCATAGTTAAAATTTTGAGTGTGCTCCTAGCGACAGCCGGTCTAGGTACTATTTTGGTCGTTTCAGGTTTGGCTTGGTATGTTCTCTGGAGTCCGGGCCAGACATTTAGCGGACCGTTGCCACCTTTGACAGCGAACGAATTGAAGACTTCTGAGCACCTTCAGCGCCACATAGAGACAATCGCTAGCGCCCCGCGCAATATTGCCAATTTCGCTGCACTCAACGCTTCGGCGGCTTACATAGAAAGCACGCTCGACGCATTCGGCTATGCTGTTGGACGCCAAGAATTTAGTGTCGATGGTCGAAAAGTGCGCAACATTGATGTCACTCTCGAGCCGACCCAGAAATCCACCGAGCCAGTCCAGACCATCGTGGTCGGTGCACACTATGATTCTTATCGGAATGCCCCGGGAGCAAACGATAATGGCAGTGGCGTGGCTGCGACACTGGAGCTAGCCCGCCTCCTCAAGTCTTATCCTCCTGCAAAGTTCCGTATTCGACTGGTCTTCTTTGTGAATGAAGAGCCACCCTATTTCAGAAGCCCCAATATGGGCAGTCTGCGCTATGCCCAAGCAATGATCCAAAACGGGGAGCGTATTCGAGGTATGATCTCTCTGGACGCGATGGGCTCCTTTGCAAGCCAACGGGGCACACAACGTTTTCCGTGGCCCTATAATTACCTCTTTGGGGACAGGGCGAACTTCATAGCGTTTTTGGGACTGCCCGGTGGACGCACCTTTATGCACGATGTCGTGCGTGCGTTCCGCAGCCAGACTCAATTTCCCAGCATTGCAGCAATGGGGATCGATGGCAAAATTGCCGGTGCTTGGTCGGACCACTGGTCATTCGACAAATATGGCATTCCAGCAATGGTTATAAGCGATACGGGACCTTTCCGTTATCGACATCTCCACAGACCCAGCGATACGCCTGACAAAATTGACTTCCGCAAGCTTGCTCGTGTTACATTGGGCCTTGTTCGAGCGATAGCACTTATCAGTTAGTTTTCGCCAAAGCATGCGTATCAGCCATCTTGGTCTCTGCTCAGGGCTATGCGGCTGCGGCAGTACAAGGCGGGGGCTTTGTCAGGTGCGGGCAGATTTGCAGCATCACTTCGCATTCGATCAACGCCTCTCGAACCAATCTGAACTCGTAGTACTCGAGGTAGCGAAGTCCACCATGGATATATTTCCCGGATCGCGACGACGTGCCTTCAGCGATGTCGTCCTTCTCGCAGAGAAGTACTGACAGGCCGCGTCCTGCGGCATCGCGAGCTACGCCAACACCAACTATGCCACCGCCAATGATCCAAAGATCAAAGGTGTCTGCCATCTTGCTTTAGGCCTCCAGCGACTTCTTCGAGGCCCGAGCCAATTTTCCTGTTGATTTGCGCGCACGCGGCTTTGTGATTTTCTTGTGATCATCTTTGACGCCGTAAGATCCAAACGCTTCGGCTGTCTCGGCAATCGCCTCATCTGAAAGGATTGTCGGACCGCCGATCAGTAAAGTGTGATAGTATTGACGCGCGATGGTCTCAAGCTCGACTGCCAACCACATCGTCTTTTCAAGGTTTTCGCCAGCTGCAATCATTCCGTGATTGGCCAGAAGACACGCGGTCCGGCCTTCGAGCGCCGCGAGCGCAGTTTTCGACAGTTCTTCCGTGCCAAACGTCGCATAATCCGAGCAGCGCACAGAATTGCCGCCGAACGCAGCCATCATATAGTGAACAGCAGGAATGTCTTTGCGTGCTATTGCGAGCGCTGTACAAAATGTCGGATGGGCGTGCACCACGGACCCGACGTCTGCACGACTTCTCATAATGTCGATATGGAAACGCCATTCACTCGAAGGCTTCAGTGGTCCATCCCACGAGCCGTAGGCGCCGTCTAGCGGCATAGACGCAATCATGTCTGGTTCCATCGCATCATAGGGCGTGGCGGACGGCGTAATGAGCATGCGGTCCTCAAAACGAGCAGAAATGTTACCAGACGTCCCCTGATTTAAGCCTGAAGCATTCAAGAAACGACATTTTGCGATGATCGCGATCCGGAGAGCCTTCTCGGTGGCTTTCATTCGTTCCTCATCTCAGGAATTTAGCAGGGATTAAGAGGTGTTCGCCCGCAATCCAACGCCGCGCTTCTTCAGCCGCTTGTCGAACCGCGATCCGCTCCGTCTTCAAGGAGCCACCGGCGATATGCGGTGTCAGCGTGGCATTAGGTAGCTGAAGCAAGGGCCAGTCCGACGGCGTCGGTTCGACCGCAAATGTCTCCAGCATGGCGCCCTTCAGATGGTCCGAAAACAGCGAAAAATATAGCGCGTCGTCGTCCATCAGAGGTCCGCGAGCGGTATTGATGAGGACCGAGCCGCGCTTCATGGTTGCTAACGCACTGGCATTAATCATTCCCCGGGTCTCGTTAGTCACTCGAGGATGCAATGTGACTATATCGGATTGCGACAGAACGTCGAACATATCGACATGTCCTACGCCAGTGGCACGGTCCTTTGAGCTGAGTTACATATAAGGATCCGCCGCAACAAGAATGCGACAACCGAAGGCGCGCCATAACCTGACCACCCTAGCCCCGATGCCAAGCGGCCTCACCCTCTTTCGAATTATTTTCAGGATTGGATACTTTTCCAAAATGAGGTGAGGGTCAATAACTCTCCGGTCCAAGGAGGCACGGAGAGATTTTGGCAACTGAGATCGGCTAGTCACAATGATGCGATCCGTCGCCCGTGTGGTTTGCCCCTTCAGGCAGGAAACCCTGAAATCGTGGCATCTTCCTGAGCAGATCGCTTGGCGTGTCTAGTGATCGGGAACTGGATGCAATGTAGCGTCACGTATGGCCATTACCAGCTGAAGAATTGATTAAAATTCACCGATCCTGAGGATGACTTTCGACGTCTAATTTTGCGCTTGGACCTGCGCTTGTAGTTGCGTGTGACACGGCCGGCGCGTGCATACCTTCGTTGTTTACATCTAACAGTTCGAGTTTTCTCGGTAGGTGAGGTCAAAGCTGCCCAACTTCTACAAAGCTCCCCGATCCTGCAATCAGACCCTGCTGCACCGCTTAGGCACGCCAGACCACTACCATCCTCACGAGCACGAAACTGCACCCCGCGCGC
>JBPCWA010000536.1:0-2884 GCA_051009975.1 Hyphomicrobiaceae bacterium
CCCAATGGCAGAGCGTCCGAATCTGGCCCATCTACGGAAGTAGACTGCTGCATCTGCTCGCGTCCGCTTCCGGGTCAAAAGCAGACCTGAGCAGATGCAGCATCTGTGGTAGTGCGCTGTCCAAGAGACCCAAATGACCCGATCTGCCCCACCATTTGGAGACTGCGACCGGGGTTCCCTTCATTTCCGTTGCTAGCGAACCATGTCTTCGATTTGTGCTAGCCTCTGCTTTTCAGTCGGAGAGTATGAGGTGGATTGACGTTGGGCTACAGCGACAAGAACAACCTGTTCCGTGTCAGACCCCAACCGGACGATCTGATCTGATTGCCTGAGGACGGGTTTGTGGCTCATCGTAACCCTATGGAGGGACTACGATGACGGCTAGAGACAGGCGCCAGCCGGGCGGCGTCGTGAAGACGGTCCAGGATATCCGTCGAGCGACGCTTGCGCCTATGCCGCCGTAGAGGGTGATTTAATGTAAGCGTCCGCCATAGGCCACCTTACAAAGTCAATAAGCGTACGGCTTCCACCATCGTCGTTTCATTTTTCCGCAATGACGCTGGTCCGGGTCAACTTAATTGCTCTTGCTGTGGCACCGTGTGAGCCTGCTGTAGCATCTTCTTTCTTTCCGGATCGTGCAATTCCTGTTGCTTCCACCACCTATTCCTCGCCTAACCAGACGCTTGCATAAACTCGGAACAAAACTCAAACATCTATCCAAGTCATTCTTGCATCTAGCCATAGCTTTGTTGGGCAGTTTGCCGCCCATCACTGGCCCTGGTAGGTTTTGCGCTACTTGTGCACCAGGGAGGGCAATTGCCAAACTGGCCAGCAAAAATAGTCGATGCGGCTAACAAAACCGTACACTTCACAAACATCTTCTGCTCCTGGATTATTGGGGATGGGTTCGTTGTTTCTCACCTATGAGCGGACGCTAAGAGACGTGCTCTGAGATCGCAGTTCCTTGCGGCACAAGGGGAAACGAATGGGTTAGTTCAAAGCGTGCACTGCCGCAGAGGGGCGTATCGCCGACTGTTCTGAATGACCGGCTCAAACAGCTGCGTGCCACAGGCCTCGCCGAGCACAATGGCGCAGGTTACGAAGCAATTGCTCTGGGCCGAGAGTTGTTCGAACACCTCGAACCGATCAGATCATGGGCCCATAAGTGGGCAAAGACACTGCCAGAGTGAGGGGAAGCGAAGTATGCAGTGGGTCATCGGCGGCTAACATCTTGCCGGGCTAACACTTCCGGTAGTGCTCCAAATTCGAGCCTGATGTGCTCAGGTTGACTTCTTCGGTCCTGGGCCATGACCAGAAGTTGGCCGTTTGGCCTCGGTTCGATATTCTAGCTATTCATGAACGCCGGCTGATGCTCAGTAAGTTGGAGATTGAAAATGGTGCTCAGCCAAAAAAAGCACCTCTTCAAAGAACATATCGAAACCGGGATAGCCCTCGAGTGCAACGTGGTTATTCCCCGGCAACTCGACGAGCTGGGCATCAGGCGAGCGGCGGGCCGACCCTCCCGGTTAGGGGCGGCGCGATCGCCACTCATATGCAGGTCGCCCCTGAACGCTCCCCGAACAATTAGCGCCTCGCCAGAGTTTTGAGGTTCCGAGCCCTGCGGTTGCTGCTAAGCGCAGTGATAATATTCTCATTCGATGAGTATACTTGGGTTTCTGTCATCCAATAATCTGAGTTTCTAATTTTCAACTTGATATCATCGATCCATAGTTTTGAGACACCGGCCGGAATATAATAATTTCTAAACATCTTATCAGTCTTCCACGGTTTTAAAATTCTGCGAGATCTGTCATTCTTGTCCCGGCCAGCAATGCCGTGAAACAGCCAAAGGCTTGCCCCTGCGGCGATGTGTCGGGTGCCGGTTAGAAATATAGGCACGCACATGGAGCCACAAGTGCTTCCTCTTGAAACGTATGTTTGAACTTTATGGGTTTTTTTAAGCGACGGATGATGTCAATGACCTTGTAGCCCTCGCGAACGATGCCGCCACGTGAATTAAGAGATATAATAAACCCGCCTTGGGCGCGATTTTTCCATTCATCTATTGCCCGCCTAAATTTTTGAGCCATTGGCCTGCGTATCTGGCCCTTCCAGTATAATAATACTTGTCCGTTATTTTTGCTGCGGAACTTAGTTTTGAGAGCTCCCACTTTATTTATGTTATGCGCCTGCAGGTTTGCCGTTGGTATGGCCAACAAGCCGATAAATATGGAACCACGGATCAACTTCCCAGGGGCTTATTTGTTTGTTGGCACGGCTTTCATTCTTGTTATGGATGTGTCATCTCGATCGGAGGATGGCGGAATCCGCTGTTGGTTTGCGGTTGTCGTCATCAGCGGGATCATCGTTCCTACCTCCGGGTTGGTCCGCTTTCTTCATGAGGCACCGAACCTCATTGGCGTGAATGTATCGCGGTTCTGTGGGAAGAGCTATTACACGGGTGACGGCAGGCACGGTTATCGAGAAGTAGTTCAAGGCATTGGTCTGAAAACGTCCGATCGGCACGAATTGGTAGCAGGTCGCAAGAGCTGGTAGCGTCCGCAAACGCCGGTATTTTTACACTAACGCTTTGCTCTGGCCTTGTGTGATGTCTATGAGCGAAGAGCAACCTCTGCTATCGCCGCCGCCGCTTTCCAGTCGAGATCATCCAGCACGCCGTCTGGCTATATTTCCTGTTTCCTCTCAGCTTTCGAGATGTCGAAGACTTGCTGGCTGAGCGCGGCATTGATGTTTCGTATGAGACTGTTCGGCGCTGGTCGGTCAAGTTTGGGCTCGCCTATGCCAGAAAGATCAGAAGATCGCATCCACCCACCGACGTTCTCTGGCATCTCGATGAGATGTTTGTTTCGATCAACGGCAAGAC
>JBPCWA010000537.1:0-2514 GCA_051009975.1 Hyphomicrobiaceae bacterium
GGCGCGATTATGAGTTTGATGTTTTTGACACCGATCTTGGCCGCCAAAACGAAAATTTCCTCAATCGCCGGATCCCCGATCGCAAGGCAGCCCGCCGACGATTTCTTGCCGTGAATCATAATATCACCGCCAAGGTCCCTGCGGCCATCCTTGGCCGCCATCTTGCGATCAAACGCATTCGGATAATTGACCCGCATCGACACGTGATAGCGACTATTCGGATTGAGATAGGTAATGCGATAAATGCCTTCAGGAACCTGTTTGTCGCCACGACGAAGTTTCGGACCACTCTTGCCACTCGCAGCTAAAACCGGATAGCGATGAATGAAGGTCCACGCCCCCTCCTTGTCAGAGCGACCATAAAGATCGAGAGCCCGCTCATCCTTCACCGCTACAAGTGCCATTTGCGTTGGTGGCCAGCTGGCCTTGGCCGAAGCAAATTTCTTCTGAAGGCGAACGCTCGCACCAGGCGAGATCAGCTTTAGCCGTTCAGATAGCGAGTAGGGGCCCCTCCGCTTCGTCTTCCGCTTGGGGGAGCGAAAGGGCGACTGAGTTAAAGGTTTCCTCTCAACCTCCACAACCCATGTCTCCGGGTTGGACGCGACTTCGAGGATCTCGCCCTCATGCATCTCCCACAGAGATGCTGCATTCAATTGCTCCAACATGACGATTCCAGCGCCCGGAGGCACAAAGCGAAATCGAAACATGATGGCATCCGCTTCAAGTCCGGAAGACAGAAGGAGCGGCTCCTGGGCAAGTGTCGGCCTCAGCTTATAGGTCCAATCTTGACCGAGCGACGCCGCCGAACTCAGCAACGCCGAGCAAATGAAAGCAATGGCCAAAAGCGTGCGGCTCTGGGTTGGTTGAGTGCCAATCATGAGAGCGGCGAACTCACCTCAATGTCTCAGCGCGCACTCTGACTGATTCGCCAGAGCTATTGAATCCTGCTCTCCACAAAATGCGACAGCACAATCATGTGAAAAGTCGTTGACAGATGAGCATCTCGGGACGTCCAGCCGACAGAGAGTCTTTTCTGGGGCGATTCGGTGTCATGGCTTTGATTACTATGGCAAATTTGTGCCGAATACGATCCCTATGACGAGCGCAACAGTTCAATTTCCGTGAGCGCAGCAAGATCGCGCAGCGCCTCTGTCTCACTTGGGGAAATGTGGCGTGGCCTGTCACCCAAAATACAGACCGTTCCCAAGCAGTGTCCGTCAACGAAAACCGGACAACCAGCATAAAACCGGATATGCGGAATTCCCGTCACCAGAGGATTGTCTGCGAACCGTGGATCTTGAAGTGCATCAGGAACGACCAGCAACTCTTGTGACTCCACGGCATGGGCGCAGAATGATACTTCTCTCGACGTTTCATTGGCTTCAAGGCCACGCGCCGATTTAAACCACTGACGATCGCGATCAACCAGGCTGATTGCAGCCGTTGGGGTCTCAAATATCGTGGCCGCGAGGCGCGCAATGCGATCGAATCGATCCTCCGGTGAGCTGTCTAAGATACCGAGGCGTTGAAGTGTTTTAAGTCGGTCTTCTTCATTTGGAGTTGTCATCGATCGTTGCCATCGACAACCACAGCGCAGCAACGCGGCCTGAACACGCGTACGCGCGTAAGCCAGTGAAAACGGTCTGACCAGAACATTGCTATAGCCCGCCTGAACAAGTAACGGTTCTTGATCTGCTTCGGCGATCACCACGACCGCCAAGTCATGGTCCTTGCCCAGTCCAAATCGGTCAAGCAGCTGCGAGATCTGATCAATATCGCCCTGCTGCTCGATGACTATGAGGGCATTTGCACTTTGAAGGATTTGATGTAGGTCCGGATCAGAATCACCGCTATCAAGCAGATTAATCGTATCGCTTTCCGCTATCTGGCGGATGATCTGGGCATCGCGGTGCTTGTCGATCTGCATAAAAATCGAGGGTGCGTCGACAATCGTAGTGCTTGGCTTTTGAAATTGTCCGCGAATAGCGCTGGGGTTCGCCCTGGGCTCTATGATCAACTCCTCGCCCTCTGCCGCAGCAATAACTTCAATTTTGGGACCCGGGTAATGCTGCGCACGCGCGTGTGAAACTATGGCTTCGACTTCGTCGTCGGACCGAAGCAGGTCGTGATGGGTAAGTGCCAATTTTGAGGCACCTGCGGCCGCGCAAACGGCTACGGCATACTCGACTGTGCTATGACCCCAACCGATTTTATCCGGGTATTCTTCGGCCAGGTATTGAGCGTCATGAATGACAAGATCGGCATCAGCGAGGAACGCGCAGTGTTTGCGGTCCATTCCGGATATGTCGCCTTGGCCACCGGCCAGTGCCGGAGAGAATGGTTCGTGGTCAGTCGCGTATACCACCGCAACGTTGTCGGCTTCCAATCTGTATCCGAGAGTCAATGCGTTGTGGTTTACGAATTGTGTCGAAACTTTGACATCGTTTATTGTGAAACTTTCTTCGCCAAGCTCGTGAAAGCGAATGTTGGCTTGCATCTCATCCAGCCCGACTG
>JBPCWA010000538.1:0-14286 GCA_051009975.1 Hyphomicrobiaceae bacterium
TTCGTCCGCAGACCGGATCCCAATCAGTATGACACGGGCTCGACACCCAGGCCCAACGGCGGGTTTTTCCGATCTCCAGATGGATCGCGTTTCATCACATCATCATCACCCTCGCAAATCGAACTTATCTTCCAGCTCTATCTCAATGGTCGACTGTCGTCGTCATCCAACCGGCTTCGCGTTTCGACCAGTAGAGATTGTCCAGCCGGCGTGTCACCGGCCCTGCAGCACCGTTCCCAATCTGTCGCCCGTCGACGGTCGTAATGGCAATGACACCGCCGCCAGTTGTCGAGATGAAGACTTCATCGGCGCCACGCAGCATATCGGGTGGCAGGGCGGCCTTGGTGATATGCTGATTTGTTTCGTCTGCCAACTTAAAGACAGTATCGCGCGTCATTCCATTCAGGCACACGTCTTCTGGCGGCGTGATAATCTCGCCGTCCTTCACGGCAAATATGTTAAAACCTGGCCCCTCGGCGACGTTCCCATCCTTGTCGACGACCGCACACGTCTCGGCACCACGGTCATAGCCTTCCATCAAAGCCATCTGCAGATCCAGCCAGTGATAGTGTTTGATGGTGGGATCAACGGACTCTTTTGGTACGCGTTGGATCGACGAGATGTGCATAGATAAACCCGCATCCTTTTGATCGGGTTTCGCGATCCATACATAGGGAATACAGAACATCCAGAATCTGTTCTGTGCAAGACGAACGTCTCGGCTGCCGACAGGAGCCTGACCACGTGTCATGAGCATTTGAACGTAGGCTTCTTTGAAGCCAGTACGCCTCACCGCATCCATCAATATGGCGCGAACAGTATCGCGATCGTAAGGATTTTCCATGCGTAGTCTGCGCCAGTTGCGCTCAAACCGCTCTAGATGGTCCTCAAGCCGAAAGAACTGCCCGTGAAAAACCAAAACGGTGTCTTTGACTGCATCTGATCGAAGAAAACCCCAATCCAGCATCGCTCTGCGCAAGACACAGAATCGGACACACGAGGACACAAAAGCGGACACAGTAGTTTTCGTTTCGTTCTTATCCGCCAGGCAGAGCCGATTGCGCGCAGCCTGCCGATCTTACGAGTTATGTCGGTTTGCAGACCTTGCATCTTGTGAATTTGTGATTGCAGGTGTCTCAAGATGATCGATCAAAAGCGACCACTTTCGAAGCATCCCCCTGCTGGCTGTCGAAGAGTGCTGGCGATGCTTATGTGCATGGCGGACTAACTGAAAGTAGCCTATCCCGATACCTATTCCCATACCTATACCTATACCCATGCCGATGCATGGCATGGCCTTCGATCAGGTGCCCAATAACGAATATAGACGGATCAGTACCACTCGGAGACCTTCACCAGTAGGGCCCCGCTCTGAAATCGTGACCAACATGGAACTGCAATTATGCGGCGCAGGCGAAAATCCATCTCGCTGGTGGTGTTGGGGCTGAGCCTCTCGCTTGCCCCCGCGAACATGGCCTGGGCGGAGGGCACTCCGCTGACCAAGTTACAGATTCGCGGTTGGACCATTGCGCAGAAACATTGCGCGGATTGTCATGCGATTACGCGCCACGATCAAAGCCCGACAGCGGTCAATGCCAACACTCCATTGCGCGATCTTCACAAGCGCTATCCGATTAAGATGCTGATTGACGGACTCGCAAGCGGCACGATCGCAGGCCATGACGAAATGCCAGCCTTCACTTTGTCACGATCCGGTATGTCGGCTTTGCTAAGCTATATCGACAGCTTTACGCCGAGCCCCACAAAGACCTACGTCAACCGCTAGGTCTCGTGGTTTGCTTTTTGGCAAAGGCAGATTGCCTAAGGGCACCCTGAGGCCTTCCGAGGACACCTGCACTCGTTATGGTGAAATTCGCTTTCGGTGGAACCACAACGTAGAAACCGTGACAAAGGCGACAACGGCGCATTGCGATGGACTGATACGAGCCGATCATGATCGTCCTGCTCTTGCTCATTGCAGCCGCGATGTTGACCAATGCCTATTATCTCCAATGCGTAAAAGATGAAGTACGGAGTCAACTGGGGCCCGGCCATCGAAGAAAGCGTCATCTGGATGCGGCCGAATGGAGAACGGAGATTATGGGCTCTGAGGAGCGAGCGAGGCGACACATCAGGTTGCTCTTCGATTGCGAGAGATTGGGACGCAGTTCGATCTTGAGAGAAACACCGCGCTTGAATGTCGATATGAGAATTTGCGATCTCGGCCGACGTATTGAGAGTGATCGTCGCGGTGATGGCTTTCGGGAGGCTCCTCGGAGTCCAAAACTCCGGGAAACAATCGTCGAAGCTTCGGCGGGGCAGTGTCAGATAGTGGTGCGAGTTATTGCACGTGTATGACACACGAATTGATCATCGGAGGGGTGGTCTCTGACGGACAGACGGAGTAGCACTGCGGTTCAGCGAGACACAGGTGACGTTGAACAAAAGACTTAGCCATGGGGGGCACGTTCGATGTCACAGACCAGCGCTTTCAACGCAAGTCGACGTGTGTCCGGACGCGACGAGAGGTGCCTGTAGCCCTCGTCCTTTGGCGGACGTCGTGGCTTGAAATGCAGCGGCTCGTTTGAAATGACGGTCGCTCACGTAATTGAAGCATTGTGAGCGACCGTCAGGCATTGGGCCGTTGTTCGTCAATTTCCGGGTTACCCGTTTGTCGACATTGTCTCCATGACCCCCACACAGGGCTGTTGTGTCGGAATCTGGAGCCGTATGAGCTGATGGCTGCACATCTCCGCCGACATTCGTCTGAATGTGCGCATTCACCAAACATGGAGATATGAGGGGTGCGACGGAGCCAAACCACCTAAGGGGGCGGGCGGTCTGGCTCAAGCTAGGACCGATAAGGGGGCGGATTCGATCCGCTCACCAGATGTGGGGGCATAGGGTGAGTTTTTAAGCAGTCGCCTCCAACGATATAGCCCGATAGGCTTCGACACTCGTTTTTTTTGACGCATCAGGCCAGGATGATGTCGGTTCATGCGCAATAATGAGAGTTTGTGGTCGTTGCCAGTCAACGAAGTTGAGTGTACGTGAGCTGATAGGCGCCATCTTACGACATCGATACTTGGGGAATTCAACCAAATGTTAAGCCGAGACCTCACCGGACTTTGGTCGGCGACTTGGTGTTCCTCGCAGACTAAGCTAGTGCGATCTGTGGGGCATGGGTTTCGATCAGGAGCCCAACTGATGGGGATTGCCTGAGACCGTGACCCAAGCCCGAGTGCCCCGCGTATCAATTGGCGGTGAAATCATGGGCCGCGGCTTCAAGGTCGATCAATGCCTGGAAGCATGGGGAGTTGTGCGGCGTGTGCTTGGGCTGATCCATGAGATAAAGTTGAGAAGATAGGCGTCGTTAGAAAAATCTCGACGCCGATCGTCGGCCGCTTTGTTTGTTGCTAGGGGTGAAGCTGGAGGAGCTTGGCGAGCACCGCCCGTTCGGGCGGCAGCGGCATCAGCGCTTATGCCACCATCGATCATCTATGCCAAAGCGTTTCCACTGTTCGCGGGGCACAACACTGTTGTGTCCCAGCATTCGCACGGCCGGGTCATCGTGTCGAATGAGATGATCACGCAGAACCAGCATTAGCTTTGCAGCTGACGTTTCCTGCCAAAACCAATCCGACAACTGTTTGCTTCCGATGGCATCACCTTGCGGTTGGCCCGCCGCGGCTTCGAAATAAAAGGCTCGCAAATCTTCAACGGCCAGTTTCAGCGTCGCAGCCGGTGATTGACCATTGACGATCTCTTTTGGTGGCGACGATGTTAGCCAGCTTGCCAGGGTTTGCGCGACCTCCTCAATAGCTAGGCCGGTGACACCCACCATTGTGCGCTTGCGCCGTTCAAAAGCCAAATCATACCAAGGTTGCAACTCCTGTATTTCCCGACTTACAGCCGCCTCCAGCGTCTCGTCTTCGGCGCCAAGCGAGTCGAACCGCATCGGACACGCAAGTCCGTCCATCTCTTTGAGCTCACTTGTGGGGGCTTCTTCCGAGTAGTCGACTAAGACAGGACCGCTCGTTGCCTCGAATAGATCGAGCAACGCCTGTAGCACCCGCGATTGGAACGCTACATCATGCGGGACCCCAAAGGGACGGCCGAGTTCAAATGGCACCCAAAGCGCTCGTGGCGGACGGATCTTTTCAGTGTGTAAGCGGATCAAACTGATCCCGGCGGTCGCGAAACCGGCTCGTTCGAGGAAATGACCAAGCCCGCCCACGGCGCGCGTACAGGCCGGTCAAATCGGCACAAGAAGAACTGAGTCAACCCCATCTTGCTTGAGGACCCGAGCGAGTTGGGAGGCCGCGCGCTCAAGCTTGTCTGGATGGGTCGCGCCCATGAAGGAATAATGGATGGCAGCTACCGACCCGATTTTGCCTTGGGATGCAAATTCGTTCAGGCGGTCAATTGGCAACGCAATGTTGTGGTCCTGCTGAAACCCACTTCTGTCGAAATTGATCGAGATATGGCTCATTTCAAGATCGGCTGCAGGCGTGTCGCTCGGCAACAAGCGGAAGTCTGCCGAGTTCACAGAAAACGGCCGATCGCCACGCCGTTGCAGACCTGCGGTCGAGACAATCGCGACACGCGCCTCAGTAATGGGTTTTGCTGCGATCCAGGGCGTCTCTGAGAATTCCGGCATCGGCATGGAATTGTAGTAATCCTGGCCGATGTCGTCGAAATCAGTAAGTCGCGCCATGCTTCTTCTGCTCGCTTGTCCTGTTGATATCGATCTTGTCGCACTGATTGACGCCGCGCACGAGATGTAGGTTTCCTTTTACAATGTCGCCGATTACGAATGTCAATCGCGTTCAACTCTTCGGCCTGCCGCTTCGCCAAGGCGCGATCAAAATGGGTGAACTTTTGCCCAGCCGATTCATCTACTTCAGGCATCTTGCGCGAACCGTGCCTGCAAAACCTTCGTAGCCGCGGAAACATCCTCTTCGCCGAGACCGCGATTCTCTCCCTCTTCAAGTGTCGCGATAGCTGCATCCAATAGTTGAAGGTTGCGCGATGAGTCCCGTTTAGCCACCGGGATCATCTCGCGCGCCAGTCGGGCATCTTTTGCCATAAATTTCAACATGAAAAGCGGTGAATATTCGCCTTGGCAAATCCGGGGTACCCGCTTTTCAAAGTATCGCGAGTAAGCGAAACCCGTTCCTTTAGTGACTACATCATAGAAGATGTCGATGTCCGCTCCCAACTCTTGACAAAGCGCCAGTGTTTCGGCCACCGCTACAACGTGCCCGGCTACAAGCGCCTGATGCAAGAGTTTCATCTGGTTGCCGGTCCCGCTGCCACCACAGTGGCGGATTAGCGAGCCAACTTTCTCAAGCGCGGGAAGCGCAAACTCGACGGCATCTTTGTCCCCCCCAATCACGAAACTAATGCTACCGTCTTCGGCCTGCGCTACGGAACCAAGCATCGAGGCATCGAGATGCTGGACGGCCGTTTCCCGAGCTTTGTGATAAATCTCTCGCGAGATTTCCGGACCAATGGTTGAGCAGTCAATTGTAGTCGTGCCGGAACGTGCGGCGGACAGTACACCACCGTCACCAAGATAGACTGACCGCACGACGTCGTTGCTCGGCAAGCACGTGAATAAGATATCGCATAGGCCTGCGATTTCAGCAATCGAACGGCAAGCACCAGCACCTGTCGCTTGGCAGACGCGGTTCGTTGTTTCCAACTTGGCATCATAGCCAAAGACACTACCACCCGGTGCGTCCTTGGCCAGCCGATGCAGCATCGGCGCGCCCATCGTTCCCAGCCCGATATATCCTACCGTTTTAGCGATCATGTAAGTCTCTCCTGATTAATCAAAGGATAAAAGGACCGGATCGGCCACTTGCTTTCGATGCAGGCTCTCGCCACCAGTCGTGCTGACTGTATTCGCCGACCATGCGTCAAAGCTGGCGGAGATCATATCTTTCCAAAATCTCAAAGAGTTCGATCGCCGCATTTTCGCGATGTTGGCGATAGAGCCTGCGAACATGCTCGGCACTGCCATGCTCCAAGAGGTGTACCATCTTTGCGTGATCTGCAGTCGACATTCGAGGTACCTTGCGGAACTTCAAAGTGAACATCCGGACCCGGTGCGCCTGATCGAGTAGTTGTCCTATAATTTTCGCTAGCCGCCGATTGCGTGCGTAGTCTAGATGCAGCCGGTGAAATCGATCGTCTGCCGCGGCCCAGTCGGCCAATGCTCCCGCTTCGATGGCAGCCTCCATGGCTATGACCGTGGCTGCCAGCTCCGACAACTGGGACTGCGACAGGCCTTGTCCAACCAGGGCCGCAGCGCACTCCGGCTCGAGCATCTGCAGCAAGTCATAGATATCACGCATCTCCTGAACCGAAATTGGTAGGACGCGCATTCCTCGCCGTTGCCTTAGTTCGATAAGGCCATCTTCTGCCAATTTAACGAGAGCCTCGTGAACAGGTGTTCGACTAATGCCGAGGCGTTGAGCTAGCTCCGTCTCCATGCATTGAAAACCGGGCGGCAGATCATTCCGCATGATCTCCTGCTTGATTCGGAAGTAGGCTTCTCTGGTTCTGTTTGCTCGCGGCAGATTGCCGACGGACTCGCGACCGCTTGTCAAATTGATCAATCTCTCCTCTCTGCTTCAGGGCGCTGCACGTCGCATCTCCAATAGTCGAAACCATCCGAGACGGGCGCGGCATGGAGGGCAGAGCCCACCACGCGTTGACCCGGCAATGTATACATTGTACGATAACGAGCTACATACCAAATGTCATCGGCGCCAAAGCCGTAAGTGCAGAAGTGACTGTCAGCCTCGGATCGATGAGTGACGAAGAGCACTCATTACGCGTTCCACCGGGAGGAGAAGGAATGGCGTCGGTAGACATCCGTGATGTTCGGAAGTCGTTTGGTTCCGTTGAAGTTCTGCACGGTGTCAGCATACCCATCCAGGACGGAGAGTTTGTTGTACTTGTCGGGCCTTCCGGGTGCGGGAAATCCACGCTTCTACGGATGCTCGCCGGTCTCGAGAACATTACTTCTGGCGACATTACTATTGGTGGGCGGATCGTCAATCATGTTCATCCGAAGGAACGTGACATTGCGATGGTGTTCCAAAACTACGCGCTCTACCCGCACATGACCGTTTCTCAAAACATGGGCTTTTCCCTGAAGCTCAGGAAAACTGATAAACGGATGATCAAGCAACGCGTCACAGAGGCGGCCGAGGTTCTCGGTTTGAGTCCGCTTCTTGATCGTTATCCGAGGCAACTGTCAGGCGGGCAGCGCCAGCGTGTTGCTATGGGCCGCGCAATTGTCAGAGATCCGCAGGTTTTTTTGTTCGACGAGCCGCTTTCGAACCTCGACGCGAAACTCCGCGTACAAATGCGCACCGAGATCAAGGAACTCCATCAACGTCTGCAGACGACGACAGTCTACGTCACGCACGACCAGATCGAAGCCATGACTATGGCTGACAAGATCGTGGTGATGCATGATGGCATTGTCGAACAAATTGGAGCACCGCTGGAGCTTTATGACAATCCGAGGAATGTCTTCGTGGCAGGCTTCATTGGTTCACCCGCAATGAATTTCTTGCCGGGCAAGATTACTATAAATGGTCAGCTGGGCGTGTCACTCTCAGATGGAGCATGCCTGCCGGTTGCCAACGTATCGGAGGCTTCAGACGGCCAGCCAGTACTCTACGGAGTGCGACCGGAGCATATTGAGTTTGCAGATGACGGCATCGAGGCGGAGGTCATCGTTGTCGAGCCTACTGGGTCCGAAACGCTCCTGTTCGCGAAGGTCGCTGGCCAAGAGGTGGTGGCCGTGTTTCGCGAGCGGCACGAACTGAAACCGGGCCAGCACGTTCGCGTCAAACCGAAACACGATCATGCGATGTTGTTTGATCAAGAGTCGGGGGTGCGCCTCTAGTCACCCAAAACGCCATGTGCCGCCCGCGGTTCAGATGAGGCATTCGCCTACTTCAATAAAAACATGGAGGAAACGAAATGAAATCTCATCCACTTAGTCGTAGATCGGTTCTAAAGGGCACAGCTGCAACTGCGGCTTTGGCAGGAGCTACAAGCTCGTCTGACTTGTTTGGTTTTGCAAAGGCCTGGGCGGCAAGCAATCCGTTCAAACCGGAAGCGGGAGCAAGTCTGTCTCTCACGCGCTGGAAACGATTCGTACAATCGGAGGATGATGACGCATTCCGGGCTATTGTAGCTTCATTCACAAAAGCGACAGGCGTGAACGTCAAAGTTGTTGAAGAGGGCCTCGACGACATTCAACCCAAGGCTGCGGTTGCTGCCAATACGGGTCAAGGGTCCGATATGTTCTGGGGCATTTATTCGTTCCCTCACTTGTTCCCTAAAAAGTCGCTCGACTTGACAGACGCCATGGACTACCTCGGCAAGAAGTATGGTGGCTGGACAGATGCGGCTGTCGTTTACGGTCGCGGTTCTGGCAACAAATGGGTATGCATGCCCGTAGGCATTGTCGGCAACTATATCAATTTCCGTCGCTCTTCTATCCAGAAGGCGGGCTTCAAAGATGTGCCGGAAGACATGGACGGATTTCTTGCCTTGTTGACGGCGCTCAAGAAGCAGGGAACACCGGGCGGTTTCGCGCTTGGTCACGCATCGGGTGACGGCAACGCGTGGACGCATTGGTTGCTCTGGGCCCATGGCGGCAAGCTGGTTGATGAAAACGACAAAGTCGCGATCGATTCAGCTGAAACGCGAGCGGCGCTAGAATACTGCAAGAAGTTGTACGGCGCCTTTGCACCGGGAACGATTTCTTGGAACGACGCGTTCAACAACAAGGCATTTCTCTCTGAGCAAATCCACCTGACAGGCAACGGGATTTCGATTTACGCTGCGGCACAGCGAAATGCCGCAAAGGGTGATGCAACGGCGCAGAAAGTCGCCGACGATATGGATCACGCGTACTATCCGATAGGACCCGTCGGCAAACCGACAGAGTTTCAGGCAGTCTTTCCCGTGATGGGCATGAGCTACACGAGGTATCCGAATGCTGTAAAGGCGTTCCTGACGTACTGGATGGAGGCCGATCAGTACAATGCGTGGATTGCCGAATCGGTCGGATATATCACCCACACCCTGAAAGCCTACGATGATAACAAGGTTTGGAACGAGGATCCCAAGAGACGCGTGTTCCGAGATGCTGGGACCCGCACACTACCGTTCGGCTATCCCGGAACGATCGGCGAAAGGGCGGCATCCGCCATGGCTGATTTTATCGTCGTCGACATGTTTGCGAATCATGCGTCTGGTCGCGTAAGCGCTGACGATGCAATAAAACAGGCAGCTCGTCAGGCGGGTCGGATATACCGCTAAGGGCGAAACCAAGTATTCACGGAGGCCAGCAGTAAATCGAGCGCGTTTCGATTGCTGCTGGCTGCAGTGGAAGCATTGCACGCGACGCGGGCGAACACAATGACGGACACGACGGTCGAGAACACCGTGACCAAAAAAATGCAAGGGCAAGCGGCCTGGGAACAGTTGAGGTCGGATAGAAATTGGCTTGGATTCTGGTTCATGGTGCCGGCCATGGCCTTCTTGTTGCTGTTTCTCGCCTATCCGCTGGTGCTTGGTATTTGGATGAGTTTTACCGACGTTCGGATCGGTCGTCCCGGGCAGTATGTCGGCATAGAGAACTATGAATGGATGTTCGACGACCCAGTGTTCTGGCTGTCGGTCTTTAACACTATGCTCTACACAGTCGTCGCCAGCGTTGTGAAGTTTGCCATCGGTCTTTATCTCGCGTTGCTCTTGAACAAGCACATGCCGTTCAAGGCAATCATACGCGCAGTTGTTCTGATCCCATTTATTGTTCCAACCGTTCTATCGGCAATCGCCTTTTGGTGGATTTATGATCCTCAGTTCTCGATAATTTCGTGGACGCTACGCCAATTGGGACTGATTACTACGAATATCGATTTTCTTGGCGATCCTTGGAATGCGCGCTGGTCGGTGATCTTTGCAAATATTTGGCGCGGTGTTCCGTTCATTGCAATTACACTGTTGGCTGGCTTGCAGACAGTATCACCCTCTCTCTACGAAGCGGCCACGATTGATGGCGCGACGCCCTGGCAAATGTTCCGCTACATAACCTATCCACTTTTGACGCCGATAATCGCTGTTGTCATGACATTCTCCGTGTTGTTTACGTTTACCGACTTCCAGCTGATCTGGGTATTGACCCGAGGTGGCCCAGTGAATGCAACGCATCTGATGGCAACTCTCAGTTACCAGTGGGGCATTCTGGGCGGCAAGCTGGGAGAGGGCGCTGCCGTTGCGGTCGCCATGATCCCGTTTCTTCTGGCCTGTATTCTGATTTCTTGGTTTGGACTGCAGCGACGCAAATGGCAACAAGGTGAAGCCAATGACTGATACGACAAGGCTAACCTCGCGTCCGGCTGCAGCAACCGCCGCTGCTGACGACGCCGAGGGTATGAGCTATCTCGAAACTCTGCCGCGGCGGGTGGTCACGACCTATATTCCTCTTGCACTCATCCTGTTTGTGCTCCTCTTTCCATTCTATTGGATGGCGTTGACATCGATAAAGCCTGACACCGAATTATTACATCTCGACAAGTCCAATCCTTTCTGGACCATTGCGCCAACGATCAAGCACTACTACGCGCTGCTTTTTGAATCCGAGTACCCCGTGTGGCTTTGGAACACTATGCTTGTCGCAATCGCGTCGACGATACTGTCGCTTGTCGCCAGCGTATTTGCAGCGTATGCGATCGTCCGTCTCCGCTACAAGGGAGCACAGACGATCGGTGGGTTGATATTTCTCGCCTATCTTGTTCCACCATCGATTCTCTTTATACCGTTGTCGACGGTCGTCTTCCAATATGGATTGTTCGATACACCGCTCGCATTAATCCTGACTTACCCTACAATTTTAATTCCGTTTTCTACTTGGCTGCTGATGGGATACTTCAAGACGATCCCCTTTGAACTTGAGGAATGTGCCCTCATCGATGGCGCATCTCGTTGGCAGATTTTGGTGCAAATCATTCTGCCGCTCGCTGTGCCCGGTTTGATCTCGGCATTTATCTTTTGCTTCACACTATGCTGGAACGAATACATTTATGCGCTCACTTTCATTTCATCGAGTGAGAACAAAACAGTACCTGTCGCAATCGTAACTTCATTTACGGATGGTGATGCCTATCGTTGGGGTTCGATCATGGCCGGAGCACTTTTTGGCTCACTTCCATTGGTCATCCTCTATGCATTCTTCGTCGAACACTATGTCTCGGCAATGACTGGGGCGGTGAAGGAATAATGCATTTGACGCAAGCCAAGCAGCTCAAGGCGTGCTCCCAATTTTATTCGGCGGCATTATCGGTACATCTGGATCTGCAGATGCTTTGCAGATGCAGTGTTCGAACGGATTAACGTATGAATATGGAACTTGTCGTCCACACCCACGATATTCTAGGCGAAGCGCCGACTTGGTGTGCACGGCGCAAACGTCTGTTTTGGAGTGATGTCAGGTCCTGTTCATTGCGCGTTTTTGATCCGGAAACCGGCAGTGTTGAGAGCTTGGAAATGCCGGATTGGATAGGATCGTTCGCACTGACTTGTGATCATCGCCTGCTACTCGCTTCACGCAAGAGTCTCCTCGTTTACGACCCCACTAGTAAACGCTTCGACATTCGGGCCGTCTTTGAAGCTGATCAACCGGATAATCGCAGCAACGACGGTCGTACCGATCGCGAGGGGAGATTCTGGTGGGGCACACTCAATAACCGCGACCGTATTCCGACTGGCCACCTCTATTGCTTCGACGGCGACGGCATGAGAATGGTGCAGTCGAGTATCACGGTCCCCAATGCGCTCGCCTGGAGCCCAGATGGGCAAACGATGTACTTCGCGGATTCCTGGGTTGGTGATATTTGGGCATTTGACTTTGATCCTGAGAGCGGCGCACCGTCAAATCGTCGAGTTTTTCTCGAACGGGATGCGTTACCAGGCATCCCGGATGGTGCGAGCGTCGATTCCGCCGGCTGCCTTTGGCACGCCCGATACGGCGCAGGCAAAATTGCTCGGGTGACACCTGATGGCCACATTGATCGAGTGATTGACACTGATACGCTACAGCTGACAGCATGTACATTCGGGGGATCGGACCTTCGCGAGCTCTACATCACGTCTGCCCGGCAACGTATGAGTGCAGTTGAACTCGCTCAACAGCCGTATGCGGGTGCAGTGTTCAAGTTGCGCGTCGATACACCAGGGCTTTCCGAACCGCGCGCAAGAATCTGATGGAGAAAACTCATCGGGGTGTACCATCCGCCGTATACCCACCATCGGCGTAAATCACCGCCCCAGTCGTGTACGCGCTCATTGGGGAGGCGACGAATGCGACCAGACGGGCGATGTCCACCGGTTCTCCAAGTTTTTTCATGGGAACGCGATCCATTAGTCTTTCACGACGGGCAGCGCCTAGAGGGTCCGTTGCGTGGTAGATTGGGTTCATGCCTGTATCTATGGTTCCCGGTGCGATCGTATTTGCTCGGATACCGAAGGGCGCGAGTTCTACGGCGAGTTGCTTGAACATCATATCAATCCCCGCCTTGGTTATGCAGTAGGCTCCCATATCCGCCTTGGCCAATTGGCCATGTAGGGATGAGATTCCGATGAGAGAGCCGCCAGTGCCACTCCTTCGCATTTGACGGGCAGCAGCCGTCGCAAGATGATAGGCACCGTGGAGGTTCGTTCGCATGACCCGTTCGAAGTCGGAAAAAGGGGTATCTAGCAGAGATTGTCGCGTTGTAATGCCCGCATTGTGGACGAGCACATCCAGTCTGCCAAACGAGCTGAGCGCGAAATTGACCAACTGCTCACCATAACATTGATCTCCAACATCTCCTGCATGAATTTCTATTTCTTTGGAGGACGCTCGAAGCGACTGAGACAAGTATTCCACCGCTTCATCGTCGCCAAAATGGTTGGCCACGATCCTCATTCCCTCGTCCGCGAGCACTTCGACAATCGCCCGTCCTATGCCGCGAGATGCACCAGAGACCACCGCAACTTTTTCTTTAAGCCTGAGATCCATTTGTTTTGTTGCTCCACAAATACTATTGGCGGCGCAGCTTAGCCGGTCGCTCATTTCATCACACGCGTTTTGGTGTTTGATGCCGCGGATCGCGTTTGCCCTTATCTGTTATTTGGCGATCTGTAGACGACAAGCAACGCCCTCAAACAGTCAAGTAGGCCCGAGCTACGGCTATGACCTAGAACTGATTAAACTAACTCTAGACAAAAAGCGTCCTCGGACCTTCAACTCCGCCAAACTGTGTTGGGCTGCGCCTGGCGGAGTGGCGCAAAGGACGGCAAAGGAGAGTATCAACAGATGGATCAACATGACTACATCGTCGTCGGTGCGGGCTCGGCCGGTGCGGCGCTTGCTGCACGCCTCTCTGAGAACCTGAACACAAAAGTGTTGCTCATCGAGGCCGGCAAGAAAAGCCACCCATACTCGCGATTTCCCATCAGCTTCGGCCTCCTGATCAACGATCCGGCGGCCAACTGGCTCTACGAATCGGAGCCTGAGCCCAATACAAATGAGCGTGTGATCCCACTGCCGCGCGGAAAGGTTCTCGGCGGTTCGAGTGCAATCAATGGGCTCGTCTGGGTGCGCGGCCAGCCGCTCGACTACGATACTTGGGCGCAGATGGGCGCACGCAGTTGGAGTTGGCAATCCGTCGCCCCGGTCTTCGACCGGATTGAGGATTTCGAGGGCACGGGGCTAACTTCGCGCGGCAAGGGGGGGCCGCTGCATGTGCAAATTGTGCCAGACCAGAACCCGCTCTATGACGCATTCTTCCAGGCGGCGAGCCAGGCTGGATTCAAGATCAACAGCGACTACAATAGTGAGGACCAAGAAGGCATCGGTAAGACACAAGCGAGCATCAAGGCTGGCCGTCGTATGTGTGTGGCGCGCACCTATCTTCAACCGGCCATGCGCCGCGCGAACCTCACCATCGTGACCGAGGCGCATACAAAACGCATCCTACTCGAGGGCCGCCGCTGTGTTGGCGTCATCTACGAGCATCACGGCCAGGACGTCACTGCACGCGCAGGCCGCGAGGTGGTCCTGTCGGCCGGGGCCGTTGCCTCGCCGCAGCTTCTCGAACTTTCTGGCATCGGTAACCCTGAGATCCTTAAGCAGTTTGACATCGAAGTGCGGCATGCTTTGCCAGGCGTCGGCGAGAACTTTCGCGATCACATCGGCGCGCGCGC
>JBPCWA010000539.1:0-17403 GCA_051009975.1 Hyphomicrobiaceae bacterium
TGGACCTTTATTGACCTAACGCAGGAGCGCGAGCGTGCCGTGGTTCAGCGCCGTGAATTGGAAACGGAGTTAGCGGCCTTTAAGAATATGCCAGCGGGGCTCTTCTGGCTGGGATCCAACGGTAGAATTGAATTTGTCAATTCAACCTTGTTGGACTGGTTGGGGTACACCTCTCATGTGGATGGGACGCCCGACCGAGCGAGAGAAATAATTTCTCGCGCGGACGTTGAATTGCTCAGTGTGGCATTAAAGGCGGGGAACGACTCATGGAAGACGCTTGCCATTGATTTTATCCATCGCGATGGGCGCGTGTGGCCGGCGTCGTGCCGGGTCAGACATGTAGCAGCCGAGAAGGCTGGGTTTGATCATGAGGACGAGGCCAGCGGGCAGTTTTCTGAAGAGGGGATGGCGCGTTTGCAAGTTATTGCTTTCCCTCAGACACCAACACTCGCGATGACAGGGCCAATTCCAGGGACCAGTTCAGCCGATTCCGTGATGTTTCAAATGGCGCCCTTTGGCGTTGCAATCGTTAATAATAGCGGCGGGCTGATGTGCGCAAATCGAACGTTTGAGCGTTTGGTTCCCAATGGGCCTCCGCAGGTCAATCATCACGTTTTGGATAGTTTTGGAACGAGTGTGACGCCTGCGATTAGGGCAGAGTTCGCATCTGCACTTAAACTCGCCGGTGACGGCATTGGCGAGATCAGCGCTATTGATTTTACGGCCGAGGCTGAGAAGCAATTGTCCCGTCGGGTACATGTTCGTCCAATTGTTGGCGCAGACGATGACTCATCATCTGCCGTTGTATACTTGACAGATACAACGGAGGAGGCGTCGCTCGCGCAAAGGTTCGCACAGAGTCAGAAGATGGAAGCGGTTGGGAAGCTGGCTGGAGGAATAGCGCATGACTTTAACAATGTGTTGACTGCCATCATAGGGTTCTCTGATTTGTTGTTGGCAAGCCATCGCCCCGCAGATCTGGCCTTCAAGAACATTCAAAACATTAGGAATAGCGCCAACCACGCTGCTGAGCTTGTAAGGCAGCTTCTCGCGTTCTCGCGACGGCAAACACTAGAGCCTGAGGTTTTGCAACTCAACGAGTTGGTCACTGATTTGTCAGTGATACTCAATCGTGTTCTCGGAGACACCATAGAACTAAAAATAGCGTCCGGTAGAGGGCTTTGGTCCGTGCGTGCCGATCGGAGCCAGCTCAGCCAGGTGATCATAAATTTGGCCGTCAATGCGCGTGATGCAATGGCGAATGGTGGTAGATTGACGATCCGATCGCGCAATGTGTCTGAGCGTGACTGTCGGCGGTTGAATCATGAGGGATTGTCCGTTGGCCAGTACGTTGTGGTCGAAGTCGAGGACACGGGGATCGGGATGGAGCCGGACGTCGTCGAGAAGATCTTCGAGCCGTTTTTTACAACCAAGGATATCGGCAAAGGCACTGGGCTTGGTTTGTCGACGGTCTATGGCATTGTCAAGCAAACCGGCGGTTCGATAATGGTGGACAGCATGCCTGGCGAGGGGACTATTTTTCGCGTCTTCCTGCCGCGGCATCTGGCGGTGGAAAGTGATCCACCCGCGGTGAAGTTAGTGAAAGAGACGCCAAAATCAGATCTTACCGGACATGGCCGAGTTCTTATTGTAGAGGATGAGGAAAGCGTTCGTCAGTTTGCTGTGCAGGCCTTGCGACGACAGGGCTACGAGGTTCTTCAGGCTTGCGATGGTATCGATGCGCTGGAAGTAATGCGCGAGAATCACTACGAGGTGGATTTGGTAATCAGCGACGTCAAGATGCCGGAGATGGATGGGCCAACACTGTTCCAGGAGCTTCGTAGTTCCCGGCCGGATCTCAAGTTTATCTTTGTGTCGGGCTACGCTGACGCCGACTTTAAGGAGTTATTGGCGCCGGACGCTGACTTCGTGTTTCTCGCTAAACCGTATTCGCTGGCTCAAATTGCGGAAGTTACCAAGTCGCTCCTCAGTGGGGCATCGACGCCTTCGAGGACGCCCCAAGGCCCATCTCCAGATGCACCAACCGAGTCCCCGTCGTCTTCGGTTTCCTCAGCAGCAGTTTCATGACTTGCATGCGCGGACCGAATCGCGATTAGGAGGAAGGGCGTCTGACTTTACGATGATACAGAATACGCCATAGATCAGGCGTGTTCTTGGTGTCTACGCTTCTGAGATGGCTGTTGGACAGCTGAGAACATATCGTGTACATCGAGATGTCGGATTCCGAATCGTTGTCGTTCTGTTAGAGCACGATGGCGACCTGATGTGGTTTCCGTAGGTCCGGATCTTCGAGGGAGAGAACATGGACAAGCAAAGGGCTCTGGACGCTGCGTTGGCCCAGATCGAAAAGAACTTCGGTAAAGGTTCTGTAATGCGTCTCGGCGCAACGGATCTCAATGTTGATGTCAATGCGATTCCGACGGGTTCGCTCGGGCTGGATATTGCCTTAGGTATTGGTGGTCTTCCGAGAGGGCGCATTATCGAGATTTACGGTCCGGAGTCATCAGGCAAGACAACTTTGGCTCTACACGTCGTCGCCGAGGCGCAAAAACGCGATGGGGTGTGTGCATTTGTCGACGCTGAGCATGCCCTAGATCCAGTTTATGCTGGCAAGCTGGGAGTGAACGTAGATGACCTACTTGTTTCTCAGCCAGATACCGGTGAGCAGGCGCTGGAAATCGCAGACACCTTGGTACGCTCAGGTGCGGTGGATGTGTTGGTTGTTGACTCTGTCGCAGCGCTGACCCCCAAGGCCGAATTGGAAGGCGATATGGGCGACAGCTTGCCGGGTATGCAGGCCCGCCTGATGAGTCAAGCTCTGCGGAAGTTGACTGGATCGATCTCCAAATCCAGGTGCATGGTGGTTTTCATAAATCAAATTCGGATGAAAATTGGCGTAATGTTTGGCAATCCAGAAACGACGACCGGTGGGAACGCGCTTAAGTTTTATGCGTCTGTCCGCCTTGATATTCGAAGAATCGGTCAAATCAAAGATCGCGATGAAGTCGTTGGCAATCAGACACGCGTTAAAGTTGTCAAAAACAAAGTTGCACCGCCGTTCAAACAAGTAGAGTTTGATATTATGTACGGCGAAGGCGTATCGAAACTCGGCGAACTTATTGATCTTGGAGTTAAGGCCGGTATAGTGGATAAAGCTGGCTCCTGGTTTTCCTACGAAGGGCAACGCATCGGACAGGGGCGGGAGAATACTAAGTCGTTTCTACGTGAACACCCCAAACTTGCTTTGGATATCGAAGCGGCCATTCGAGAGAGTGCGGGTTTGAATGTGGACGCAGGATCGGCGGTAGGGGATAAAGGGGCTGATGCGGATGTGCAATCCTCAACGACGAAGGCCGAAGGTGCGAAGTTAGAGGTGATCGAAGCAGGCTCCTCACGTAAGTCGCAGCAGCGGGGTAGTCGTTGACGGCAAAGTCAATGGGCTGACATACCGTCCGATTGATTATCGGACGGATAACCTTTCTGGTCGATTGGTCAGTCGAGGCGGGGGCGTTGGCAGAACTGCCTCCGAATCTGGTGGCACTTTCGGCAACCCTGGCCACTTTACATTGCGCAGAGCTAATCTTAAGTAGCCGGATCGATGGTGTCTATCGGGCGATAGGCATATCGCGCAATTGATAGCAATCAATCAATTGGGATTAGGTGTGAGTCTCACCAATGGATCAGTTTTGTAGTGCGCGTGCTTTTATCGAGGCGACAAGGCCAGAACGGCCTGTTTTCGGGCTGCGACCGCATGCTGCCGGCCGAGCAGCGCGCTGGTTCTTAACTCATTTTCCGGGTGAAGTCGCGTATGCCTACAAAGCTAATAGCTCGGTGTTTCTGGTTGGCGCTCTCTTTGGAGCAGGTATTCGAAGTTTTGACGTTGCTTCATTGCCAGAATTGGAGGATGCAGCGACTATTCCGCGAGCAAATCTGCAGTTCATGCATCCGGTGAAGTCCCGTGCGGCCATTCGGCGTGCTTATCACGAATTCGGCGTGAAGTGTTTTTCGCTCGATAGCGAGGACGAACTGGCAAAAATTCTGGAAGAAACAGGCCGTCCAGACGATCTGGAATTATTTGTTCGCATCAAAGTTCCGGCAATCAATAGTCAATTGCCTCTCGAGCACAAGTTTGGAATTGACCCACGAGAGGCCAAGCGGCTTTTGATCTTGACCCGACAGTATTGCGATGAGCTTGGGTTAACGTTTCATGTTGGTTCGCAAACCTTGACCCCGGACGCCTTCAAGATCGCATTTGACACTCTCAAGGAAACGATCGTCGAAGCCGGTGTGGTTGTTGATGCCATTGACGCGGGGGGAGGATTCCCTGCCCGATACGGCGAGGACCAGCCGACGCCCCTCACCACGTTTGTCTCGGTGATTTCAGAGCAATTTGCCTCTCTTCCGGTGAGTCATGATTGTCGGTTGATTTGTGAGCCCGGCCGTGTGCTTGTCGCTGAATCCGAGAGCCTGATTGTCCGCGTGGATGCCCGCCGTGATCAAGAGCTCTTCATCAATGATGGTGGCTACGGAGCCTTGTTCGACGCGGCGCATTTGGATTTTCGATTTCCGGTTCGCCTCGTTGGGCACGAGCAGGCGTCAACCTTGGAACTTAAACCATTCTCCTTTTGGGGGCCGACGTGCGATTCAATCGACCGCATGTCAGGACCGTTTTGGTTGCCGGATAAGGTGGTGGAGGGCGACTACATCGAGATAGGCAATATGGGGGCCTATGGACGGGCAATGGCAGGACATTTTAACGGTTATGGTCGCTACGACGAGGTCATTTTGCAGGATGAGCCGATGTATTCGATGTTCACAGATCGCAATGGTGTGGCGATCGGTGGATCGATAGGGACGGAACGAGCGTGAGCCGCGCTTACCTAGAAGAATTCGACTATCTTGCTCCTGAGCATGGGTTTCTGGAAGCCGCTAGGTTCGACGCCCGGGACCCGAAAGCTGCCCGAGCGGTTGTGATACCGTTCGGTTTGGAGAGTTCGGTGACCTACGGTTCCGGGACAAGTGATGGGCCTGCCGCAATACTTGCAGCCAGTGACCAGCTGGAGTTGTTCGACGACGAGCTGCAGTGTGAACCATGTCACGAGTTTGGTGTGGCGACGCTCAAACCGGTGGAAATCGATGGCCAATTGGAGCGGGCATTGATCCAGCTGGAGACCACTGTGTCTCGGGTGGTGAGCGCTGGTCGGTTTCCTCTAGTTTTGGGCGGTGAACATGCATTGACGGCTGGGGCGGTTCGACCATTTGTCGAGCGGTTTGATAATTTGGTGGTGGTTCAGATCGATGCACATGCCGACTTGCGTGATGGATATCTGGGACAGCACTACTCCCACGCGGCGGTTATGCGTCGGGTGCTGGATGCCCCTGTCGTATCCCTCATGTCCTTCGGCATCCGGGCCTTGTCAATCGAAGAGAGGGACTTCTTTCTCAGAAACCGAGATCGCATTGACATCTATTGGGGCAGGGACATTGGGTTTTGGGATTGGGATGACGTATCACGGAAACTTCGGGGGCGGCCGGTTTACCTCACGTTTGATGTGGATGGCTTGGATGCCTCAGAGATGCCTGCTACCGGAACGCCTGTTCCGGGCGGTCTGAGTTACAGACAGGCCATGGATACCGTTCGGCGAGTTGCTGCTGCCAGCACGATAGTCGGGGCAGATGTTGTTGAACTCGCGCCGATATCTGGGTTTCATGCATACGACTTTACGGCGGCCTCTGTAGCCTACAAAATTTTATCGTATGCGCTGACAGAATCGCGCTGATAGCGCTGATTCTTAATGATGGCAGTTTGTTTGCTCAGAATCGCATGCGGAAGTCGTTTTGCCCACTTTGGTCGGTACCGCGCATGAGATAGAGCGTTCGATCCGAGTGGTCTGTTATCCCCATATTTGTGTGCATTTGGCGCGCCAGTTGGCGATCGAACACGGACGTGGTCGGCATGTACCGCAAAGTCATGCCGCGCCGAGGGACATCTGAAGTGTTGGCCGCCGAGCCGTGCAAAATATAAACATCATGAAGGGAGATTTGTCCGGCCTCGAGGATCAGATCAACGGCATGTCTTGGATCGAAGCTGTCAGGCGTGAGTTCCTGATGAAGCGTGACGTCTCCTGCTTCGACGGTCCTGTGGCGATGTAATGTTGCATCTTTGTGGGATCCTTGGATTACCCTTAGACAACCGTTTTTGGGAGTCGAAGGATCTAGCGCTATCCAAACCGTACAGGTGGCCAACGGCCTTATCGGCCAGTATTCTCCATCTTGGTGCCATGGCGTCCGTTTGCCATTGTGAGCGGGTTTGGCGAAAAAGCTCGAGTTCCACAGGGCGAAATGGGGGCCCAGCACCTGCTCGACCATGTCGAGAATGGTCGCATGGCGCGCGATGTTAAGGAAGCTTGTGTCGTAGGCGAGGAGGTTTGGGCAGTAGTCACGAAATACCGGATGTTTGTCGAGTAACCGGGCATGAGTTGCTTTGATTTCCTCAACCTCATCATTCGCCAGACGGAAATTTGGTATGATGTATCCGTTCCGATGGTAGTCAGCGATTTCATCCGTGGAAAGCATTGGGAAATCCTATACGGTTTACGCCGTATGTTGAATGCCTGTAGGGCAAGGTTGCGAGTAAGAAGTTGGCTGTGACCTTGGGGGGCATCCCGGTACGTTGCAGACGGCCGCTGTTAGTCGCTGATTGATAGGCTTTCAAACATTTTCTTAATAGCAGGCGCCATTCTTGCCCAGTCGTCTCTTCGTACCAGCGCCAACATGCGATAATATCCGCCCTTGTCACGCTGCACAACGACCTGCCTAATGTGGATAGGATCGCTAGTTTTCTTTGACGTCGCTGTTGCAGTGATTTCGACCGCATCGCGCCCATCGATTTCATATTTGGTAAGACGATTGAGGATGCGGACATCTTCAAATCCGCGGAGGCGCTCGACTAATTCTGTAGCAAAAACTGGAAGGTCATCAATAGTCGTTCGATCTATAGAAGGTGCTATAATCACGATGCTTCGGTCGTCGTTCGGGTTCGGTGCTCTCAACTGGCCATCTGTTGTGTACAAAATCGCTGTTGTTGAAAGCTTTCCGGCTTCTTTGAAGGGGCCAAGCGATCCGAGACTGTAGGGTTTATCGATTGGTGCCGGAGATCGGCGAAGTTTCGCAGTCAGCAAAGCTTTAGTGATGGCATCGCCGGTGATTGTTCCAATTTCGAAAGAGCGCACCGGTGCCGTTGCCGAGATCACGGCCAAGCGCTGAGATGCTTGGATCAGGAGAACGAATTTTTGGTAATCCCTCCCCTGAATGTGCTGGCGAGCGGTGAAAAAGATGTGCTCGTCCGGCCGAGATAGTTGGCCACGCGTAATATCAGTCATTCCTTTTTTTGCCAGTGAGCCGTCCTCTAAACTCGATACGATTTGCTGGTAGCGGGCTCGTGGTAGCTCCGTGATGACAATGCTGAGGCCGGCGGAGGGCTTGATGAAACCTGTGAAGAGTTGGGAAATCTCGAACGCCTCAGGAACGTCCATGGCAACGCGACTTCCAGGCGGCTGGCGGACATCCGCACTCGCGTGTCGTGCAACTAGGGCCCCCGATCCGATTATCAACAAGATTGCTATATAGTTGTTGCATTTGCGCAATGCTGTCATGACCGCCAACTCTCTCTTATCGATATGATGCCAAGATCAGCACAGTCCACGTTGTGTTCAATCGATCCGGCGGATGATGAAGCGAAATTCATCTTGACCGCTGCGAGACTGTGCGACGAGTTGATTGCCTGTTGACTCACAGAAAGCCACGAAATCGTCCGGCGAACCCGGATCAGTTGTCAACACTTCGAGCAAACCACCCACTCCGACGGAGGCTAGTGCGCGCTTTGTTTTCAGAATGGGCAACGGACATTGCAGACCTCGAACATCTAACGTTTTATCCACCAAACTGGAACTCCGCCTCCATTGCTGATCAATCGCCGCGACAAGACGCTACCTGATAAATTGATTGAGGCCAACCTTGTGGCCCACGAGCCTGCATTATTCAATAAACGTACTGGAAATCGCGTGGGATGTTGCCTAGATGGCTCTCGGATATTCGACAATGTGGCATAGTCTTAAGAATTCGAGTCTGTTCGATGTCGGATACGCTTCCAAGGTTGCTTCCAGAATACGTCCATGCACCCACCCATAAATGAAAGCCTCGAGAACCGCAGATTTCGGTTCACTTTTGGCCTGGAGCGCCTCGGCCTCGTTGCTCTGCAGGCGCCGAGGGTGACTCTAGCCTTAATCCTCCTGATGAGTATTGCATCCATTTTCGGGGTGTCGAAGCTGACGGTGGACGATTCACTTTCTGAGTTGTTTCGAACGAATACCAAGGAGTTTCGCCAGTACGAGGCCATCGCCGAACGTTTTCCTTCGAGTGAATATGACGTGTTGGCTGTGATTGAAGGTGACAATCTGCTGACTCGCGAAGGATTGGTTGCATTTGCCAATGTGGCGATCGATCTCCAGCTGGCGGATGGGGTGGATGGGTTGGTTTCAATGCTGTCTGCGCGCGGTGCGCCAGATGACTCGGGGTATGCGGCGCCAGTCGTGCCGGATGAGCTGCCCGACGATGATGCTGCATTCGAGCAAATATTGGAGAAATTGCGCAGCAATGAAATCGTGAAAGGGAAGTTCCTTTCGGACGATGGCCGACTTGCTCTTATTGTGATGGCACTAGACCACGACGTCATGCGGGCAAATGGGTCCCGGGCTGTGATTACAGGGCTCAAAGAAGAGATCGATACTGCGCTGGAGGGCAGCGGACTAGACGCCAAGTTGACCGGTGCACCCGTCATGCAGCTCGAGATCCGAAACGCGGTGGAGCGCGATCGTTTGGTCTATAATGGCCTCGGTTTTGTGCTCGGCGCCGCTACTGCGTTCTTCTTTTTCCGGCGACTGTCTTTGACGTTGCTGGCGGTGCTTGGACCCACGATTGCGATATTCTGGACACTCGGGGTGGTGGGTGGATTAGACTTTCGTTTGAACCTTTTCATCAATGTTCTGACACCTTTGATTCTGGTGGCAGGCTTTTCAGACTCCATGCACCTGGTATTTGCGATTCGCCGTGACGTACGCGCCGGTATTGATCGGCTAACCGCTGCGCGAAACGCTGTGAAAGAAGTTGCTCCGGCATGTCTGTTAACAGCGATGAATGCGGCTCTGGCGCTGTTGTCGTTTGCCTTGGCCGACTCCGCTCTCATTCGGACGTTTGGCGCGGCTGCGCTACTGGCGGTGGGTATTTCATACATCGCAGTCGCCACCGTTGTACCAACTTTGGCAGTGTTTCTCGTTCGCCAGGAAGGCAATCTGCATGATGAGGAAGACGAAGACGACAATACTGCGATGGGTCTTCTCAAAACGGTAACTGAAGCGATTGTGCGAAGGGTCGCAGCCGCTCCGACTGTATGGTTCTGCGCCGGTGTTCTTGGCGTTGCTGTTGCTGGTGCAATGTACATCCAACTTGAGCCTCGTTATCGCCTGGCGGATCAGGTTCCTGACAAGGAGCAGGCATTGGCTGCAACTGCCAAGCTAGATCAGAAACTCACGGGCGCCAATCCAGTCCACATTATGATTGAATGGGGTGGGGATCTTGATCTCTACGCCCCGCAGACGCTGCAAGTTATTGCTGATGCGCACTCGATCTTGGAAGAGCGTGCTGGACTCGGGAACGTTTGGTCGTTGGAAAGTCTCAGACGCTGGCTGAGGGAAGCGGGTGATTCAAGTCCACAGACCATTGAGCGATATGTTGAGATTTTGCCATCGCATCTGAGACTGCGTTTCATAGCCAAGGATAATCGCGCTGTTCTGGTCACCGGGCGCCTTCCAGATGTCAACGCCAGTGAGGTGTTGCCGGTGATCGAAACAATCGATCTGGCATTGCAGCCAGTTCGCGATGCCTTTCCAGAATATACCATCTCTGTTACCGGTTTGTCTGCCATCGCAGCACGGAATTCGGCCAAGCTGATCAGCGAGCTCAATTGGGGACTGATTGGCGATATGTTTGTAATTTTTGTTTTTCTGGGGCTCGCACTGCGATCTGTACTAGCTGGGGTGGCTAGCGTCTTGCCATCGCTATTTCCCATCTTTTTGACGGGTAGCGTGCTTTACGCAACTGGTAACGGACTGCAGTTTGCGTCTATCATTGCAATTACTGTCGCTTTTGCATTGGCCATCGATTCGACGATTCACTTCTTGAACCGCTATCACATTGAGGAGTCGCGCCTTGGGCCAGCCGCAGGTTATCAGGCCAGCCTGATAGCGAGTGTGCATCATATTGGGCCAGCCATTGTGCTCACCACGATTGTTCTAGCTTTGGGTTTGGGCGTTACGATGCTTTCTGACTTGCCATCGTTGCGTCTGTTTGGACGCTTGACCGCTGTTTGCTTATTTGCGTCTTTAATTGGACAGCTGATTATTCTGCCGGCAACAATAGCCTGTTACAGGCGGGTGTTCCCAATGCGCTTGTGATGACTGTCGTGACATCAGAGCGTTACTCAGGGAGGTTTGAGACCTTGCCATTCAGTTCCTGAAACTCCTTCTGCGCCAAGTTTGTGTGCGCCGTTGTGATCAGGTACGATCGCGGTCAAGCGAAGAACATCTGTCGAAAAAAATGGAGAGAAAGCAGTTGTCGCTTGGCACCGGAATGCCATCAGCCGCTGCAACTTGTTATGAATGACGAAGGCACGATATCGCCCGAACGCGCCCATGATCTGCGTGAGGAGTACGAACAGGTTTATGAGCAACCTGATCCCAGAGCCTATTTTCGTATTTTGCATGGACTGGACTATCGACTTCCAGAACTTGCGAGTCCTTTGTTTCGCAATGTAATTGACACGATTAGTGAAACAAGAACGGCGCGTCTGCGCGTGCTGGATGTGGGGTGTGGATTTGGTGTCAACGCTGCTTTGCTTCGTTATCCAATCGACATCGATCGACTTGCTCATCGATGCCGAGACCTTGACACGGGAGAGTTGAGTACGGATCGACTGATCCAGCTCGATACCAATTATTTCGCATCTTGGCCAAGGCAAGTCGATTTGGATTACGTTGGCTACGATGTCTCGCCCCAGCCGCTAAGGTATGCGACGGCCGTGAATTTGATAGACGATGGATTTTCCAGCGATCTTGAGGCGACGGAGCTAACGCAGTCTCAGCGTGCCATCCTCAACCAGGTTGATCTGATCGTTTCGACCGGCTGTGCAGGATACATGACGGAGGCGACGTTCACGAAACTCTTTGATGCGATTGAGGTATTGCCTTGGTTAGCGATTTTCGCATTGCGTACAGAACCGTTCGATGCGTTGAGACTCTATTTTGAAGCCCGTGGCCTCGCGGTTGAAAAACTTGAAGGTGTAACATTTATCCAGCGGAGGTTTCACTCCTCGTCAGAGTGGACGCAGGCATTGATGCTTCTTGAGACACAGGGTGTTGTGGCCGACGGAAAAGAAGCAGACGGTTTGATGCACTCGGAGTTTTATCTCATTAGGCCCGAGACAGAATGCCGAGAGCATCCACTTGAGACGATCGTATCGGTGTCGTCTGGGACGGAAGGTACTTTCGGAGGATGGAGAGGCAGACCGTGGGGGACCTAGTGTGGAAGGTCTGCGATGATAGCTGGTGAGGGCGGAACCGCGTGGTCGTGACTGACGGCAATGTGGTAATTTTTACGAGCTGGTGGAGGCGTAAGTGATAGGCCCACGTTGCAATCATCAATGTGCAAGTCAAGTCCATGGGTAGTGGTGATTGGAGCAGCTCGCAGTTTGCATCTGATAATAATGCCGGGATGTGCCCTGAAGCGCTGGAGAGATTCTTAGCGGCAAATTCTGCGGGACATGTGACGGGCTACGGCGATGATTGGTGGACAAACAAAGCTAGTGATCGCCTAAGAGAGATTTTTGAGACGGATGCCGACGTCCACTTTGTTTTTAACGGGACTGCCGCGAACGCGCTTGCGCTAGCACAGATGATGCAACCTTTTCATGCGGCTATCGTACATGCGTCGTCCCACGTGGAACTAGATGAGGCAGGTGCACCGAGCTTTTATTCAGGCGGTGCCAAGTTGATCCCTGTTCACACGCCGAATGCCAAATTGACTGAGGCTTCGGTCATCTCGCATGCCTCGAAATTGATTGGTGTTCACCATGTAAAGGTTACAGCTTTGTCGGTAACGAATTCTACCGAATTGGGAACGGTTTATAGTGCGACAGAGTTGCAAACGCTTGGAGAGACCGCGCGCAAACACCGACTACGCATGCATTTGGACGGTGCACGTTTTGCAAACGCGGTCGTGGCTACTGGCGCGAGCCCGGCAGAACTAAGTTGGAAGGCCGGTGTTGACATACTCTGCTTGGGGGGGGTCAAGAATGGTCTAGCGGTGGGCGAATGCGTCATGATCTTTGCAAAGGAATTGCGCGAAGAGTTCGGCTGGCGTGTTAAGCAGGCGGGTCAACTCAATTCAAAGATGCGTTTAGTGGCAGCGCCGTGGCTAGGGCTTTTGGATAACGAAACTTGGTTGAAGAACGCACAGCACGCAAACGCTATGGCAGCACTGCTCTCCTCTCAACTCCGGAACGTGCCAGATATTGAAATACTTTATCCAGTTGACGCCAATGTTGTTTTCGTGGGCTTGCCAGAGCATATCCAACGGGGGCTGCGCGCGCGGGGATGGTCGTTTTATACATTTCTACCGCCTGTCGGCTGTCGATTAATGTGCGCTTGGGACACGCAGCGTGCGGCAATCGATAGGTTTGTGGCTGATTTGCGTGCGATTGCTAGCGGCTAGAGTTATGCTCAGTAGTTTCCAGCAGGATCGGCTAGGGGACGATGTTCGACGCTTCGAACTGCAACGGGCGTACTGGCGGCACCGATTTGACAGCAGGGCGCAGATGCGAGGCAGACCATCCAGACGGTCTCGGTAATTGTTCGGTCAAATGTGTTTTAGGGCACCGGCCAGTTCTCGGAAGCTCCGGATGACGGCGTCGCATCCCAGATTCTCAATTGGCACGGTTGTGTAGCCAAAAGTGACTCCGATGACTGGAATGCCAGCCTGCCGGGCTGCTATCACATCGGTTTCACTATCGCCGATCATCACAGCTGAAAGGGGGTCTCCGCCTGCGTGTGCTATGGTGGCAAGGAGGTGTCGAGGATCTGGTTTGTGTGTGGGGAACGTGTCGCGCCCGGCAATACAGTGAAAGAACTGCGTCAGCGTTAATTCGTCGAGCAGAGCACGGGCCAAAGAGACGAGTTTGTTGGTACAGACAGCGGTGCGCCAGCCATCTTCTCGAAGTCGCCAAAGCTCTTCAAAGACAAATTGATAAGGTTTGCTCAATGCAGCGATCCGCGAGCTGTACTCCACCAGAAAACGATGGTTGAGAGCATCAAGTTCGAATTCACTAGTCTGTCGGTTCTGATGGGCTAGAGCCGCTCGGATCATTTCACGACCGCCAGAACTTATGATTGGTCGGAGGTACTTCTCATGGACGGCTGGGTCGCCCGAGGCTGTGACCACGGAGTTGATGGCGTGAACGAGATCTGGCGCCGTATCTACTAAAGTACCGTCCAGATCGAAGACAATGGTTCTATGATTGTGGGACACTGTTTTTGCGTTGCATGTTTATGTGTTGCGGTTGTTATAGACGGTATCAAACTCGCGTTCAGGATAGGAAATACGGACATTCGCTGCCCCCACGATCTCCTGGTTACAACGATGTCGCATCTTGTCCCAGCGTCGGTATGCTATCCGATGTTGGAGTGAATTCCGAATCTGGCGTTTTGTCCGAGTAAAGTGAGAGCAACAGCAACAGCAACAGCAATGGTGGCCAATGGATACCAAACTGAAGAAAAGATTGGCAGCTGAGCACGCGCTTACATACGTCCAGCCTGGAATGAAATTGGGGCTGGGTACAGGATCAACGTCTGCAGAATTTATAGATCTGCTCGGGGAACGCGTTGCCGCTGGACTAAATGTCGTGGCAGTTGCGACCTCCAAGGCAAGCGAAGTCCAAGCGCGCGCCTGCGAAATTCCAATTGCGACACTCGATGATCACTCATTTCTTGATTTGGTAGTGGATGGGGCGGACGAACTGGACGCTGAATTACGTCTGATCAAAGGTGGTGGAGGCGCATTGCTGCGGGAAAAGATTGTCGCTGCCGCTTCGGATCGGATGATAGTGATTGCGGATGATAGTAAGCGAGTTTCAAGGCTAGGTAAGTTTCCGCTCCCCATAGAGGTGGTTGAATTCGGTCTCAAGTCCACGGTGGCGATGATTGAAGCGCTGGCTCACGACATAGACTTGGACGGCACTGTTCGAGCGCGGCGCACTTCCCAAGGAGAGCTGTTTCGGACTGACGAGGGCAATCTGATTCTAGACTGTGGGTTCGGTCATATTCCGTCTCCGGAGGCTTTGGCTGACGTCTTGGGGCTCGTGCCAGGAATCGTGGAGCATGGATTATTTCTCGGTCTCGCAGATGTGGCGATCATTGCCGGTGAGCATGGCCTTGACGTTTTGGAAGCTAATGTCGAGGAGGCCTGAGGTGGTGATCGACTGTCAGAATTGAATGAGTTTTGTTGGAATGGGTCCTTATGCATGACAGGTTTTGATTTCGATCTATTTGTGATTGGTGGAGGATCGGGCGGCGTTCGCGCCGCACGCGTTGCCGCTCAACATGGCGCTCGGGTCGCATTGGCCGAGGAGTATCGATTTGGAGGCACGTGTGTCATTCGTGGGTGTGTGCCCAAGAAATTGTTCGTCTATGCGAGTCGGTTCCGGGACGACTATGAAGATGCAGTTGGCTTTGGTTGGAGTCCTGTCAAATCAGAATTTGATTGGCCGAAGTTGGTCGCTAACAAGGACAAAGAAATTGCGCGTCTGGAGAAAATTTATTCCCAGAATCTGGACGCTGCTGGCGTCACTTCTTTCAAGACGCGTGCTGTTGTTGAGGATCCGCATGCAGTAAGGCTTGTCGATGATCGCCGCCGTGTCAGTGCGGATAAGATTTTGATCGCTACGGGTGGATCGGTTAATCTCGACACGCAGCTGCCGGGTATTGAGCATGTTATTTCGTCCAACGAAGCTTTTCATCTGGAGACCTTCCCTCGTCGCATTGTAATTGCTGGAGGCGGATATATAGCGGTTGAGTTTGCCGGCATATTTGCGGGGCTCGGAGCCGAGACGACTTTGATTTACCGAGGTGAAAAAATTCTGCGTGGCTTCGATGACGATGTGCGCGCGATGGTCACGCACGAGTACGAGCGTCGCGGAATTAGGATCATCACGGGTCAAGTTTTTACCGCAATCGACAAGACGATGGACGGTTTGAGTGGTGTGCTGACCGATGGCGAGACCCTGAGAGCTGATCAGATCATGTTCGCCATAGGACGCAGTCCCAATTCGTCGGGCTTAGGATTGGAGAAGGTCGGAGTTGAGGTCGGTGGCAGAGGAGAAATCGTTGTTAACGCGCAGTCACAAACTTCGGTTCCGAATATTTTTGCCGTTGGTGATGTGACTGACCGAGTAAATCTTACGCCCGTTGCTATTCGAGAGGGGCATACATTCGCGGATGCTGTGTTCGGACAGAGGCAGCGCGTGATTGACTACCAGATGATACCAACCGCGGTGTTTTCAACACCGGAAGTGGGTACTGTTGGTCTGCCAGAGCATGAAGCGCGGGAGACGTTTCCTAATTTGGACGTGTATAAATCAAGCTTCCGACCGATGCGCGGAACTTTGTCCGGTCGTGAAGAGAAAATGATGATGAAACTTCTGGTGAACGGTGATGATCAACGGGTCATTGGCTGTCATATAGTTGGCCATGACGCGGGAGAAATTGTCCAAATGGCGGCGATCGCTATGCGCATGGGGGCAACAAAAATGGACTTCGATTCCACTATGGCACTGCACCCTAGTGCGGCAGAGGAGCTTGTTACTATGCGCGAGAAATGGCATCCCGATAGCTAGTGGTTGAACAATGAGGGATGAGTTAGACGGGTATAGTTGCGGAATTCACATATGACTAGGCTCGCGGACCGGATTGTACTCGTTACAGGAGCCGGTGCAGGTATCGGTGCAGAAACGGCCCGTGTTTTTGCTCGAGAAGGTGCGATAGTTTACGTTAGTGATCTGGACATGGATGCGGCGCAGGCCGTCGCGGAGTCGATCCGAGCGGAAACATGCTCTGCGATAGAGATGGCCTGTGATGTGTCACGTGGGCAGGACGTGTTCGCCGTTTTTCGGCGAATTGAATCGGACCATGGAAGATTGGATGCAATCATAAACAATGCCGGATTGAACGTTCGCAGTGATTTTCGGCACTTGAGCGATGCAGAATGGGAAAAGATCCGGGAAGTCAATCTCGATGGCGTGGTTCGGATAGCTCGGGACGGCTTTCCTCTTTTGCGTGCTTCGGGGAATGCCTCACTCGTCAATCTTGCATCAATTATGGGGCATCGTGGCCTGAGACAGTTGGCTGGTTATTCAGCTACCAAAGGGGCGGTATCGGCGCTGACAAGAGCCCTAGCAGTGGAATACGCCCCGTTTGGTATCCGCGTGAATGCTTTGGCCCCTGGCTTTATTGAGACGGCACTCACTGCGAGAGTGCTTCGAAATCCGGGGATTAGAAAGGCACTTCTGGACCAGACGCCTTTGCGCCGGTTTGGGCGGGCGAGTGATGTCGCTAAGGCCGCACTCTTCTTGGCATCAGATGACGCTGCATTTGTTACCGGCGCAGAGATTGCAATTGATGGAGGCATGGCCGCCGGCCTTTGAAAACTAACGCATGCCGATGGCGCGGAATACCGAGCGTAGTGATCGAGAGATAATGCGTCGCATTATTGATCGACCAATGTCTCTCGTCACCTGCTCTCCGAGCGAACGACCACCCCGTGGTCCACGACCAAAAATGACCTGAGTCCAGCTGTTCTTCTTTTCGACTGCCGCCGCTGCGGCTGCGGCCTGCTGTTGTTCCATTTCCACTGCCCGAGCCTTGAGAATTTCATGGGCGCTTTCTCGGTCAACTGCCTCTTCGTATTTTCCTTTGATCGGACTGCGTGCACGTGTTTCTTGACGTTGAGCCATCGTCATGGGGCCAATTTGGCCATTCGGTGGGCGAATGAGTGTTCGTTGAACGATTGATGGTTCTCCACGATTCTCAAGAAATGATACTAGTGCTTCGCCCACTTTGAGCTCTAAGATGACACGTTCCGTGTCGAGTTCCGGATTGGGGCGAAATGTTTCCGCGGCTGCTCTGACTGCACGTTGTTCGCGTGGTGTATAGGCGCGCAATGCATGTTGAATGCGGTTTCCAAGTTGCGAGGAGACGGTATCTGGTACGTCAAGGGGGT
>JBPCWA010000540.1:0-5516 GCA_051009975.1 Hyphomicrobiaceae bacterium
GATCGCGCGGAGGCGCCAGCCATGGCGGTGCGAATTTGACGAAAACGGGCATGCGGGTTCTGGCGTTGTACCGCAACATTGAAGCCGAAGCACGAGCCACTTGCGCGGCAGATTTGCAGCAAATGGAGTTGCAATTGGCAAAGCCACCAGCTGCACTGAGCGATATGTATGACGGAAAATAACGCTTGATTGACGGCGTCGATTGTGTCGTGGTTCGGACGGGACCAATCGACGGGAGTGCAGGCATGTTCAGACGGGTTCTCCGCATCCGTGCCCTTCTGGAGGCTCTCATCCTAACTCTTTTGGTAGCCATTGCGCCGACTACAAGTGCGGCGGCAAAGGGAGAGATCGTTGTCTTTGCTGCGGCGAGTCTCAAGGATGCACTCGACGATGTAGCTGATGCTTGGACGTCCCTTACCGGATACAAAGCACTCATTTCGTTTGCGGGAAGTGCCAAGCTGGCACGACAAATTCAATATGGCGCGCCGGCCGACGTTTTCGTTTCAGCCAGCACGATGTGGATGGATGTGCTAGATGGCGAGGGTCTGATAGATCGTGCCACCCGTCACAATTTGCTTCAAAATCAACTGGTGCTTATTGCACACGTCGACCGGGCGTTTTTGTTCAAACCTCTCACATCACCCAAATCTCCTTCCCCCCAGGGCTCCTCGTCACTCCAACACACCACTTCGCTCAAAATCGACAACGAATTCGATCTAGCCAGCCGACTAGGGGAGGAGAAGCTTGCTATGGCAATGGTGGACTCTGTCCCGGCTGGGATTTACGGGAAGGCCGCGCTGGAGGCACTGGGCTTGTGGGACGCAGTGACGCCAAAGGTCGCACAAACAGACAACGTCCGCGCTGCTCTGACGCTTGTGGCGCGTGGCGAAACGCCTGCTGGTATCGTCTACGCGACAGATGTCGCCACGACAGACCGAGTCTCGGTAGTCGGTCATTTTCCAGCGGACTCGCATCCGCCGATCGTCTATCCCGTAGCTTTAGTGGCTGAAAGTGCAAACGTCGCTCTTGGTCGCAGCTTTCTATCATTCCTGTTGTCGCCTGAAGCACTGGCTCTGTTCGAAAAACGGGGCTTCGAAACCATGGCAACGGCCTCGGTGAATTAGAACAAAAGACCAACTATGACTGCGATTCTATCTAATTCGGAGTGGGCGGCTTTAGAGTTGTCTCTTCGTGTTTCCTTCTGGTCAACCGTCATTTCTTTGCCGCTAGGCATTTTGATTGCCTTAGCCCTGGCTCGAGGTAATTTTTGGGGAAAGCAAATTCTCAATGGCATCGTCCATCTGCCTTTGATCCTGCCGCCGGTTGTTACGGGCTATCTACTGCTCATCATGTTCGGTCGCCGCGGACCGATCGGCGCCATTCTTAACGACTGGTTTGGCATTGTCATAGCGTTCAGATGGACCGGAGCCGTCTTGGCTGCTTCAATCATGGCATTTCCGCTCCTGGTTCGCGCGATCCGACTAGCTATTGAAGCCGTTGACCCGAAACTTGAACAAGCTGCTGCCACTCTTGGCGCCAATCGAATATGGACATTTATATGCGTTACGCTTCCGTTGATCATGCCCGGCATCATCGCTGGCAGCGTCCTGGCATTTGCCAAGGCGATGGGTGAGTTTGGTGCAACAATTACGTTCGTATCCAATATTCCGGGCCAAACGCAAACTTTGCCGTCTGCAATTTATGCCTTTCTTCAAATTCCTGGCAGTGGCGACTCCGCGCTCCGACTTGTTGTAATTTCTATAGTGGTGGCCATCGGTGCCCTTCTCGTCTCTGAGTTTGTCGCAACTCGGGTGGCGCGCAGGATTTCTGGCACATGAGTCTTGATGTAAAAGTTCGGCACAGATTTGGCTCGTTTGGGATCGACGTTGATTTCTCTGCACCTCCAGGGGTCATAGCGTTGTACGGGCGCTCCGGAGCGGGCAAGACAAGCGTGGTAAATGCCATAGCCGGTCTGTTGAAACCGGCGGAGGGTAGAATCGTTGCAAATGGGACATGCCTCTTAGACACAGCTTCCGGTACCGATATCCCAGTGCACAAGCGCAGGATCGGCTACGTATTCCAAGATTCACGATTGCTGCCACATCTGACGATCCGTCAGAACTTGCAATTCGGTCGTTGGTTTTCTGGACTGACTTTACCTCAAGGGGAACTGTCTCGCATTGTTGACATCTTGGGCATAGAGGATCTCCTCGATCGGCGCCCCGGGGGTCTCTCAGGCGGTGAGAAACAAAGGGTAGCGATTGGCCGAGCACTCCTCAGCGCACCTCGCCTCCTCCTTATGGACGAACCCTTGGCGGCACTCGACGAGGCCCGCAAAGCGGAGATCCTTCATTACTTGGAGCGTATCCGAGATGAACTCAAGCTTCCAATGTTTTACGTCAGCCATGCGGTAGCGGAAGTCGCCAGACTGGCCACCACTATTATCGCCCTGGACAATGGCTGCGTTGTCAAGCAGGGGCCGACAGCCAGCGTTCTGTCTGATCCAGATGCTTTTCCACTCATGGGCCGCCAGGAAGCAGGCTCTATACTGTCCGCGATCGTGATCGGCCACGATAACGCGGACGGATTGTCAGAGTTGGAGATCAGCGGTGGCCGCCTAATCACGCCGCTCATCCCCGCAGAACCCGGGGCCCTCCTGCGCGTGCGCGTGCGCGCTCGCGATATCATTCTTGCCCTCCGGGAACCTGAGGAGACGAGCGCGCTCAACGTCTTACCAGCAACCGTACACAGGGTGGGACGCATCGATGGACCAATCGTCGATGTAGCAATCCGATGTGGGCAAGATGACGTTCTCGCGCGCATCACCCGACGATCATTGGTACGTCTGGGTCTTGAGCCAGGGAAATCCTGTTTTATAATATTGAAGTCTATTGCGGTTACGCGCCGCGACGTTGGTATCATTGACGGCCACGAATTGTGAGCCAACCTAGACGTCCGATTGATGGGTTAAACGCTATTTCTTGCGCAATCGAATTCAATATCGATAGCGTCAAGAGCGGGCAGACACCACCTCTTAGTCAAGCAATCGGAAAGGGGTATTCCGGAGTCCTCTGTCGCGAAGCTTTCTTCTGTCGCAGAGCTACTCTCCTCCACACGGATTCCCTCTTTACCGCCAAATCTCTATTTCACACCAGTTCTATCATTTATGCACGTCCTAGCCGACACACGCGCCAATACTATCGAACTTGAACTCCGGATCACATCTGCAAACGACCTAACGGGCGGCCGACCGCAACCAAGCGCTCATGGGATCCGGCGACAATCTCGGTCGGGGACGCGCTGCGCAAACCTCGTCGACGGTCGGTCCACCTGCTGCAAGTGCTCTGAAGCATGTAATGACTGGGCGGACCGGGTTGCCGTGGCGCTTTGCGGCCAGTGCCAGCGGTTCATGACTACGCGCGCCGCAATGCGCGCACGCCCAACCAAGCCGGCTCATCAATTCAATCGCCTCACCATTGGGATACATTTGCATTAGATCAACGATCAACGTTGCCCCGCGTATGTCGGATTGCCGCGTCATGAAGTCGACCTACCCGGCAACCATCGGCACATAAGGCTGGCGTGCATTAGCTGGCATACGTATTGCGTCTTTCGGCATTTGATACCGTGCGAAAGGCAAAACAATGACTTTGGCATCTGGCCCATGGCGAGCTAGGGCGTCATCAAAAGCGGTCTGCAATGACGTTGTCGTCGCAAAGCCGATATCTCGACCCATTTCAAGATTTTCTTCGAGTGTCACTATGGTCAATCGCTTGCGCGACATCACCTCGTAGATCGGAACCCAAATGCAACCCGCCCACATCTCAACCTGGCGATGGTGAATATCACGATGCAGCCGCTGCAGATTTTCCGATGTTGGCGGCATATAGGGCTTCATCAAGTCGAACAGTGCAAACCCTGGGAATGCACCAAGGTGAGTCTTCACCCCTGGGCTCGGCGAACAATAGATCATATCGCCACTGTCCTTCAAAACAAGATCAGCCGACATGCAGCCCCATCCGGTATGGAAGAACAGGTGATCCGTCGGTGCAAAAACACCGCATATAGCAATGTCCGCCGGTCCACCAGTTGGTCGGCGATAAGCATATATGTCATTAAAAACTCTGACGGCTTCACGATGCGCGGTCGGATGCCCGCCAAAATTCAAATGACATACAGAGCCCTTGGTATCGAGAACGGAATTGAGTGTGCAGGTGAGATTGCACATAGTCGCAACATCGTCGATGTCCGATCGCATTGGACCCGCCATGGAACCGTAGTGCGTATCCGGCGACATGACAAAGGCACAATGGTTAGACTCGATCGTTTCATCCGACACAACGCCTGGCAGTATCAGTTTGCCGCCGCCGCCATAGCCCCAGTGGTTGGACTGCGCCTGTCCGATAGAGATCTTCACGTCGCATTTGGCCACCTCATTGTGCAACCAAACAGGCGTGCCACGTGACGACACACCCACAAACGTATAGAGGTTTGGATTTCGCGGTTCGTTTTGTAGGAACGGAATACCTAGCCGTTGCATCCGAGCAAGATTGTCCCGTCCGATTTTGAGCTCCGTGTCTCTTTCGGACATCGGAAATACTTTCCCGTTGGCACAAATCACGCGAGCATCTTGGACGCCAAATTTTTCGATTGCATCAAAAATGGGTGGTAGGAGCTTCGAAGCAGGGGTTGGGCGAAACTGATTGTCTATTATGATACAAAGCGACTTGTCGCGTCCAATTAACCGCGAGAACGGCTCCCCAGAGTTCGGTCTTTCTAATGCACTCGCAGCAGCAGCCGTCACGTCGCGGATGGGCGGCGGTTCGTTTGGACGGATCCAGGCCCATAAGTTCCGACGCGGAATCTCAACTGAAATCTCATCTCGATAGACCATGCTCGGGTCGTCACAGGAGCCGATTGTGAGCGGGTCCAGAGATTCATAAGGTATCGTAACGGCAGTTGTGCGGGCCAATTCCGTTCCTTTCACCTGTTAGTGACGGAGCGCAAGATTTTTCAGCATCAGCAATTTTCTGAGCTAATCAGCCAAGCTCGTCTACTGTCCGACAGCACGACTATGCGACCTGCGCGACCCGCCGATAGTCCGTCGGTGCCATGCCGACGTTGAGACTGAAGAAACGCGTAAAACTGCTTTGTGACGAAAAACCAAGGTCCAGACCAATCTCGGTGACCGATTCGCAGGTTTCTGCCACTCTTGCGATTGCCGTCTCAACGCGTAGTGTATTCATGTAGAGATGTGGAGTAAGGCCCGTTTGTCGACGGAACAGCTTAAAAAAGTGCGGCCGTGACAAGCCAGCCTGACGCGCAATCGCATTCATATCAATTGGGTTGCAGAGACTATTCTGCATGATCTGTATGGATTTACGGATGCGAAAGTCATTGAAGCCCGTCTTATCCGCGCAAAGCCCTGCATCGCAACCAGCCTGTTCCCCTGCCGCGCGATAGCAACCGTCCGTCAATGCGAAGAGACATTGATCAAACTCTCCGTCTTCCGCAGC
>JBPCWA010000541.1:0-2678 GCA_051009975.1 Hyphomicrobiaceae bacterium
GTTTGCCCCTCGTCTAGATCTTCAAAGTACTTGCCCATGGAAATCCTCCGTTGCTGAGGCGGGCGTAGCCTTTGCTGTGTCAACGAGAAATTCATCGTCCTGATTGGCGAACGGATGTGCACCGCGCCGCGGAAACTGGCGACAGCATTGTACACGCCCTACACACGTCTCAAAGTGGCCCAATCTATGGACCGGCTGTGTGACGCAAGCGAAATTTGTGCGAGGCGATCGGAAGTTGCAGATATCTATCCGGCCTGTTTGATCGGCTCGCGAGCCGTGGCCTTGATGGTAATACGCACGCGCGATCGGTCTCATTATTGGACAGGCTGGTTTCCAGCCAGTTGAGCCATCAGATTTTGCGGGCGTTTCCTGATCCGTTCTTTACACTCAATCTCAATCGCGAACTGACGTGAGGCAGTGGGCTTTAGACTGCCGATGTCCCGACGGGCTTTGTTTCGAACCTGCCGCAGTTGCGCAGGATGCTCCAGGTGATGCGCGCCAGCTTGTTGGCAAGCGCGACCGTCGAATGACCCGTCGCCATGAACTTGCACAAGGCAGGATGAGCGAAAACGGCGATTCCTTTTGCGCAGTGCGCTTGAATGGTCCGGTCCTGCCCGTGCCTACTGGACGAGCGCACATTCATAGTGGTCAATGAGATGCCACTGCTGCCGTCGGCCGGCGTACATAGGTCGTCGCCTTAAGTTAACGCTCTCCGCCAAAACTTGCAGGCCCGACAAGCAGACTTACATCTCTCCGCCGCCGCCGGCATCGACGCCTCCCTCATGTGGGGAACCGGCCCCGTGCATGACAGCTGCAGACGCTATAGCTTCTCGACCTCGTGAGGCCCCCAAGACTTCAGTTCGGTCGCGCTTAAAAGCTACAATGGCAAGTATCACCGTGGACGCCGCAAGTGCAGTGCAGAGCATCCAGAGCCACAATGCGAGGGATACCCCAACGGCGTAACCAACTCCAGCAATGATCATAGCGAAGGTCGTCACGCACCCGATGGCACAGTACCTGACAACAGACGTCTTTCCTGTGTGGATCATGCGGGCGCCGAATACCGACAAGGCAACGACCAATACTAGCCAGAAGAACCAAATCATTGCGGACCTCGCTCTGAAATTTTTATCGCCATTGGACGATAATCTTACCGATGGATAACGGCAACCGTTCTGTCTAATGAAACAACCTGCAGCTTCGCGGGCCGACAACTGCAGTGGCGCTTTCATCTGCTTGTGCCTAATCCAGACCTACACCAAGCGGGCATCGACCCGTTCGTAGCAATCAATTTCGTTGCTACCTGGTCACTTCGGCGCGCCTCCGTTTTTGGCATTCACAAGCCTAAAAACCTCGACGGTTTCGCGGATGCCCTTCAAATCGACCTCGCCATTGGACCTGGCCTTAAAGTCATCCTCAATCGCTGTATACGCGCGAGGGCAACGCAGAATTTCGCCGTCCTTGGCTCTGTCACATGGACGCGCAGCCAAGGTCACCGACGTGCCTGAGCCGGTATAATCATGGTAGATCTGCTTTACCGTCACAAAGCGGGCCTGACTGACGCTGGGCCGAGGTTCTGCATTGGACAATTGCAGTCATCGAATCTCACAGATTTGCTATTTGTGGTGAGCCAAAGGCTGTGCTCCCTTCTCGCCCCGGGTCTGGGATCTCTAATGCGACTTTGGATTTATCCGGGAACTAGAAGGAGCATGGATATGAAAAATATCGTGGCTAGGCTATTCGCGTTCGCGAGCCTTTTGCTGATCGCCTCGTTGCCGGCAAACGCGGGGAGCGGGACCATAAAGTATAAGCCTGGAGCACTGCAGGCAGCGCTTGCGAATGGAGAGACTATTCTTGTCCATTACAAGTCTACGTGGTGACCAACGTGCGCACGCCAAGGGCGTGTGCTCAAAAAGCTCCGTGCGAGCTACCCTGAATACAATAAAGTCATCACGTTCATTCGGGTTGATTGGGACACGTACCGACGTCACCGAGTGACGACAAGCCGTAGAATTCCACGGCGCTCAACATTTGTGCTCATCAAAGGTGGCAAAGAAGTTGGACGTCTGGTCGCGGCCACGAGCGAGCGCAGGATCAAGTCATTGCTCGACAAGGCGCTGTGATAGCAATGTCATCAAAAGGGCTAGTGACCGCGAATGGGTTCATGCTCCTCCCTTCAAGCGGCCGCTGTCACGTCTTGCCATCGCCACCTCACAAATCTGCCGAAGTTGTCAACGCGAGGAGCTTGCGTATCGCTCGCTGATGCCAGACGTGGTCAGTGCCACGCGCTGCTGTGACAGAACCCCCATAATATCAGTTTGAAGTTTCGGCCGTGCTAACAGCGCTTTTCATGGTTGTGAGTGACACCAGCCCGGGAAAGATTTTCTCTCCGATTATGAACGTTGGTGTGCCGTTAATGTTGAGCTTTTGAGCAAGCGCCAAGTTATCCGAGATTTTCGCCTCGATATCTGGCGCCTTGGAAGCGTTGAGAACTTTGTCCCACTGCAAGCCGGCAGATTCGACAACTTTGCGGATTCGGCGTTCGTTGACGCGGCCATTCGACTTCATCAGATCGTTGTGCAGGGCTACGTACTTGTCGGGAGCGAGCTTCCAAACGGCAAGTGCGACCCTCGCCGCCAGTTTGGAGGTCTCCGACAAGATCGGAAACTCCTTGAACA
>JBPCWA010000542.1:0-3143 GCA_051009975.1 Hyphomicrobiaceae bacterium
GATATTCCTGGAGAAATTGGCTCGAAACTGCGAGAGATTGCCGAATTTGTTCCGCTGATAGTAGGAATTTGGCCCTACATAAAGGTCATTACGCAATTGCGGATAACTGTCATAGAAATCGCGAACAACCTCCTTACCCCAAATATCCACGACTAGTGGATTTTCAAAGGTCGCCTCTGAGCCTTGCTCGTCCCTGACACGCAAACCGGACATGGCTTCGCCAATGGTCATCGTCGCGACAACAAATTTGTTGTTCTTGACCATCCATTCGACGCCCTCCTGGCTCACCGGATTAGGTGTTGCGTGCGCCCAACCATCGAGATTGGTCGTCCGCATCCAGTCTGCACTCATGTTAAGTTTCCAAAGGTCGGCGATGGTTGTCATGCCGCGCTTGTCCGCTTCCGCGATCAAGAACGTCGCGGCATGGGCACCGATACCCGAATAGAGTTTGATGATGTTTATGCCGTCATCCTGATATTTTTGCAGTATCGCACCAATTGCTTTGGCGTCCTCAGTGTCGATCTTGGTCGCCAGCGCATCTGGTGCTGGTTCACCGACAGTCTCTCCGCGTACCGCATCATCCCAACCTGAAGGCAACTGGGAAAACGGCACACCAACGATATGGTACCTTGGTGCAATGTATTCGCCCGCATCGATCTTCTGCTTTTCCCTCACTATGAAGCTTTGAGTGCTACCCATGTCCAGCCCGGTCGTCACACCGGCATAGAGCATGGCGGCAAGACCTTGCTGGATTGCCTTATGAGTTAGGAGTTCCATGGGAGAATACTTCTCCTGCAGAACATTGCCTCCGGTCCATCCACCCTTGAGATGAAAATGCAAGTCGATCAAGCCCGGCATCGCGGTCAAACGGCTGCCGTCGATCAGTCGAGCGCCTTTCGGCGGACTGATCTCACCCGTTTCTTTAATTGCAGCGATCTTGCCATCGCTGACCAATATGTCTTGGCGAGCAACTGGTTTATTGCCCAAACCGTCGATCACGGTCACGTTCTTAATGACAATAGGGCCCTTGCTCAGATAGTCTTGCTCGACTTGAGCGTAGCTCGCGCTTGCGAAAGACAACGCTGCTGCGGCTACAGTTGCCATCAAAATAAGCTTCATGGATTGCATCCTGGTTATCTCATCCAACGCAGATCATCTGTTCAAATTATCAATCGACTTATGTGCTCTTCAACCATTCTTTCGGTGGGCTCGGATGCCTGCAAAAGTGCCTTGCGTCGAACACGACAATGGCGCTGCTCGGGTAATTCCGCCGTGCCGTCGAAGGCCTCGCCGTCTCGGTCGAGGGGCGTTGAATGTCGGCAATGTAGCATCGGCTGCTATAGCATAGCTCGACCATTCTGCACCGCACTTGGTCCGAAGTGGTCGACAATTGGCCTCAAGTGCACAGTAACTGCGACCGCTACCCCTAACAAAAGATGAAGCCACAGGCGATCGGCGTCGAGCTTTTCTGTTGCACCTCGTCTCTTTACTTCGTTGATGTATACCGCGGCCAGAACGCTCGAAGCCTGCTGGAAATCCCTCATTTGTCTCCTCCCGTGCAGGACGATCACAAAAAAGGCGATCCAAACAAAGTAATGGACCGCCGTAGAGTTTTGAAGCGAGTAATCACGACACGCCCTAGGGTAAAGGAGAGCCCTCTGGGCGCGAACCAAGCTTCACAAGGATATGCAAAACGTAGTTGCCCTTCAGTCGTGGCCGTGACGACGGCTGTTCTAACCGGGCTTGAATGCTGGAGCACTGGCGCATCGGTCTAGCCCTCCTATACTTATGAATAGTCTTCTACGGGCTTGTTTTTTTGCGCACGGCTCGACATGCCTCGTCTGCCCGCGGTTGAGCTCGCCCGATTAATTTCAGGTATTCATGAGATCTTCTTGGTTCCACACCGTGAGTACTGGAGACGCTGGCTCGGCGGCTTATACTATCGCAGCCACCACCCGTCAGGGTTGGCCTGCCGGAATTTCATTCTGAGTGAATTTGAGTCCCGAGGTTGGCGGTGCCCTCAAAAAACTATAGGACCGGCTTAACCACTCGATCGAGAAACACATAAGTTGTAGCAAAGAAAAGGCCCGACGCGGGGAACATCGGGCCTGCTCGTGACGCTTGGAGGGGGGGAAGGGCTGTCACGAGTTCTGTAGGTTACGGTCAATATGGCCAGGGGGAATTACCCAAATTGGCCGTCGTGTATTTGGGGCCCGTAGGTCCTCCTTGTTCTTTTTTCTCATCGGTAGCAGGCGAGAGTGAGCTCGTTTTCACGTCGCCCACAGCCTGAAAATTGAAAATGAAACGACAAGTGTTTACACCGGAAAATGCCCAAGCCGATGGATGATAACCAAGTCAGCTTTGTGATGCAGGCGGCCAGGTCCGGGATCGATTTGACGTTTTGCTTTGCGTTGAGGCACTCCAGAATCTCCCGGATCTGCAAGTTGACTCCAAGGAGCTTTACTCAGGTTATTGGGCCAATAAAGCAGCAATGTTGATCAGCGCAATGCAGCCGGCGCAAACCACGTAGTTGAACGTTATGTCGGAATATTCCAAATGATGTCTCCATAGAATTGCATTCGAGCTGGCCCGCGCTTTCGGCGAGACGTCCGTCAAGCTCGATGTGCAGACTTGCAAAATGAAAACGCAGCAGCAAACATTTACATTGAGTATTCCCCAAGTCCGCCCCAAAGGCATGCCGACCATCAGCGCATCAGGCTTTTTTGGGACGGCCACTCATCTACGTGCGCTCTTTGGAACGCGATATCCCGCCAATGAGGGAACATTCGCTTGTGGGAATGAGGACTGCGTGTCATCTACGAGCGCGCGATCAGCCAAGTACTAAAGGACGAGTACAAGCTTTGAGATGTCTGCGGCCACTGGGCTGTGCGGCCAGCACAAACCCGCCCCTTGAGCCTGGCGCGAGCGGCCAATTATCGCTCGACGGAACGCCCGTGATGATTGCGTCTGGCGCCTCGTCCCTATCCATCCCCTGTGACCCGGGTGATTTCCTTGCCGGCTGCGGCGAGCGGTTCATCAACGGCCTCAAACGGCTGCGCATCCTTCAGAGCCAGCTTGAGCTCGTTCCACGGGGCGCGATCCAGCTTTTGGGCCTCAATGACCTCGCCGATCTGCGGCCACCC
>JBPCWA010000543.1:0-6120 GCA_051009975.1 Hyphomicrobiaceae bacterium
CCTCCTGGTGCTACGATAACAAAGGTGACGAGTAATACGCCGACGATCAGCAAATTGATCTCGGAGGAAATGGTCACTGTCGAAACCTGCTGCGCTATCCCTAACACCAGCGCTCCAATGACCGGACCGATCCATGTCGTCGCTCCGCCAATCATCGGCATGGCAATTGAATTCACGGCGTAGATCAAATTAAACGCCGATGAAGGCTCGACAAAATTGACGTAGTAAGGAAAGGGGGCGCCGGCGAGCCCCATGAAGAAACCGCTGATCGTTGTCGCGAGAAGTTTGAGGCGGAGTGTCGGCACTCCCATAACCTCAGCCGCGCCTTCATCATCGCGAATGGCTTGAAGTCCGCGACCGATCTTTGAGTTTTCGATATATCGCGCGGTCGCCACTGCAACGATCGCGATGAATAGCATGACGACGAAGAGAAAGACCACGTAGTCGCCAAAAAATGCAACTTCACGCGGCCGCAGGATATATGCACCGCTGGCACCACCCACAAATCGCCAGTTGATGATCAATGTTTCCAGCACGATCGCCAGTGCCAGCGTTGCAATTGAGAAGAAGACGCCCCTCAGTCGAAGTGTGAGGTATCCTGTACCTAGTCCGATCAATCCAGCCGCCACTCCACCGGCTAGGATCATGAGGGGAAGAGGCGGTTTGCCCAGATTGTAGAGGACGACGGTCGTATAGGCCCCGACTGCAAAAAAGGCAGCGCTACCAAAGTTCACATACCCCATGAAGCCGCCCATAATGTTCCAGGCCGTCGCGAGCACGACGTATTGGAGAACAACGTAGCCGGCAAAGAAGTAAAACTTGTTGATGTCGATCTGGGTTGCCACGACGCCCAAAGCCAGGACCAAGGCCGCTGATAGATAAAATAGTCGATTGCTCATGATGTCCGTCCGAACAGTCCGGATGGCCGAACGGCTAGTGCGATGAGAAGAATGCCAAAGGCGACAGCGGGTGACCAAGAGGGGCCGTAGAATGTCGAGACAAAGCTTTCTGCGATCCCGAGGATGATTGCAGCTACCAATGTGCCTGGAATACTTCCGAGACCGGCGAGCACCACGATTGCGAAAACTTGGCCGATGTAGAGCCGACCAACGGATGGCTCGAAAGGGATGATCATGATGAGCAAAGCGCCGGCCACTGCGGTTGTAGCGAGCGACAGTCCGAAACCCAATTGCTTTATGCGCACGGGATCGGCTCCCATTAATCTCAATGCTCCAGCATCCTGGCTCACGGCTCTGATAGCGCGACCGATGAAGGTGCGCGAGAGGTAGAAGTAGACCAAGCCGAACATCAACAAAGACACGATGAACGGTATAAACATGCGCGAGGGTATGCCTACCGGTCCAATTTGCCAATTGAGGCCAAGATAGGGTGCTTCGACTGACCGAAAATCAACTCCATAGGTCATGATGAGGAGCACTTCGATGATGAACATGACCCCGAAGAAGAAGGCCAGTCCGCGTAGGGCCACGTCACCTTTGCGTTCGAAGCTCTCGTAGTAGATGCGATAGATGAGCATTCCGACGACGAAGAAGACGGGAGCGAAAATGGCCCCAGTCAAGATCGGGTCCCAGCCAAAACTACTGTTCAACCAGTAGGCGATGTAGGACCCGAGAATGACGAATGCTGGGTGGGCAATGTTCACTACGTCCAGTTGGCCGAAGGCGATCGCGAGCCCGAGGCTTACGGCCGCGTAAAACCCGCCCAGCAGCACTCCGGCGACTAAGGCATTGAGCGCTAGATCAATTTCAATCACGTTTCAACCTGGCGCTTACTGACGTGCGGCGGAATACGGAGCCCTCAGATCCCCGGATTTGAGCTCTTTGGGTGATAATACAACCTGTGTGCCTGGCTTGGTAAATTGTTCGAGATCGTTACCCTTCACACCTTGGAATTGGATCATCAGCGCGCGTGGACGGTCCCATTCTCCGTTGGGGGCGAATTTCACGTCACCAACGACGGTTTTGAATGTCGATTTGCGCGCATGTTCGCACATCTTGCCTTGATCCAGTGCACCGACTGCATTTGCGGATTGCTCGAGGACCTGCAGGTAGGCGTAGGCGAACGGTGGCAGGTAGTATCCTAGCGGGTCTACGCCTGCGTTGGCAGCTTTCGCCTGATACTTTTTGAGAAACTCTTCAACTCCTGGGAACTTCAGTGTCGGTTCAGGAACGTAGAAGTGGTAGTTCACGACGCCATTGAGTTTTTCGCCCAGGGCTTTTTGGATGGTTGCAAACTGAAGACCGACCATGCCACCTCCAAACATGTTGACGTCCAACCCAACTTCGGTTGCAGCTTTCACCATACCAACTGAATCTGGCGGATACGAACCGACGTAGACGATGTCGGGCTTGCGCGCTTGAATGGCTCGGACTATCGGAGTGAAGTCCGGTGTTTTCGGCGGGTAGGCTTGATCGTATACGATCTTCAAACCAAGCTCTTTTGCATTTTCGCGCGCACCATCGACTGCGTTTCGCGCGAACTCGGCATCGGCACCGACGAGCGCAATCGTTTTCGGTTTGGGTTCGAGCTCCATCGCAACCTTGAACCAGTTGCGTGACCAATCCTGCTTCGGCTTGGGTCCTGCCGGCATGATTTGGAAATAGCATGGGTACTTGAACTTCTCGTTGGCGCCGAGGCCAAAGAGGCTTGGGAACATCAAGTCGCGCTGCATAACGAGCGGCAGAGCTGGGGCGATCAAGTTGGTGCCATAGCCTGACACGATAAGGTCGACTTCGTCGATGTCGAGCAGCTTCGTGTAGATGGCGGGCACTTGTGCCGGGTTGGTTTGATCGTCGTAGTACACAAGCTCAACTTTGCGGCCGAGTAAGCCACCTTTGGCGTTAATGTCGTCGCGCCAGATCTGCATGGCAATAAGTGCGGACTTGCCGCCGCCGGCCAACCCACCGGTGAGCGCCATGCTGAATCCTATCTTGATTGGCTCTTGCGCCAGTGCCGGGCTTGCCGGGATAACACAGCAAGCGAGCAAGATCTTAGAGACAGCGAGTATCCCCACTTGTTTCCAACGCCTAAGGGTTTTTGCGAGCACTTTTTTCCTCCATAAATGGGCTGGTGGAGTTCGATCCATTCTCATTCGCCTTTGGGACTACGAGTGGTATCGCAACAGGAGCATCTTGTCAGCTATGTACCAAGATTTTAATTTCGGGCCCCTCAGAGTTAGACTGGTGTAGTAAACGGGCTGAGGTCGTTGGAGTTGGGCGGCTGCCCCTGAGTGTCAGTGTCTGGCAAGGATGGTCCATGGTAGCGGCAACTTCCGTGCCGCTGCTCATCATATATTGAAGTTGCTCACCCCAAAAACGTGAGCCTCTTCAGGGAATTTGAGCCTCTACAGGGAGGGCCAGAGGTTGTTGCGGTTGAAACAGGACGCGTTTACCACGGGTGCCCGGCAATACAGACTGCACAACTTCTCGCAGGATTTGGTCTGGAGAAACGCAAAAGGCAAAAGACCTGTTGTCAAAGTAGCCAATTTCAGCCCTGGTTTGTGTTGGTGCTTATCAAGTATTCGTCTACATCTTTCGCGAGATCTCGAAGCTCTACGTGATCTTCTCGCGCGAACAGATTTGCTAACCATGAATTCTCGATTGGATCAGCCGCATGGTCGATGATGACTGAATGCACGCATACACCAGATTTTATCACATCTATGCGCATTGAGGCGTTTTTCAATTGCGCACAAACTGCGATGTCGGTCCCATCAAATTGAATGCATTTTTCTTGCCGGCCATCACCCATCGAATGTCTCCTTCATCGTTTCTGATGCGCTATGCTGAGCGACGGACTCAGTTCATTGGTCATCCACTATAGAATTGGAGCTCACCAATATTCTTGGCCTGCGCAACAGAGCGGCGATTGTATCTCTGTTGATCAATGGCACTCAATCCAGACCGAAACTCGGTACTGATCCGAATATCGCCAGGTGCGCGTGAGCCGCCCACTATGTCTTCGGTTTGAGCCTGTTCTAGCCTCGCTGCTTTGTTTACCTCGGTGCCGATCAAGGTGAACTGATGTCGAGTTGTGGACCCGAAATCGCCACTCAGGACATGGCCTACGTGCAGCCCAATCCGAAGCCGCAAAGATTCAGATCCCACGGCGATATCGTCAACGCCTTTTACTGCCTCTTCGGCAGCGCGCACTGCACTAACCAGTTCCCTGTCGCCGCCCTTGTTTTTCTCACTAAGCACCCAAAACGCCATTAAACCGTCGCCAATGAATTTGTCGATGTGACCGCCGCGCGTAACGATCGGAAGTGTCTGCGCGTTGAAGAAACGTTGGACAATGTCAGCTGTTCTTTCCGGCGCCAGTTTTAATGTATAGCGGCTAAAGTCGACGACGTCAGAAAACCAGATAATCGCACGATCGACCTTGTATTCTGCCTGACGGTCGCCACCGACCTCCAGGCGACGGCTCAGTGCATACTCATTGGTGTAGGCATGAAGGATGCGCGTATCGTCTTGGAGTTGACGGCTCAGCGCCGCCAGTCTGCGACTAGCGTTTCTGAGCTTCACTGAAATAACTCTCGCGATGTTTCGCCAAAGAATGTTCGACGCTGTGTGGGCGTCGATAGCAGCTTTTTCTATCGTCAGGACTTCAACAAAGCTTTCAGCTGCAACCAGATCGAATATCCTGCGGTAGCCATTGCCGACAATGTGCTGCTCACCAATGACCTCATGTCGGCGACGCACGAAGAAGGTGGTATCGCCTTGCTTTATGGCGACCGAGCCGTTGACAATGACCCATAGGCAGTTGACCGGGTCACCATGTTTGCAGATGAACTCGCCTTCGGTATAGTGATAGGGGCGCGGTAGCAGGGATGAAACGTCTGCGACGTCGTCAATAAGACCGCTGGCGACAAGGGCATCAACGTAGTGCTCGGAAATGGATCCGGTGCGGGATATTTCTTGCCTGTCTGTCATCGGTCAATCTTCTGGGGCAAGAATTGGGAAGTTGATCCTGATGGCCCATTGCGCTACTGCGGCCTACACCTTGGTGCATCTCAGCCGGTTCCGTCGGCCGATCTTATGAAGCTTGCGGCATGTGCGATTCGAGAATACTTGGGCACGCCTCAATGACCCGACGATGTCAATCGACATCGCAAAAGCAACCATCCGCTCGATCCGCTGTGCGTACTGGTCATACGTTTTTATCAGCGGTGATAGGCACAAGAGCAATCAGCGGCGCGCTCCGGGCTAGATGGATCCAGATGTCATGGGCGGGCCACTGATGTTCTCGATTGCCTTTTGACCCTTCTTGTATGTTTCGTAGACAACCACGGGAATGCCCACCTCTGCAAGATGCTGCTCAATCAATGGTTCGACTTCTTCCCACGAGAGCCCGCCTACACCGGTTGCTAGCCTTGGTAGCGCCAACGACCGAATGTTCTGCTTCTTGATGATGCCGGCGAGTTCGCGCAACGCCCTATTCACGTTGTGAGTCGTTGCCTTGCCTGGATGGGTTCGATCGCTAAGGGCTGGCTCCTGTGTCATAAGGCAAATGACGACACGCTCCGGCCCGGCCCAAAGCCAAGCATGTCCAGGCTTAGGATTTTGTATGTGACAATAGTGCCTATAGTCCTTCGCCATAGCTGGATGGCGTTCGCGCAAAGCTAGCGCAAGCCCTTGATTAAAGTGATCGTTTGGGGCCACGCCATGTGCGATTGCTTGAGCGTCAGTTAAAAGAATGTCTCCGCGGACCTTGGTGACCATAGTGAAATCCCTGCCGATGTAATCGTCTCAAGCTTGCATCGAAATAAACTCGCATTCTTTGATCTTGCGCAAACGACTGACATGAAATCTAGGCACTGACCCCGCGATCGATGAACCAAAGTCGCTGGGTGGCTGCAGTCAAAGCAGCCATAATGGCCTGGTGACGTCCATGCCTGGGAATTTAGCATTTCGTCTGGCCAAAGATGTTGAGCTAGCACGGGGTGACCTCGGCGTTCGAAAACGCCCGTTCGCCCATCTACATCCTGACGGCGAGCAAACCAACCGTAGTCTTGCAGGCCGAGTAGATGCTAAATTGTCGATACTGAAGGGGTGCAACCTGACACTCCAAGATACCAAGCGCATCCGATCTGATCACGCT
>JBPCWA010000544.1:0-8288 GCA_051009975.1 Hyphomicrobiaceae bacterium
ATGGTGACGGCGAAACGTCGCCGACGGCATGCGACTATAGCTGCTGCCATGCGGGAGTTCTATGGCGCACGCATCCAGGAATACACAGAGGAATTGGCGCACCACTTGACCAAGGCCGGCGCCTATACCGATGCGATCGAGCAATGGCAGCGGGCGGCGCAGCGCGCGCTGATGAACGCTGCTAACGCTGAGGCTGTCGAAGCCCTTGAAACAGCGATCGGGTTGCTGGCACATTTGCCCGACGACCCAGTTCATCTCAGAAAAGGTCTCGAACTCCAATCACTCCTCGGCTCGGTTCTAATCGTTGCCCGCGGCCCAGGGTCACCTGAAGTCGAGAAAGTTTACGAAGAATGCCGAAGGTTGGCCAACGAATTGGGCGAGGCACAAGCCTTATTCCGCTCGATCTGGGGACAATGGAGGATCGCTTGGAAAGTCCCGAATAAGATCGCGATTGCGCGACAGCTTAACGAGATTGCCGATAAGCATTCCCAGATAGAGTTTTGCATCCAAGCGCATCACGCGCAGTGGGCATCATGTTACAATGGTGGTGAATTACGTAAGTGTCTTGGGCACATTACCGATGGACTGGCCAGCTACGACGAGCGTTTGCATGGCGAGCTCTTACTTCACTACGGTGGACACGACCCTGCTGTCTGCGGCTACGGTGAAGCGGCACTGTGCCATTGGATACTCGGCGACCCGACGCTCGGTGCAAAGATGGCTCAATCGGCCATTGATCAAGCGCTGCGGCTGAAACACGCGGGTAGTATAGGTCATGCGTATGACTATGCTCTCTTCTATCTCCAACATAGTGATAATCCGCGAGAAGCGCTGCAAACTGCTAATAAGGCGATAAAGTTCGCTGAGGAAATGGGGTTGCCTCACTATGCTGCACGAGCACGTGCGTGGCGCGGTTGGGCGATTTCTCAGATCGACAGTGTTGTTGACGGAATCGGGCAGATGCAAACGGCGGTTGACGAGCAACGGCAGACAGGTGTTGAGGAGGATTTTCCCGTGTTTCTCGAGGTGCTCGCAGGTTTGGAAGCCGGCATTGGGCGCTACGACGTGGCCCACTCTCGCTGTCAAGAAGCGCTGGACCTGACGCGAACAAGCGGAATGCGGCATTGGTTGGCAGAAATCATGCGGCGCGAAGCAGTCGTGCGTGCGAAGTTGGTTCCCGATAAACTGGATGCGTGCGTCGCGTCTTTGGTCGAAGCGCGCGCTGTCGCGGAAAAGCAGCAAGCGGCAGCGATTGAGGCACGGATATTAGCGGATCTGAGGCGCCTGGACGAGCGGAAAGAACTTAGAAATGTCTTGCCGGATTTCGCTTCATCCGGCGTCGCACCTCAGCGGGGTGACCACCAAGAGATGCGCACGTGAGCGGAACGAGATTAGGTCGTGTCGGCTTATGCAAGGCCGATCGGGGGCGGACCAGCAAGTGAAAGATCCTCGGATAAGTCGTTTTGAGCTATAAGAGGGGAATCAGTCGTACGCGATTGCCGGCTGAGACGTTCGAGGTCGTCGAGCCGGCGCTGCTTCGTGCGGGAATAACGCGAGTTGCCGATGTGACTGGCCTCGATCGCATCGGGATCCCAGTCTTCATGGCGACCCGTCCGAATTCGCGGTCCGTGGCCGTCAGCCAAGGAAAAGGCTCAACGCTAGAGGCTGCCAGAACATCTGCCGTTATGGAAGCGCTCGAGGCCTATGTTGCGGAATTCCAGGACGTGGAACACGACAGGGCGCCGTTGAGAAGCCCTCCGGCAGAAGCCAGGGTGATCGACTGGCAGCGCCTCCCCCGCCAAGGGGCAGGTGATCCGGCATTGGACACGGAAGTTGGATGGACGCTTGGAGAGAATCTTCTCACTGGAGAGCCAATATGGGCACCTCTGGAACTAGTCCACCAAAATTATACGATACCACAGCCTCCAGGGCACGGTTGGTTGTTCGCGAGCAGCAACGGTCTGGCCTCCGGCAATACGCCCGGAGAAGCACTGGTTCACGGCTTGTGTGAACTTATCGAGCGCGACAGTCGAACGCGATGGGCATCTAGACCGAACGCAAGAGTTGGGACGCGTGTCGACCCTATCAGTATTTCAACTGGCGTTTCAAAGGAATTGTTGGAGCGGTTTGATCAAGCAGACATCGATTGCGGCATCTGGGACATCTCTGGCCCGGTCGGACTGCCAGCATTTATTTGTTCGATCAAAGAGCGCGGTCACTCAGGCAGGATTAGCGCAAAGGTGGATTCCGGCAGTGGCTGTCATCCGAATCGCGAGATTGCACTCGCTCGGGCAATTACGGAGGCAGCCCAAATGCGCTTAACCTATCTGGTCGGCGCTCGCGATGATCAAGCACATGCCTACTATGCCCCCTCAGTCGCGACCGGGCATGGGCCAGACCTTCAAATGATCGCAGGAGGAAAACAATTTACCGAGATTCCAACAATGATTGCCGATTCACCGCAGGGCGATTTAGACTATGTTCTTAGTCGGTTGACTCAGTTTGGAGCTGATCAAATATTTGCCTATCACTTCGACGCGGATGAGCTGCTCGGCCTTAAAAGAGGTTCGATCTCGGTGGCCAGGGTGATTGTGCCCGGGCTCGCTGGGCCAATGGAGGCTTACAATCATCATCTGCTCGGAGCGACACGCATTTCGTGAGGAGCAGATGCGTCGCGCGATTGAAGCCGCAATTTTCGTCGGCCCTTCATTGAGGCGCGAAGACCTTGTTGACCTTCCCAAAAGCATTGAGGTTCTTGGCCCTGCAACTCAGGGGGATATCTATCGCATCAGCCAATTCAGACCGCGCGCGATCGGTCTGATCGACGGGTTTTACCATTCGATTCCTGCTCCATGGCATAAAGAGATACTTTGGGCGTTGTCGTGCGGAATAGCCGTTTATGGCGCGGGAAGTCTCGGCGCATTGAGGGCTGCGGAGCTGGCGCATTTCGGAATGCATGGTGTGGGAGAGATTTTTCAGCTCTTTGCATCCGGGGATCTGACGGACGATGATGAAGTGGCGATCGCTCATGGTCCGGAGGAGATAGGCTATCCGGCGGTATCAGAAGCGATGGTAAACCTGCGATTTACCCTGCGCCACGCACTAACTTCTGGGAAGATTAATGCTCCATTCCATGACACCCTCATTGGCTTAGCCAAGAGTAGACCATTTTGGAAAAGGTCACTCCAGTCGTTGTTCGATGATGCGAAAACGGCGGGCTGTCCGATTTCAGATACGACAGCAACCTGGATCCGCGCCAACACAATCGATCAGAAACGGCGCGACGCAGTGGAATTGGTCACGGCGGTGCAAAAGGAGTTGACGTTAAAAGCGCGGTCTTCCTTCCCGGCCCAGGACGTGCCGTTCGAGTTTCAGGCAACAACGATGTGGCAGAGCGTCTGCGAGGACCATCTGGCGCTAGATGAAACGCCAGTCGTGGGTGTTCGTGAGCTCATTCTTGAAATTGCGCTCAAGGGTGAGGGGTTTGCCCGTTCAGTTGGAATTTTCCCAGTGTCGGTGCCGCAAATATCTGTCCCGGATGCCAAATCCATGATCATGTCCAAGCCCGGGCCTGAGCCCGAGCTATCTAGCCCGTCAACTCAGAATCACGACGCTTGGATGCGTAAGCTGGTAGGAAAACTGAAGGCATCAGGAAAGTACGACGAGCTCTTGGAAGCAGCCTTGGCCAGGCGCAAGGCGATGGTGTCGAATGGGGCAGTGTTGTCAGTTTCCGACCCTGAGGCTACGTTGAGTTCGCATTTTGAGAAAACTAGAGAAACAGTGCCCTGGTTTCGCAAGCGAACTGCAACGTGTTGGAAAAAAAATGATAGCTTTTGGTCGGCGTTTGAAGACTACGCGCAAAATTTGGGATTGCGAAATAGTGGTGAGTTCGTGCGCGCGGTGGTCGCGGATCGACAGCAAAGCGAGATCACAAATTTCAATGAGGCTTAGTTCACATATAGCGATGATCACATCGGCTTTTGTCTAGATCAAGGTGATATCTAGTGTTTGCTAATACAGTTTCGGACAATATTTTTGCAAAGCCGCGAACGGGGAGCCGCTTTCGAATATTTATTCAACCTCCTATGACACCGGCGTTTCAATTTCCGGAGACCATCGTCCTTCCTGCTGCACCAGGCGAAATTGGGGTCGGGCCGTCCGATTCTCGCTTCTACACGGTTTCGCCAGCGCAAAAGAAAAAGCCTTACGATCCGCCTAATTCCTTGCCGCCCTTCGATGGGCCAATGCATGAGCCAGCGGTGCCAGATAGACGTGGTCATTTCGACAAAATTCCAGTGGAATCTGCCGCGTTTAGATCCGCACACGTTTTTGCCTGCGCCCGGATGACACTTGCGGCTTGGGAGAGATTTCTCGGTCGCCCAATCCCTTGGGCATTCCATTTTCCCCAGATGGAGCTGGTGCCCGAAGTTGACTGGTCGAACGCGCACTCGGGTTACGGCTTTATTGAACTTGGCCACAGTGCAAAGCGTTCTGACGGTGTGCTCGTGCCCTATTGGTTGAATTTTGACGTTGTTGCGCATGAGGTTGGTCACGCGATCCTTTTTTCGCTAATGCCCTTGTCATCCGGCACGAAGCCAAGTCGCGAATATCGTGCTTTTCATGAAACAGGTAGCGATATGGTGGCTATTCTCGCTGCCATGCATTCTGAGCAGTTGCTCCGGCACGTGTTGGACAGTACCTCGGGAGATATCTACGGTTTCAATGAGTTGAACAGATTAGGAGAGGTGTCGTCGGTTGAACAGGTGCGAATGGCATGCAACGATAAGCGGGTTCAGGATGTAGCTGGTGCGGAGAAGGTGCACATTTACTCGCTGCCCGTGACCGGGGCGATATTCGATATTTTGTCATTGAACTATTTGCGCCAACTGCAGCGGCGCAATGCAATTCCTTCTGAGATTGTTGAGGAACTTCTGAACTCCGACCACGTCGGGGATGCATTCCCGAGGCTCCACAGGGTGTTTGAGACGGCCTATTCCGCCAATCACGATCTGTTTCTCGCTGCCTTGAAGGACGCACGCGATTATGTTGGGACATTGCTTGCCAACACATTTGCGCAACTACATGCTGACTCGCTGAGCTACCTTAACGTGGCCAACACACTCTTATTTGTTAACCAAAGACTCTTCGGAGGATATGATGAATCAGAATTAGCTGAGATTTTTTTGTGGCGCGGCATCGGATCTGGTTATAGTAGATGTTGATAACAGATTATTGGTAATTTGAAGAAGGGTGAAGCTGCTGTGTTGGGTACAGTAAAAATATACGGCGATCATTTGAAATTAGCCGACCTTGCCAAACCGATTAAAATTGAATCTACTACGGAGTGGAAAGACTCTCTGAAAGGATCATCATTTCTGCAGATCAGCGTTATCGAGTATGAGGGCGAGCTCTACAAGCTAGAGAGACAAGCCACTTTGATGATCAATACGCGTGATTTGGTTGAGGAGAGGGGAACACCCTCCGAACTGAAACAAAAGCCCAGCTGGCCTTACACTGCGATCAACTGTTGGGAGTTGGACGAGAGTACGCCCATCATTCGACTTGATTTGTGCTCGGGTACCATGCTTGACGCGCTCATCGAACCGGAAATTGGTAGCGGAATGCGTTCGGCGCGTGGAGATCTTACCGGTCGTGGCGATTTGACCGGACGCGGTGACATGACAGGGCGGGGTGATATGACTGCCGCGATGAGCCGAGCGCATGGTGCCGGCGGGCGGCTTCTTGAGTAGAGCGCTATTCTGCTTCCGTGTGATTGCGCGAGTGTGGATACTCGGCTTGTGGTTTCGCGATCGCACGCGACATCGCATGGCCGGATACGATGGTAAACGAGATTTCATTTCTCGTTTTCCTTGGGTGCGTTTGCCAGCGCGGAGCTGCAATTTGAACTCCAGTTCGCAAGCGCCGGCGCGGCCTATTGCGTGGTATGGTCGTTCGATCAGTTGCATTCTGCACTTCTGCCCCAAGCTTGCAGCACCAATGCAGCGCCAAGCATCAGATTTTATAGATTCTTAACTGACAGAATATGTTAGCGCCATTCCGCCCATCTGTAGGACAAGTTCCGAAGGCCCTAATTTTCAGCTGTTAATTGGACCGGATGCCGCTAGACAAAAGTTGAGCCACAGTAGGCCTGATCTTTGCCGCATTCGCGCAATGTGAAATGAAGCGGTATATTGGCCGGCCAGGACCTATGTTGTACAAGTCCCGGATGCGCTTCGTATTCAGACACTGATCAATTATTTGGACCATTGCGAGTTCAATGAAAGCCGGTCTGTGATTTTGGCGTAACGCCGGCCTGACATGCTCGGCCGCTGATCGCGAAGGGTCGCGATTTTCTTTCGATGGGAGACCACATGGTAAATCTCGCAATGACCTCGAGGGATCGGGCAGCACATTGCGGAGAGTTGGGACCGGGTGTCGCTTTAGCTATGAACGTGCTTTGTGAGTTCGCTCAGGCAGTGGGTGCTCGTCAACTCATTGATATTACCAGTGCGCACATCGATGGCTGCATTTATCATGGAAAAGTCAACTTAGATTTCGTCGAAAGGCTTGGCGCCGGGGGAGCGCGCGTTGCAGTGCCGACGACCTTGAATGTCGGCTCGCTTGATCTCATCCATCCGGAACTTATGCGCGTGCCGGAGGAGGTGGCCAGCCCGGCGCGAAAATTGATGAACCTGCACGAGCAGCTCGGTTGCGTCGCGTCCTTCACATGCGCCCCCTACCAAACAATGTTTCGACCAAAGTTCGGCGAGCAGATCGCCTGGGGGGAATCGAACGCCATCGTCTTTGCCAACTCGGTCATTGGAGCACGGACGAACCGCTACGGAGACTTTATAGATTTGTGCTGCGCAATCAGCGGCCGCGCCCCTGCCTGGGGCCTGCATCTCGATGAGAATCGCCTCGCGCGAGTACACTTTCGCCTCGAGGGGTTTCCCGACTCACTCGAACCGTCGGATTCGGTATTCGTAGGTGTCGGGATGATCGTAGGACGATTGGCTGGGACGAACGTACCAGTGATAGAAGGCCTGCCAGCGCCAAGGGATGAAGATCAGCTCAAGGCACTCGGTGCGGCAGCGGCTTCAGCCGGTGCTGTCGGCCTTTTTCACGCGATCGGCATAACGCCGGAGGCTTCGACCTTGGCAGCAGCCACGGGCGGCCAGTTGCCGATTGTGGAGCAAGTGATAACGCGGGACGATGTGCTTCAGGCCGTTCAGACCTTGTCAAGCGTTCCGGACGGTACTCCGATTACTGCAGTCTGCCTTGGGACACCGCATTTCTCCTACGCGGAGTGGGTTAGGTTGATCGACGTTATGCGCGAGGTGGGTGCGAAACCTAGCGTTCCTATTTACGTCAATACGGGCCGCGAAACGCATGAGCGTTTGCGAAGTTACGGCCTGCTCGAGGGGCTGAAGACAATGCGGGTTACACCTGTCGTAGACACGTGCACCTATGTCACTTCGATCCTCGAGGATGTGAAGGGAGCGGTGATGACGAATTCGGGGAAGTGGGCGCACTATGCACCGTGCAATATTGGTGTCCATGTCGCCTTCGGCGAGCTTCGAGATTGCATACTTTCGGCGGCGAGCGGGCAAGTCGTGAGGACGCGGCCATGGTGAACCAACCAGTTGCGCTGATGGAAGGCCGTGCGACCGGGAGGGCGTTGGTGCTGAGCGAGCCACTGAGCTTCTGGGGTGGAATAGACTGCGAAACAGGTGACATAGTGGACGCCACTCACGCTGAGCGCGGAAAAAACGTGGCAGGTCGTATCCTTGTCATGCCCATGGGCCGTGGTTCTTCTTCGTCATCTTCGACATTTGCCGAGACGCTTCGCAGAGGTACTGGCCCCGTAGGCATTGTGCTTGAACGGAACGATCCGATCCTATTGGTAGGGGCGCTTGTTGTTAAAATACTCTACGGGATGAACTGTCCGATAGTGGTTTGTCCCAATCACGGCATCCTTGACTCCGAGATGATCTCTCTGAGAGCCTCGTCCATCGATGGCCAGATCGTCAAGATCGATTAGTTGTTGGTCCGAGAGCGACAGTTGTCAAGCTGATCAGCAATTGATTTCGATTTACGGGATATCCAATTATGAGCAATCAAACTTCGACGGCATCCAGACTTTCACAGACTTTTCTGGTTGGATTATTGGCGTTGCTACCCTTGGCTCTGACGATTGCCGGGATTGTTTGGTTGGCGTCATTACTCCAGCAATTTGTTGGACCGAACAGTGCAGTAGGTTCCATATTGACCAACATGGGCCTATCTTT
>JBPCWA010000545.1:0-15563 GCA_051009975.1 Hyphomicrobiaceae bacterium
ACAGTTGGCTGCGCGCTGCCGGAAATCCAAAGGGCACGGAGGGCGACAATTTGTACGCCGCTAGCCGCCTTGGAATCAACCCGGACAATGGGGAGATAAAGTGGCATTTCCAAACGACACCTCGCGAGGGCTGGGACTACGATGGTGTCAATGAAGTTGTTGCCTACACCGATCGCAGCGGTAACAAGCGCTGGGCCACAGCAGATCGAAATGGCTATTTCTATGTCCTGAACCGTGAAGATGGGGCGTTCGTCTCAGGGATACCATTTGTCAAGAATATTAGCTGGTCGAAAGGACTCGATGACAATGGTCGTCCCATATATGTCGAGGAGAATCGACCAGGCGACCCGTCAAAGGCCGCTGACGGTAAAAAGGGAGAAGTGGTATTTGCCGTCCCATCGTTCCTTGGAGGTAAGAATTGGATGCCAATGGCCTTTTCGGCTCGTACAGGCAACTTTTACATTCCATCAAATGAGTGGGGAATGGATATCTGGAATGAGCCTGTAACTTACAAAAAGGGCGCAGCCTATCTCGGGTCAGGTTTCACGATTAAGCCAATCTTCGAGGACTACATTGGTTCGCTGAAGGCTATCGATCCAGACACCGGGGAAACAAAATGGGAATACAAGAATAACGCACCATTGTGGGCCGGCGTCATGACGACGGCGGGAGGATTGGTGTTCACGGGCACACCGGAGGGAGAGTTCATTGCGTTTGACGATGAAACCGGCGAAAAGCTATGGGCCTTTCAAACAGGCTCCGGCATTGTTGGCCAACCGGTCACTTGGGAAATGGACGGCGAGCAGTTTGTCTCTGTCATTTCCGGCTGGGGTGGCGCTGTACCTTTATGGGGCGGCGAAGTCGCAAAGAAGGTTAACTACCTCAATCAAGGTGGTACGCTTTGGACATTCCGCCTACCCAAACAACTGGCGTCAGCCAACTAAGAGATCCCGAATGCAATCTTAATCACCAGTTGAACCGACAATTCGAGGCTTTGCTTACTCAAAGGCAAAGCTTCAACCATGAGACTAACGCCGGGAACCATTTATGAGCGTGAAATGCGTCGGTAAAAAATTCCTGGAGAGGCTCCTTGTGTCTCTCCAGTTCCACTGCTCGGTCGTGAAAAACTGAGCAACCAACCTTGAATGCTTCCATCTAGCAAAGAACGGTTTTTCACAATTGATGAATAGTGAAGCTCCCCTAGACCCAACGAAACACCGCAAGAGCGTAGACGAGAGATACGACGAGAGCCCCCCAGAGAGGAGGACCCCAAATACCCAGCAATGCGAGATGAATAAATGCGCTACCGAGTAACGAGATAAACAAACGATCTCCTCTTGTGGTGTCGATGGCGAGGATCCCGCGTCGCGGGGCACCGCCAGGCACTCGTAATTCCCAAATAGTCATCAGAATCAGGAGCCCGCCGATAACAGTAAAAAATAGTCCAGTTTGCCAAGTCCATGCCATCCAACTGAGATCCATCGTTCTCCTCCTGAGCTCTCAGATGTTTGGGTCCACCTAAACACGACCCAGAGCGAAACCTTTGGCAGTGTAATTGCGCACAAAATAAATCACGACCGCACCTGGAATGATTGTCAGAGTACCAGCTGCCGCCAGCAAGCCCAATTCATAGCCCGAGGTACTGGCGGTTCGCGTCATGACCGCCGAAATCGGTTTCGCAGCGACCGATGTCAACGTCTTCGCAAGCAACAACTCTACCCACGAAAACATAAAGCAGAAAAATGCCGCGACGCCGATTCCAGCCGCGATTGTGGGGATGAAGATCTTGATAAAGAAAGTCCAGAAACCGTAACCATCAACATAGGCAGTCTCATCCAATTCCTTGGGCACTGACGACATAAACCCTTCCAGGATCCACACAGCAAGTGGAATGTTAAACAGACAGTGAGCCAAAGCGACGGCTATGTGCGTATCGAAAAGGCCCGCCGCGGAATACAGTTGAAAAAATGGCAATGCGAATACTGCGGCCGGAGCCATCCGATTGGTCAAGAGCCAGAAGAAGAGATGCTTATCACCAATAAAACGATATCGTGAAAATGCATAGGCAGCTGGCAGCGCGACCGCCACTGACAGGACGGTGTTCATGGACACATAGATAAGCGAATTTATGTACCCATTATACCATGTTGGATCGGTAAAAATTTTGATATAGTTCTCCAACGTAAACTTATTTGGCCACAAGGTGAAACTACCTAGTATCTCGTTGGTCGTTTTAAAACTCATATTGATGAGCCAGTAAATCGGCAACATCAAGAACAGAATATAGATTGTCGGCACCAGCCAAGTGAACCTGCGCATCATTGCTGTTCCCCACGGGTCATCACAGTATAAAACACCCAGCTCAAAGCTAAAATGATGAGAAAGTAAATGATCGACATCGCAGCAGCAGGACCGAGGTCAAACTGACCTAAAGCCACCTTCACGAGATCTATAGACAAGAGCGTCGTCGCATTTCCCGGTCCGCCCCCCGTCAAAACAAAAGGTTCAGTATAAATATTAAAGCTATCCATGAAACGCAGCAATACCGCGATAGTGAGGACACGCTTCATCTTTGGCAATTGAATAAAACGAAAGACAGCCCACGACGAAGCACCATCAATGCGAGCTGCTTGATAGTAGGCATCTGGAATGGCACTCAGGCCAGCATACGCCAAAAGCACCACAAGTGACGTCCAGTGCCACACGTCCATAGCGATCAGCGTGCCCCAAGCGGAGATGGGCTGACGCGTAAAATTATAATCAAAACCAATACCATTTAGTACTCTGCCGAGTAGGCCGATATCCGGTAGAGCGAAGATATTCCACATCGCCCCCACGACATTCCATGGGATCAGCAGTGGCAATGCCATTAAGACAAGGCACACAGATACCCAAGGACCTTTCCGAGGCATTGTTAGAGCAATCGCGACACCTAGTGGAATTTGAATAATTAAAATCGTGAAGGTAAAGAAAAGTTGCCGCCCGAGGGCCGCATGAAAGCGCTCCGAGTTCAGGACCTCCTCGAACCATTTCACTCCCTCGAAGAAGAAAATGTTGTCACCAAATGTCTCCTGAACGGAATAGTTGACCACCGTCATCAGCGGTATCACGGCATTGAATGCGACCAAAATGACGACGGGTAAAACGAAGAGCCACCCTTTCTGATTTTCAACCTTTGTCGTCATTGCAAGTACCTCATTCAATCAACCAGCCATCGGCATAGACCCGCGTTTGCTCGGGATCAAAGACGAGGGCAGCTCTTCCGGAAGGTATTTCTTCTTGTTCGCCAATGAGCACGTTAATGCGGTGCCGATCATGACGGGCGGCAACGATACGATAACGCCCGGCGTCACTGACCTTCTCGACCTCAACAGGAATACCTTCGTGGGCGAATTTGACATATTCCGGCCTAACGCCCAGCTCGAGACGACTTGCAGCAACAGAACCTGACACAGAATTGGCCACACGTAATCGTTGGTTGGCGAAAATAGCCATCCCATCGTCCAGAGCGCATGGCAATACGTTCATTCCAGGCGAACCAATGAAATGCCCAACGAACGTATGATGGGGACGCTCGAACAATTCGACCGGCGTGCCTATCTGGACGACTTCGCCATCGTGCATCACAACAACCTTATCCGCGAACGTCAGCGCTTCAGTTTGGTCATGTGTCACGTAAATCATCGTCGATTGAAGGCGATGATGAAGCTCCTTAAGTTTTGACCGAAGCTGCCACTTTAGGTGTGGGTCGATAACCGTTAAGGGCTCATCGAACATCAAGACATTGACATCTTCACGAACCAATCCACGGCCAAGCGAAATTTTCTGTTTTCCGTCAGCCGTCAATCCAGCTGCTCTTCGGGGTAACATTTCGGTCAGTTCTGTTAGGTCTGCAACTTGCGCGACTCGCGTCTTGATTTCCGCCTCAGCCATGCCGCGATTGCGAAGAGGAAAAGCCAGATTATCGAATACAGTCATCGTGTCGTAGACAACCGGAAACTGAAAAACCTGGGCGATATTTCGTGCGTCGGGAGCGAGATTCGTCACATCTACGTCATTAAAGAGGACACGACCTTGGCTTGGCCGCAGCAGACCTGAAATGATATTGAGGAGTGTTGTCTTTCCGCAGCCAGAAGGGCCGAGAAGAGCATAGGCACCTCCATCCTCCCAGGAGACGTCAAGCTTTTTCAGCGCATAGTCCGATGCCGATTTTGGGTTCTCTAGATAGCTATGGCGAAGGTCGGCAAGCGTTATTCGGGCCATTAGTGCTCCCTCCGAATCGCAATTCGCTCTCCGTCCGGCGAGAAATAGAGACAATTGACCGCTGCGAAATGAAACCTGGCCGTATCCCCGACCTCAAGAGAATGGATCCCATGCGCTTGCGATACCCACGTATCGCCTGCGTGATCAAAATGCACGACGCTTTCCGAGCCACTGATTTCTGCAATGAGAACTCTGCCGCCAATGCTCACATTGTCAGATTCTCGCGCTACTGGACTTACATGATGCGGCCGAATACCAATGACATAGCGCCCGTCACTCAGGCTCTCTGCCTCGTGAGGCACACGCCACTGAGCACCCTCCCCAAGAACAAAAGACTCTCCTCGCTTTGAGACTTCGATGGCATTGATCGGTGGTTCCGAAAATACCTGTGCCGTCAACAAGTTGGCAGGGTTGCGATAAGTCCCCCCTGAAGGGCCATATTGAATTATACGACCTTCGTGCATCGCCGCAGTATACCCGCCTAGCAGCAGAGCTTCACTTGGCTCAGTCGTGGCGTAAACGACTGTGCATTTGCGATCGGCAAAGAGACGAGGAAACTCATCGCGCAGTTCCTCTCGGAGTTTGAAATCCAAATTTGCGAGCGGCTCGTCAAGAAGCACAAGATCCGAGTCCTTTACAAGCGCGCGCGCCAGCGCGGTCCGCTGCTGTTGGCCGCCAGAGAGCTCGCTGGGCCGGCGTTGCAACATTGGTGTCAGTTTCATCAAAGCGGCAATTCGATCTACCCTGGCATCGATTTCGCTGCGCCCGAGGCGCGCGACGCGAAGCGGAGAAGCGATGTTTTCGTAAACCGTCAGATTCGGATAGTTGATGAACTGTTGATAGACCATCGACACGTTGCGTTTTTGAACGCGGACCCCGGTTACATCTTGGCCATTAAACCACACTTCTCCTTGAGTTGGCTTAAGGAGCCCAGCCATGAGTTGCATCAGTGTTGTCTTGCCAGCCAAAGTCGTGCCGAGTAGCGTATTGAACTCACCCTCAACCAACGAAATATCAGTGGGATAAATGTGCGTATCGCCGGCAACTTGGTAACTGACGTTCTTGAACTCGAGTGACACCTGCGAAATCACCTTGGAACAGCTCTCGCGGGACTGTGGCTGGTGTTAGGCGCCACCACCGTCCCGGGGAGGAACAAGCAGTCAGAATCGGGCGGACGTCGATCGAAGATCGACTGTTGCACTATCTACGAATAGGTCGCCGCAATGTTGTTATCGCAGCGACCCTCAAGGCAAATACCGGGTCAATCATGAGATCCCGCAGAGCGGAATCGGCGATGATCCATAAGAGCAAGCTAGCTCTTGTCCCACCGCTTGATTAGCTCATCGTAGGAGATAGTCTCTCCTTTCGGCTTTTCGTTGACCTTTGCCTTGGCGCCTCCTTTTCCTATCCATTCGGAAGCGTCTTTTTTCGGGTTCAGACGTGGGCCACAACCGCCATAGATTTTTGCCTTTTTGTCGGCGGATTCCATTCGGGCCATAACCTGATCCATCTCATTGGCCAACCGATCCATAGCTTGTTGCGGCGTAAACGTTCCTGAATTGACATCTCCTATGTTCTGCCACCACAGCTGAGCCAGCTTAGGATAATCTGGCACATTAACACCTGTAGGCGTCCATTTCACGCGATCAGGCGACCGGTAGAACTCAACCAGTCCTCCCAGCTTGGGCGCCCGCTCTGTGAAGCTTTTATGGCGGACCGTGCTGTCGCGAATGAATGTTAGACCAACGTGGCTCTTCTTCACGTCAACTGTCTTTGAGATGACGAACTGGGCATAAAGCCACGCGGCCTTGCGCCGATCAACCGGCGTCGACTTGAACAGTGTCCACGAACCAGCATCCTGATAGCCAAGCTTCTGGCCATCTTCCCAGTAGGGCCCATGCGGGGATGGTGCCATGCGCCAAAGCGGATCGCCGTCATCATCGACGGTATTGTTGCCCTCGCTCTTGGGAGCAACCATTGAGGCTGTGAATGCCGTGTACCAAAAAATTTGTTGTGCGACATTGCCTTGGCTAAGTGCGGGTAAAGATTGGTAGAAATCGTAGTCGGCAGCACCAGGTGGAGCATACTTGCGCAACCACTCATCCCATTTACGAATTGCGTAAACAGCCGCTGGCCCATTTGTGGCGCCACCACGTGTTACGGACGCACCAACGGGATTGCATGAATCGGCCTCCATACGGATGCCCCACTCGTCAATCGGCCGACCGTTCGGCAGACCCTTCGAACCAGCCCCGGCCATGGACAACCAAGCGTCTGTCATCCGCCAGCCAAGATCGGGCGCCCGTTTGCCGTAGTCCATGTGACCGTAGACACGGACGCCGTCGATTTCCTTTACATCAACGGAGAAGAACTCTGCGATGTCTTCGTATGCCGACCAATTCACGGGCACGCCAAGCTCATAGCCGTATTTTTCTTTAAACTTGGCCTTAATCTCAGGACGATCGAACCAATCTTTTCGAAACCAATACAAGTTTGCGAATTGCTGATCCGGAATTTGATAAAGTTTACCGTCCGGTCCAGTTGTGAAAGACCTGCCAATAAAGTCGTCGACGTCGAGAATGGGATTGGTGACGTCTTTGCCTTCGCCGCTCATCCAATCCGAGAGATTCACCGCCAATTGCAACCGAGAATGTGTTCCAATCAAATCAGAATCATTGATGTAGGCATCATACAGATTCCGTTTCGTCTGCATCTGCGTCTGCACCGCTTGCACCACCTCACCTTCACCGAGAAGCTGATGGTTGACTTTGATGCCGGTGATTTCCTCAAACGCTTTAGTTAGTGTCTTGGACTCATACTCGTGTGTCGGAATAGTTTCCGACAACACGTTTATCTCCATACCCTTGAATGGTTCGGCCGCCTTGACGAACCACTCCATCTCTTTTTCTTGCTCGGCCTTTGATAGCGTGGATGGCTGAAATTCATCATTGATCCACTTCTTAGCTTCGTCCATGCCAGCCACCACTGGTGCCGATAAGGCAGCCAATGCAAGCGCTGACACAGCCGCGAGGAGGTGTTTCCTCATGCGCGTGTCCTCCAGATTTGTTCACCGGTTGAAGCTACAATCGAAGAAAAATGAATGTCAATCGCAAACTATCGCACTTAGGATTTTCATTTGGTTCACGGGATATGGTAGCCTGAGGTGCTCTGGTCCGCGTCTGCGGACTACCAGGAGCTTGGAGATGGAAATTTTGTCACCGCGTCAAGCGGACATTGTTGCTATTGCCAAGGCTGAAGGACGCGTCACAGTCGATGACTTAGCCGAGCGGTTTGCAGTTACTCCTCAAACGATTCGCAGAGACCTCAACGGCTTATGCGATAGCGGCGTACTGAATCGCTACCATGGCGGTGCTGTCCCAATCTCGGGCGCCGCAAATTTCGCCTACGATGCACGACGTAGGTTGGCGCCAGAAGCCAAGCAGGCCATTGGTCGAGCAGCAGCACACATGGTTCCGGACGGATCGTCTTTGTTTATAAACATCGGCACCACCACCGAACAGGTGGCTACAGCTCTGCGCGGCCGCAAAGGCCTAACAATCATCACGAACAACTTAAATGTTGCCCATATTCTTCAGGGATACACTGAAATCGAGGTTGTGGTGGCAGGCGGTGTTTTGCGACACAGTGACGGCGGAATAGTCGGCGAAGCAGCTGTCGATTTCATCCGCCAGTTCAAGGTCGATTATGCGATCGTAGGGACATCTGCCATTGATCGAGATGGCACACTTCTCGACTTTGACTACCGTGAGGTCAAAGTTGCGAAAGCCATTATGGAATGTGCACGCCTGTCCATCCTTGTGGCCGACGCAATGAAATTCGAGAGAACAGCGCCAGTCCGTATCGGCCACCTTTCCGACCTAGATATTTTCGTCACAGATAAACCGCTCGAACCCCAACTACACGCAATGTGTATCGAGGCCAAGGTACAGGTCAAGGCAGCCGGGAAGACTTGACGTTTCGTTTGCGTTCGATAATTTTCGATCCATGGCACATTGACGTCCTTCGACGCGCGTCGAGTCGCAACTGCCGGTTTCCACGATTGATAAGCTGGAACTTTGAGATGTACGACCTGGCAATCATTGGCGGCGGAATTAACGGTTGCGGAATCGCTCGCGACGCGGTCGGTCGCGGGTATTCAGTGTTTCTCGCGGAAAAGGATGACTTGGCGTGCGGAACGTCATCTGGTTCAACAAAGCTAATCCATGGCGGCCTGAGGTATCTTGAGCACTACGAATTTCGGCTGGTCCGTGAATCTCTCAAGGAACGGGAAGTGCTGTGGGCCATGGCACCTCATATTGTGTGGCCATTGCGATTTATTCTGCCGCATTCCGGCGATCTGCGGCCTGCATGGCTACTCCGGCTAGGCTTGTTCCTCTACGACCATATCGGCGGCCGCAAGCTATTACCTGGTACCCGGACGATCGACCTAAGGAACACCCCACTCGGGGAACCAATCCGATCTGACTTGGTCAAAGGTTTTGAATATTCTGATTGCTGGGTTGAGGACTCGCGCCTCGTTGTCCTTAATGCACGGGATGCGGTCGACAGGGGGGCAGAAATTCGCACCCGCACTGCATTCGTACGTCTCCGACGCACGGGCGATCACTGGGAGGCGACGGTGCGCGATTCGTGGACCGGCCAAGAAGAGACCATTCAGGCACGATTGATCATAAACGCCGCTGGTCCCTGGGTCGACAGCGTGTTGGGGCAGGTCGCTGGCTACAACAGCGCACGAAACATTCGCTTGGTCCAAGGTAGTCACATCGTCGTCAAAAAATTTTTCGAGCACGACCGCGCTTATATTTTCCAGAATCCGGATGGCCGCATTTTTTTCGTCATCCCTTATGAGCAAGACTTCGCGCTGATTGGCACAACCGATCGAGATTATGCAGGCAAACCGGATAAGGTGGAGATTTCTCCCGAGGAGGTCAATTACCTACTCGACGCGACACGCGCCTACTTGCGCACCCCTATTACACGTGACGATATAGTTTGGTCCTTTTCAGCCGTTCGACCACTCTTTGACGATGGAAGCAGTAGTGCACAGGAGGCGACACGAGACTATGTCGTCAAACTCGAAGGAAACGAAGACGAGCCCAAACTCGTCAACATATTCGGTGGCAAAATCACGACCTACAGGCGTTTGGCAGAATCCGTCCTCGATCACGTCGATCAAGCGATGCAGAGGTCGACTAGGCCCTGGACCGGCTCGCAATCTTTACCTGGCGGCAATTTCGCCGTAGACGGCTTTGAACAACAGGTGCACCAGTTATTGGAGAGCTACAGCTTCCTCGGCCTGGCGACTGCAACTCGACTGGTACGTGCTTATGGCACGCTCGCAAAGGCCATGCTCGGAGATGCTCGGTCAGAACATGATCTTGGTCGCCAGTTCGGTGCCACGCTCAGCGAGCGTGAAGTCACCTATCTCCAATCGAAGGAGTGGGCGGTGACAGCAGAAGACATCCTTTGGCGGCGCACCAAGTTAGGATTGCGTCTCAGGCAGGAAGAAGTCAATGAATTGCAATCGTGGCTGGCGTCGCATCGAATGGTCAACTCAATAGGTGCCGTCTGAGGAGAGTTTGGCCCAAAGAGGCCGCCAGCAAGATACATTGCGACCGACGTCCGCAAACAAATTGGATTTCTCCCAACGGCGTCCATCAATTTTGGAGAAGGGCAAATGGCCAAATACATCCTAGCCATTGACCAGGGCACCACATCAAGCCGCGCCATTCTGTTCAATCAGGAATTACAAATCGCAAGCGTTGCGCAAGAGGAGTTCGCACAGCATTTTCCACGATCAGGCTGGGTGGAACATGATCCTGAAGACATCTGGTCAACAACAATTGCCACCTGCAAGAAAGCCTTGGCTCAAATTGATGCCGGGGCCACTGATGTCGCGGCGATCGGCATAGCCAATCAGCGGGAAACCACATTGGTTTGGGATCGCCAAACCGGCAACCCAGTCCACAGGGCTATTGTTTGGCAGGATCGACGCACCGCCGACAAATGCGCAGAACTCAAAGCCAGCGGCTGTGAGCCCGCGGTCTCACAAAAAACCGGATTGCTACTGGATCCTTATTTCTCTGGCACCAAAATTGGATGGATCCTGGATAACGTGGAAGGTGCCCGCGACCTCGCCGAGACCGGTCGATTGGCTTTTGGTACCGTGGACACTTACCTCCTTTGGCGCCTAACGGGCGCGAAGGTACATGCCACAGATGCTACGAACGCCAGTCGCACACTACTGTATGACATTCGTTCAGGCGAATGGGATCATGACCTTCTTGATCTCTTCCGCGTACCGCGAGGAGTACTGCCAACCGTACTGGATAGCGCCGCTAATTTTGGATTGACTGAGCCGGAAATCTTTGGTGGATCAATTGCCATAGCGGGCATCGCAGGTGATCAACAAGCCGCGACAGTCGGCCAAGCATGTTTCACACCCGGCATGGCCAAATCCACTTACGGTACGGGATGTTTCGCACTCTTGAACACAGGCAGTGAACCCGTTTTTTCGAAAAATAGGTTATTGACCACAATCGCTTACCAGATCAACGGCCGGCCGGAGTACGCACTAGAGGGATCGATCTTTGTCGCAGGAGCTGCCGTTCAATGGCTGAGAGATGGACTAAAGATCATCAATCAGGTCAGCCAAGTCGGCGAAATCGCAGCGACAGCAGACCTTAGCCAAAGCGTTTATTTGGTTCCAGCGTTTGTTGGTCTTGGTGCACCTTATTGGGACGCGGACTGTCGCGGGGCCTTGTATGGCTTGACGCGCAATACCGGCCGTGCCGAGCTAGCTCGGGCAGCCTTAGAGAGCGTGTGCTATCAAACGCGCGACCTACTGGAAGCGATGCGCACGGACTGGGCAGAAACCTCGCAGACAGTTCTCAGAGTCGACGGCGGCATGGCTGCATCCGATTGGACCATGCAAACACTTGCTGACATTTTGGATGCGCCAGTCGATCGCCCCACGGTTAAGGAAACAACGGCCCTTGGTGCGGCATATCTGGCTGGCTATCAGGTGGGATTTTATCCAGAACCAAAGGCGTTTGCTGAACAGTGGGAGTTAGATCGATGCTTCGAACCGAAGATGGATTCCGCTAGTCGCGAGCGCAAGTATTCTGGCTGGAAAGAGGCAGTGCGCCGAACGCTATCCGAAACATAGCCCCTCGCAACTCGTCCAATCTTCTTCCCCTCATTACCTAGGATAGTACTGCGGCTCCCTTTGCCATTTCTCTCACGAGTCAGCTAAGAGATGGCATGAGCCAATCCATTACCATTAAGTCCGAACGAGAACTGTACGGCCCAATCAAACGGTTTCTGGAGGCGCAGGGCTACGAAGTGAAAGGCGAAGTTGGCGCAGCAGATATTGTCGCCTGCCGAGGAAAAGAAGCGCCGGTCATTGTAGAGATGAAGCTGGCGATCGCACTGTCGCTATTTCATCAGGCTGTGGCAAGGCAAGCGATCACTGATGCTGTCTACATCGCTGTACCGCACAAAAGCGGGCATGCTTTCTTGAAATCTCTCAAGAAGACCTTGATTCTATGTCGACGTCTTGGTCTTGGCTTGATTACAGTACGTAAAAAGACTGGAACGGTGATAGTCCACGCAGATCCAGGTCCTTATAGGCCACGCAAGTCCAAGCAACGAACGGAGAAGTTGCTTGGTGAATTTCGCAAACGCACAGGCGACCCGAATGTGGGGGGGGCCACGCGGCGGCACCACATAATGACGGCTTACCGACAAGATGCACTGCGATGCGTTTCTCTTCTGAATAGAAGAGGTCCAACAAAGGCCGCCGTTGCTGCCGCATTGTCGGGTGTGTCGAAAGCCCGACGCATTATGTCAGATAACCACTATGGTTGGTTTGAGCGAGTCACGATTGGGACCTATCAACTAACACCGGCTGGACGCAAAGCAATCTGCGCCTATGCCGATGAGATCGAAAGAATCGAAACGCCGCCGCAGCACTATTGACCGCCAAATCCCGCATAAGCATGTCGCATCGCGATGACACAGTGGTCTCTCAACGGACAACTGTCGCACCGGTTGATCAATAGCGCTTACCCTTGCTGCTATCGACGCCATCATAAAGTACCCGCCGCTTTAGGTCAGAATCCAGTCGGCAAAGTTCGAAATCCTCGGCAGCCAACCGGCCTCTCGGGGACCCTGCTAACTTGAAATGTCCATGACGGTCCTCGCCTGCGACCAACGCAACCAGCGATTTATCGCCGGAGACTTGTCGCATCGAAGGTCTAATGTATCGAATGGCAGTACCAATTCGACGATCTCTCGTCGTGTTGGGCCCGGAGGCATGAAAGAGATGTCCGTGATGCATCGACGCTTCCCCAGGTTCCAGTTCAACTGCAACCCCTTCGCTATCGTCAACTTTCACCGCAATTTCCTGACCGCGTGACAACAAGTTGTTCTCGGCAAACGTATCGATGTGCGGAACAAGGCGACGCTTATGACTGCCAGGAACAAACATCATACAGCCACTCTCCTTAGTTGCCGGGGACAGAGCCACCCAACAAGTCGTTTCCTCCGCATCGTCCAATCCCCAGTACATCAGATCCTGGTGCCACGAGACAATTTTCTGCGAATGCGGCTCCTTGATGAATAGTCCCGCACTCCAAACCATAAGATCCGACCCCAGAATCTGGGACGCGTGCTGAATAAGAACTGTATTGCGGACCAATTGATCGAAACTGGGCAGCAAGCGATCCGGATAGGACCGCAACAGCGCTAGACGATCGGGGCTGTCTGCCAATTCTTCTTCGGCAGCTTCAAGGTCCGCGCGCAGGGCCTCCGCTTCTTCCTCACTGATGACCGATATAGGAAAAACAAATCCATCATGCGCGTAGCTTTCTACCACGTCCTCCATGCGACCCTTCGAGCGACAATTCTCGCGGTAACCTGGTTGCATGCGATTTTCCTTGTTCCTCATCGTGCGCGCCCAGATGCTCGTCATTGCAAAGTGAATACATAATCGGTGTCCAAATTGCCGCGCAACTTCGTAGTTAACACGTGGCCTCTCGATACCTGTCGCATCGCTGAGAATCCGATTCCGAGTTCTTCACTTCAGCTTCCATTTGCTACACAGACGCAGGCCCGGCTTCCAAGATCAACGACTAAGCCGTTGTTGTGCCAGTTAAATGGTCTGACAAGCAAGAAACACTTTCTACGTCGCACTGTCATAACTTGCCGCAAACTCATGTTTCAGTAGGAAGCCCGATACATTGCACTACAAGTAAGCGCTAAGCGGCGCTCCGGCGCTGCCAACCAACCCTGGACGGATTGACACCGAATTGGGACAGACGGCGAGCACCTGACCAACCATGCAAGGTTGCCTCTCTTCACCCTTTGCTTACCAGGCCAGCCCAAATCATCTGTACTGTTGCCTGTCACGTGCCTAAAACCGTCTCCATCCTCGACTGAGGGTTGCTCGACAACACCGAGCAGGTTTCACAATTCGTCTTGCCGGATGGCATGCATGCAGATTGTTCCGAAATTGGGAAGATACGGGCATAAGAGACAGGAGCAGCCATCGCATCTCGTCATGATCGTCGGCACGGATCGTCTCCAGCTCAAACTTCTAGAGACCGTCTTTGGCCTTAAGGGGTGTCGCACTTTGCGCATGTCTCCTAGCCAAGACGTGGTCACAACGGCGCGAAGACACCATCCCAGTCTGCTGGTATTATCTTGTGGTCCTTGTCCCGATGCTGGCCTTGAACTAGTCGAGTGGTTAAGAGACGACGAAAAGTTGTGCGATTTGCCTATAGTGGCAATAACGGGCACCTCGCGCCTCGATGCAGGCGGCACCTGCCCGAATACACAATGCGATGTATTTCTTGTGATGCCATTTCGCATCAGTGTCTTGACTGACATTGCTGAAAAGCTCTTCGATGACCACCATGGCGTCTCAAAGCCGATCGATGACATGCCTATGCCTCTTGTCAACAATTCAGCAATCAGCTCACGACGGACCAAGATCCGACGTTGAATTCACTTACGGCCATCCTCTCACGAACGAGCACCCGACCACGATGAATAAACACAGCCCCCCTTCAGACCGGGTCTGTCTGCCGTTTTGATCTGCAAACCTCTTGTCAAGTGGAAAATAGTTTGCCAAACTCGTTACGTCGGATAGGATGAGAGCGTATGATTTGGAATCATTTCCTCCCATCGTAAGTGCTCCGATCAGTAGCCGCGTACAGGATGGCGTCAGGTCCGCCGCATCTCCTGACTATCCCGTGCACGCGACCGGACCTTGTTGCGCTTAAAACTTTCCGCAGCCAAGGCCGGTGGCCAGGCGACCGACCAATGCCCTCTTTGGTCTACAGCTTGGCTCAAAGGTCAGAAAGCGTTGTCCACTTGGACACACCCCGCTACCAAGCTGACACATGCTTTCTGGCCAACCAAGGCTATCTGGCCACCACGTGCATTCTGGCCAGAGCGTTCAAGCATCATACGGCGGATATGTTATTCCGGTCCCGAAAAATTGCCGCTTGACCAAATCAATCAGCCGGCCGAGCGACCTGGACCACACCGTCCTGGAACAGTGCACGGAAAACGATCCAAGATAGCCCGTTCGCTGAATGATCCCAGATCTATCTATGAATTATTTGATCTTTGTTTCTTTGAACTCTACGTGTTTGCGCGCAACCGGATCGTACTTCTTAAATGACAGCTTCTCCGTTGTGTTTCGGGGATTCTTTTTTGTCACATAAAAAAAGCCGGTCCCTGCGGTCGACAACAACTTAATCTTCTGAGTAACAGGTTTGGCCATTGTTCATCCTTAATGTGGGCCCCTTCCGATCGGCGCAACTTAAATTTCGCACCTTAAGTGTCAAGTTATTTCGACCTGCACCAAAGAGGTATCGCCTTCAAACACGACAGTGAACACAGAGTCTAGCAAAAAGCACAAGCAGGCACTACCGCTCGCGCCGCTCGACATCGATAAGTTCGCGAAAAAACAGGCCTCGGCGCTGATGATAGTATGGCACGGCATGTCGCGAAGGAGTAATTCCGATAGTCCGAAGCCGATCCGACAGGTCTTCGAGTACAACTCGCGTGATCGGAGGCAAATCGAGCGACGTACATTGATCTATCGTATACCAATCGATATCACTAAGCTCATCGTCCGGCTGACCACGGCATGTCCCGACGAAATCAGATGACACGCAAAAAAATCGGGTGTCATACCGCCGTGGACGCCCCGGTGGTGTAATTGCACGCGCAAAAAAACAAAGTCCCGAGAGCATTGGCATATACCC
>JBPCWA010000546.1:0-3557 GCA_051009975.1 Hyphomicrobiaceae bacterium
TTCTCCGTTCGACCCCCTGCCCTGAAGGTAAGGTAGATGTCCTAGACCCCAAAGGTAAGAGCGGACGGGTCACATCTGTCTACTGGTTGGGGAGGGTCACATGGCCTATGATGACACCCTCTTCCAATTGGGGATGGACTTGACTCGTTCAAGCACCGCCCAAAAGGAAGATCATGGTGAAAACGCGCGCTTAGCCTCGCAAGCGACACATTCGGCACCGGAACGCCCGAGCAACTCGGACCCTCCGGACGAACGCAAAGACTTTTTTATAGAGCGCGAAGGCGTTCGGTATGCCGGCAACCACCTTATTATCGATCTCTTTGGTGCCCGGTTGCTTGATGACATCAAGCACATAGAATGTACTCTCAAGCGCTGCGTGGATGTAGCCGGTGCAACCCTCCTTCATGTCCACCTGCATCACTTCACCCCAAATGGCGGCGTGTCCGGTGTTGCAGTTCTTTCTGAGAGCCACATATCTATTCACAGCTGGCCGGAGGCCGATTATGCGGCGCTCGACGTTTTTATGTGTGGCGATGCGCGACCGGAACTCTGTGTTGCGGTGCTCAAGGAGGCGTTTGAAGCCCGCGAGGTCGTCGTTAAGACCCATCAGCGCGGCGAAGACCTCGACCTAATGGCTTGGGAGCAGGCCGCAAAGTCCGAGCTTGCGACCGACGTTGGGACCAGCAAGGCCGCCTGACCCGGTCCTCGAAGGAACAACATGGACAAGCGCGCATCACCTCTCCGGGGGCAGTGCGCGCTTTTGCGCTCGCTGTTCTGAGACCCGGCACGATTTGATACCTAAGCAAGGGAATTTGACACCATGGCACGCTGGATCTCTGAAACATTTCATCCCGACTGGCGTCCATCCATGCGAGCCGACAGAATCCTCCACGAAGTGGAGACCAAACATCAACATTTGATCATTTTTGAGAACGCGTTCTGGGGCAAAGTTCTGATACTAGATGGTGTATTTCAGCTCACAACGAAGGACGAGTTCGTCTATCACGAGATGATGGCGCACATCCCCATGATGGCCCTCGAGCGTCCTCGCGATGTTCTCATAGTCGGCGGAGGCGATGGTGGCATTCTGCGTGAGGTTCTCAAACATCCGAGTGTCCAGTCTGCCACGCTGGTCGAGATAGACCAGGAGGTGATCGATACGTCGACGACGTACTACCCGGAAATAGGAAAGTCAGCGTTTGCCGACAAGCGAACCAACGTCGTTATTGCAGATGGCTTGGCCTACGTTGCGCAAACTGCTGATCGATTCGACGTCGTTATTGCAGATTCTTCAGAACCGATCGGCCCAAGTGCCGTCCTGCACTCGAACAAATTTTACTCGGACTGCAAACGTATATTGAGATCAGATGGCATTTTCGTTTCGCAGACCAGTTTGCCCTTCCACACGCCAGGCCATCTAAGCAGCAACATACAACTGCTATCTCCACTGTATGACCTTGCCACCGCCTACACATTTACACACCCATCCTACTTCGGTGGCGAATTCTGCGTGTCTTGGGCTTCAGACTGTCGCGAGCACCTTGATGTAGCAACCGCAACCCTCGCGGGCCGCGCGACGACCCGCAACATCTCTACTCAATACTGGACGCCAGCGCTTCACGCCGCAGCCTTTGCTTTGCCAGCTTACATGAATGCCATTATCGACAAGGCAAGTTCTAAGTCAGAACCCCAAAATTAACGTGCCCTATCTGTCCAGAGCTTCGTCGACCGACGGAAATACGGCCGTCACTGCGTTGTGATGATATGCGACGGGATTGCTATTTGAGCGACGCCCAAATATCGCTTTAAAAGGTGTGACGACGGCAGCGATATGCACGCCGCATGTCCCTCGCGCCGCCTATGCCGTCCAAACAAAAAAATGTTCAGGTCTCGTATCAAGAACAAGCGAGACATCAAGGATCTGGAGCATCACCGTGACACAATCTTCACAAATTGCATTCGATCGGCACGCAAGACTTCTTCGTCGCAATCATCATTTCGGGTGGCGAAATGTGAATGGTTTATCGCTCGTCATCGCCGCACTGTTTGCCACAATTCTGATTACGGGCGTCGGTGAGGCGAATTTTCGCGCGCACGATGCACTGATTGCAAAACAAGAGACCCAGGTGAAAGTGGCTCACTGTCCCGCGACACTGACACCACACACAAGCCTGGTACGGTAAGGGTCAGAATCCGAGCGGCACAAATGCAGGACTGCATTCGCTTCGGACCAATCGCTCCTCCCACAGTGAAGCTGTTCACGACTCGCAGTAGGTTTAGGGCAATTCGATCCCACTCAATGTCGGCGTCTAGCAAGCAAAAAAACGCTCACTCGTTAATCGCGTGATATCCCCTTGGCCTGCAGCTCGCCGAGATACTCCGCCCATTTCCGATCCTTGTTTCGACCTAGATCCTCAAGATATGGCCAGGAATACAATCCCGTACTGTGGCCATCATTGAAGACGATCCGGACGGCATAACTTCCAACCGGGCGGAGGTCTGTGATTTTTACATTGCGCTTGCCCCCAACCGTGACACGCTGGCTCGGTGAGTGGCCCTGAACTTCGGCCGACGGACTCATAACTCTGAGCATTTCGGCGGTTATCTCGTATGTTGGGCCACCTGTCATCGCAACCCGTAGCGTTGAGTTGTCGTCGGCGACCTGCAAGGTGGGTTTGACCAATGACCCAGCCGCTCCCTCAATTTCCGTCCAGGTCTTTGCCGCCAAATCAGCATAGACTTGCGCATGGGGCACGCCCGGCTGCGTCACTACGATTGGCTGGCCGCGATCGGAAGCCGTCCGAATATCCATATGTAGAGGAACGCCACCTAAGAACGGGATACCTAACTTTTCGGCCTCGGCCTCGGCCCCTCCGTGACCGAAGATGTCAGACCGCTCACCGCAATGTGGACAGATGAATGTGCTCATATTTTCGATTATTCCGAGTACCGGAACATCGACACGCTGGAACATGGCCAGTCCCTTGCGCGCATCAATCAAAGCCAGATCCTGCGGTGTAGACACAATAATCGCACCTGAAAGTGGTACTTGTTGCGCCATAGTGAGCTGCACGTCGCCAGTACCTGGTGGCATGTCGATAACAATCACGTCAAGATCACCCCATGCAACCTCGCGCAACATCTGATTGAGCGCACTGACGACCATTGGCCCTCGCCAAATGATAGGGGTTCCTTCGTCGACTAGGAAACCCATCGACATGGCCTTGAGACCGTAACTGCTCATGGGCTGCAGTTTGCCGGTCGGGCCAGCCGTTGGACGACCGGCAAGTCCCAATAACCGCGGTTGTGACGGGCCGTATATGTCCGCATCCAGGATACCGACCTTGAGACCGTTGGCTTGCATACCGAGAGCCAAGTTTACGGTCGTTGTTGACTTACCAACGCCACCCTTGCCACTCGCAACGGCGATGAGGTGCCTGACGCCAGGAATTCCTTGTGCTCCTGCCTCGCTCTTTTGACCGAATACCGGCGCCGCGGAGCCCGCGGCCTCTGCTTTAGCCGCTTGGCGGGCCTGCTGGACGCGAGGATGCTCTGGA
>JBPCWA010000547.1:0-2798 GCA_051009975.1 Hyphomicrobiaceae bacterium
GGGCCCGACCGATAACCAACCTATCAAGCACCGCACCAAACCCTCTAACTAAATCGACCCAAGCGACGATCGGCGTCCTAGCGCGGTCGATCACGATTCTCATACAAGTTCCAAGAAAGACAACTACAAGATGGAGGAAGATGGGTCAGGTCGCTGGAGGGCCTAGGCCACCGACAAGGGTATCAAAACCGGCACTGACAGTTTGTATGGCAAAGAAAATAAAACAACATGGTTCGAAACGTCGCCTCTCATCATTGTTCGCCAGCCCGGTCAATTGTAACCCGGTTGTGGCCCGGGCCAAGCGCACGGCGGGTAATACGCAAAAGGCTCCTGCTCGCTATTGCGAGCAGGAGCCTAGTCAGCAAGTCTAATCCTCCGAAACTATGGTCCTTACTCTGTCAGGGCGCGCCCCGACTGAATTGAAATCAGGCTTGTGAAGAAGTATCTCGATTAAGCCTGCTTTAAGGCAAGTGCGACGAACCGATTGCCCTGCTTGCCTTTGAGGAGCATAAGCACATGCTTTTTACCCTCCTTGGCAGCTGAAGCTACTTGCTTTCGCACGTCTTCAACCGACTTAACCGACTTGCCGTTGATTTGGCGAATGACTTCTCCCGACTTCAGACCTTTGTCTGCGGCAGGAGTATCGGGGATGACCTTCGCGATTTCAACGCCATCGCCAGTCTCACGAAGCATCAAGCCCAGCTTGGCTCGATCCTGCTTCTCGGATTTCTCCGATTTCTCGTTTGCCGCCATCCGCTTCTGACCCGGCAGATTTGCAAGCTTTACGGACAACGTCAGGTCTTCCCCTCCACGAAGCAGTCGAATTTCCACATTCGAACCTGACTCTTTGGCTGCGATGACACGGGCTAAATCGCGCGGTGACTCGATCTTTTTATCGTCAACCATTGTCACCAGATCGCCAGCTTTCATCGCGGCCCGCTCTGCCGGTGTATTCTCACTTATCGCGGCCACCAATGCGCCCTCGGCCTTATCAAGCCCAAGACTATCCGCAATATCTTTTGTGACTGGCTGGACTGTCACACCTAACCACCCACGCGAGATGTGGCCGTCGGAGATCAGAGATTCAACGATGCTTTTGGCCGTATCGGATGGCACGGCAAAACCGATGCCGACGTTGCCGCCTGTGGGCGAGAAAATGGCGGTGTTTACGCCGATTACTTCACCCTTGGAGTTGAAGGCGGGACCGCCAGAATTGCCGCGGTTAATGGGCGCGTCAATCTGGATGAAGTCGTTCAATGCACCATTACCAATATCTCGTCCGCGGGCTGATACGATGCCGACGGTAGTAGTTCCGGAAAGCCCAAAGGGATTACCGACAGCAATCACCCAGTCACCAACACGAACATCAGCACTCTCCCCAAAGGCCACATGCGGGAAATCGCTGCCGTCAACCTTAAGAACCGCAAGATCGGTCTTGGGATCTGCGCCGACGAGACGCGCATCTAATTTCTTGCCATCTCGGGTTGCCACGACGATTTTTTTCGCATCGGCTACGACATGATTGTTCGTAACGATGTAACCGTCTTCGCTGACAAAGAAGCCGGCGCCTTGCGCCTCGGATTTTCTCGCGAACGGACGTTTGCCTTCGGGCATTTTAAAGTTAAATCGACTACCGTCACGGTCTCCAAAGCGTTTGAAGAATTCGCGAAATTGATCAGGCAGATTCTCGAAATTGAACTCCACTCCCTCAGCTTTGCCGGTCATGGATTTCTGTGCCAGGACGCTCACAACAGCTGGACGCGCCTCGGCAATTATGTCTGCGAACCCCTGAACTGCCTGGCCTGCGACTTGATTGTTAGGGGCTGCAACAGCCGGGAATGAGCCGACAACCGGCCCCGCAGCGACCGCGCCCGCGACGAGGGCAGCCATCACGCGACGGCCGGTCTTATGTTTAGTGGTCGTAGTTTTCGACATAGCATTCTCCTTTGGGCAATCGATCGATGCTGCCGTCTTAGGAGGACACCATTTACGGCACCATTTCCGTTCAATTAAACATCCGTAACCTCGGCTCGAACTTTGACTGGCCTTGCCACTAGCTTGATCATCTCGCAGGCTCGCTCGCACGGTCCCAATCTGTAGTGATACGCATCTCGTTCCTCCCACCCTCTCCTCCCTCCCTGGCCTCCCACCCTGGCCTCCCACCCTGGCGGGAACCAAACAAGTCCAACAACCGGGTTCGCTCCGCCGACGTCATAGTCGCAAGTGCATCTCGCGGGCACTAGACATCGATTGGCAGTCTCGCCCAATAAAAACGGGGATTTGATAACGGAAAATAACGGAAAAAGTCCGTCAGATTTCTGCTTCCAACATATAACGGCTCAGTTCGCCTACCGTGGGCAAAATCAGAGCAATGGAACCACTTCGTCCACGAAGCGGCGCATTTGTCCGATTTGGTCAAAGGCCGAGAACCGAACTGAGAGCAGATCGACGCCAGCCTCACCAAATTCAAGCAACTTATCTGCACATTCCTGAGGAGAGCCATGGGCTGTCCACATCTCCACAAATTCTCGATCAAAGTTGGTCGAGTAGTACTCGTCCAAAAAACGTTTGCTCTGTTCGCAGGCGGCGTCGCGTTCACCGATATGGACGTTGTGGTAAACACAGCCTTCAATCTCGCTAGGCTTTCTTCCATGGGCGACTGCCGCCGCACGCACCGCTTGCCAGCCGAAACGATACTGATCAGGCGTCACCATGGTCGTCATCCACCCATCAGCATGCCGCCCGACCCGACTTACTGCACGGTCAAACACGTTCGATGTTGCCTTGAACGCTTGGGG